>DATADC010000031.1:0-16641 GCA_036258735.1 Candidatus Limnocylindria bacterium
TCCCCGCTGGCCGCCTGGCTCGCGCGCGGCGCTGGCCGCGCGGTGCGGTTTGCGCTACCCGGCGGGCTGGCGGTCGCGGTCGCCGCCGGCGTGCTGGCCGTCCTCGGGGAGGGGCGGTAGCCGGCCGCCGCCCTCGAGCAGGAGGCAGGCCGCGACGTGGTCGCCCGCCACGCGGAACAGGGGCGGGTCCACCTGCGGGCAGCGGTCAAAAACCAGCGGACAGCGGGGGTGGAAGCGGCAACCGGACGGGATGCGCGAGGGATCGGGCATCTCGCCGCGGAGGACCTGCGGGACGCGGCGCGCCGAAGGATCGGGCACGGGGACCACGGAGCGCAAGGCGCGCGTGTAGGGATGCTGCGGGTCGTCGAGGACGGTGCGGGCGTCGCCCTGCTCCACGATACGGCCCAGGTACATGACCGCGATGCGGTCGGCGTAGGCGGCCACCGTTGAGAGGTCGTGGGTGATCATCACCACCGCGATGTCATGGTCGTCGGCCAGCGCCCGAAGCAGGTTGAGGATCTCGGCGCGGATGCTGACGTCGAGCATGCTCACCGGCTCGTCCGCCACCAGCAGGCGGGGCCGCAGGGCAAGCGCTGCGGCAATCGCCACCCGCTGCCGCTGGCCGCCCGACAGCTCGAATGGAAGGCGCCGCAGGTACGCATCCACCGGTGTCAGGCCTGCCTCGGTCAACGCCTCGCGCACCCGCTCGCGGGCGTCGCCCGCCGACCGCACGATGCGGTGGACGCGCAGCGGCTCGGCCACGATATCGGCGACGCGCATGCGCGGGTTCAGCGACTCGTACGGATCCTGGAAAATCATCTGCACGCTCCGGCGCATCCGGGCCAGGTCGCGGCGCGACAGCCGCCCGACGTCGCGGCCGTCGAGCTCCACGCGCCCATCGCTCGGCGGCAGCAGGCCGAGCAGCAGGTTGGCGGTGGTCGTCTTTCCCGATCCGGATTCACCCACGATGGCGAGCACCTCGCCGGCCGCGACTTCGAAGCTGATCCCGTCCACCGCCCGGATCGGCGGCGCGGGTCGAAAGCGAAGCGCGTCCAGCAGCGACCGGCGTCCTGCGAAACGGACCTGCGCGTCGCGGACCACGGCTACCGGCTCACCCATGCGGTGCCTCCGACCGGGCAACCGGTCTGGCGATTGGCTCCACCGGCTGCGCCGGGTCCCGCAGGAAGCAGCTCGCCCGCCGGCCGTCGCCCAGGTCGAACGGTGGCGGCACCTCGGTCGGGCAGCGGTCGAAGGCGTACGGGCAGCGCGGCTGGAACGGGCAGCCGGGTGGCATGTCGTCCAGCCGCGGCGGCGTTCCGGGGATGCCGCGCAGGCGGCGGTCCGGGTTGGTGAGGTCCGGGAAGGAAGCGAGCAGGCGCTCGGTGTAGGGGTGCTGTGGGTCAGCGAACAGTCGGGCGGTATCCGCCTCCTCGGCGACGCGTCCGCCGTACATGACGACCACGCGGTCGCAGGTCTGGGCCACCACGCCCAGGTCGTGGGTCACCAGGACGACGCCCATCCCCATCTCCCGGCTGAGCTCGGCGAGCAGCTCCAGGATCTGGGCCTGGATCATGACGTCGAGCGCCGTGGTCGGCTCGTCGGCCATGACCACGTCCGGCCGGCAGGCCAGGGCCAGGGCGATCATGGCGCGCTGCCGCATGCCCCCCGAATAGGTGTGCGGGTAATCACCGTAGCGCTTGCGCCCGATCCCCACGCGTTCGAGGAGCTCCCCGGCACGGCGGGTCGCCGCGCCGCGCCCGATTTCCGGCTCATGCACGCGGATGGCCTCCGCCACCTGGTCGCCCACCGGGCGCACCGGGTTGAGCGCGTTCATGGCCCCCTGGAAGATGAGCGACAGCCTGGACCAGCGGACGCGCCGCACCTCGCCGGCGTCCAGCGTCACGAGGTCGTCGTCTCCGTAGCGCACCGAGCCGGAGACGATGCGTCCGCCCGGCGGCAGCAGGCGCAGGATGGCCAGGATGGTGGTCGTCTTGCCGCAGCCCGACTCGCCGACCAGCCCCAGGGTCTCGCCACGGTGCAGGTCAAACGAGACGTCGTCGACCGCCCGCAGTGGGCCGGATGGCGAGTCGAACTCCACGCTCAGGTTGCGGACCTCCAGGACCGGCGCGGAGGGCGCGGCCTGGCGGCGCCGGCGCAGCAGCGGGGCAGCTGGAGAGCGAAGCGCCACGGATCGGTCGCGCTCGAGGTGGTGGCGCTTGAGGCGCGGGTTCAGTGCGTCCTCCAGGGCGGTGCCCAGCAGCGTGGTGCCGAGCACCACCCACACGATTGCGAGCCCGGGCGGGATCAGGGCCCACCAGGCCCCGGCCGATACGGCACCGCGATTGAAGGCGAAGTTGAGCATCTGGCCCCAGCTGATGACGGTCGGGTCGCCAAGGCCGATGAAGGCCAGCGTCGACTCGGACAGGATCGCCAGGCTGATGACCAGCACGGTGTTGGCGATCATCAACGGCAGCACGGCGGGGATCACGTGGCGTCGCAGGATGTGCGGATCCCCGGCGCCGATGGCCCGCGCGCGCAGCACGAACTTGCGCTCGCGCACCGACAGGGTCTGCGAGCGTACCAGCCGCGCGGTGGTCGCCCAGCCCAGCAGCCCGATGACCAGGATGATGTTGACCAGCGACTGCCCCGCAATGGCCACGATCACGATCTGCAGGGCAATCTCGGGGATGACCAGGAAGAAGTCGGTGACGCTCATCAGGAATGACCCGACGCGTCCGCCGAGGTAGCCCGCGACGATCCCGATCAGTCCGCCCACCACGGTGGTGATGGCGGCGGCGGCGAACCCCACGATCAGCGACACGCGGGCGCCGTAGATCAGCGCCGAGAGGACGTCCTTGCCGCCGTCATCGGTCCCCAGCGGGTGGGCGGCGGACGGCGGCTGGTAGATGTCGAAGATCGTGACCCGCGCGGGCGCGTAGGGGTCGTAAGGCGCCAGCCAGGGGGCGGCGACGGCCATCACCAGCGCGACCAACAGCATCGCTCCGCCGATGAGGCCCATCGGCCTGCGAACGAAGCGCCGCCAGGACAGTCGCGCGGCCGGCGACGGGGCGGGAGCGCTGACCTCGACCAGGGCGGTCATGCGTGGGTGACCCGCGGATCGAGCCAGCCATAGACGACGTCGGCCACCAGGTTGGCCAGCACCACCGCCACGGCGATGAGCAGGAAGGCACCCTGCAGCACCGGGTAGTCACGCTGCGAGATGGCCTCCACCGTCAGGTCGCCGATGCCAGGCCAGCTGAAGACCTCCTCCACCTGGATCGCGCCTGCGACGGTGAACCCCAGGTTGATGGCGACGAGCGTGACCATCGGCAGCATGGCGTTGCGCAGCGCGTGATCGCGGATGATGCGAAAGGTGGACAGGCCCTTGGCCTTGGCGGTGAGGATGTAGTCCTCGCTGAAGATGTCCAGCACGCTGCTGCGCATGATCAGCATGTACTCGCCCAGCAGGACGAGCGTGAAGGCCAGCGTCGGCATCGCCATGTGGCGCGCGATGTCGGCCAGCTCTTCCCAGAACGAGGCGTACTCGGCGCCGATGGTCACCTTGCCGCCGGTCGGCAGGTCCAGGTAACTGGCGCCGAAGACGAGCAGCAGGATCGCCAGGAAGAACGTCGGCAGCGACCACATGAACAGGCTGAACGTCAGCGAGACGACGTCCAGGGCCGTGCCCCGGCGCCAGGCCGCCAGCAGCCCCAGCGCGATGCCGAACACGATGGCCAGGATCTGGGCCGGCAGGATGAGCCACAGGGTGTTGACCAGCGCGTCGCCCAGCAGCTCGGCCACCGGCTCGTCGCGGAATGCGTAGCTCATCCCGAGGTCAGCGCGCGACAGGGCGCCGAGATAGGCGAAGTACTGCGAGTCAAACGGGTCTGCGCCCGCCTCGAAGTTGAGTAAGACCGGCTTGTCCAGCCCGAAGCGCTGGGTGAGGGCCACGATCGACGCCTGGCTCAGCCGTGGGTCGCGTGCGCCGGCCTTGGCGGGGTCCCCGGGCAGGACGCGGAACAGGAAGAAGTTGAAGGTGATGACCACGAAGACCACCACCAGCGCCCACGCGGCCCGCCGCAGGAGGAAGCGTCCTCGTCCGTTCATCGACGTGGTCGACAGCGAGGACCGACGGCCGCGGTCGTCACGGCCATCGGTCCGTCAGCCGCGCTGGCCAGGGCTTACTCCAACGGTCGAAGGACGGTCAGGTTCTCGGGTGCCGCGAGACCAAAGGTCGGGTTGTCGTCGAGCCAGCCGCTGAAGGTGTCGGTCCGCCACGCCTCCACGGTCTGCTCGTAGAACGGGACGATGTACGGTACGTCGTCCAGCAGCATCTGTTGCATCTGGTGGACGATGGCGATCCGTGCCTCACGGTCCGTCTCGGTTCCCTGCTCCTCGTAGAGCTGGTCGTACTCCTCGTTGCAGTACCCCGTCTCGCTGTAGCCGGTGGGGATCTCGGCGCAGGTCGTGACGCCCAGCAGGAAGCCCGGATCGGGGTCCGAGCCCCAGCCCCACAGGATGATGTCGTAGCCGAAGGTCGGGCAGCAGATGCTGGTCAGCGTGTCGGGGTCGAGTCCCTGGATCTCGATGCGCACGCCGATCGCGGCCCACATGTCCTGGAGCAGCTCCGCCTCGCGCGGGGCAGTGTCGATGTCATCGGCGTAGTGGAAGCGGAGGGTCAGGTCGCCGGTCGGGCAGTCCTGGCCGGCCTTGCACTCGCGGATGCCGTCCCCGTCGGTATCGGTGTAGCCGGCCTGGTCCAGGAGTGCGTTGGCTCCGGCGGCGTCGTAGGGGATGTCCGCTTCGGTGCCGATAAAGTAGTCGCCCAGCCCGGGCGGCACGAAGCCCACGCCCTGGCTGCCCAGGCCGAGAAGCGCGACGTCGATGAGCTGCTGCTTGTCGACCGCCATGGCCAGCGCGCGCCGCACCTCCACCTCCTGGAGGGCCGGGTGCCCGGTGCACTCGCCGCCCTCCTCCCTGGGGCAGTCCTCGGGCGCGACCATGTTGAAGAGGATGTCGCGGATGCTGCCACCCGCAGCCACGTCTGCGACGTGCAGGTGAACGTTCTCCGCGTTTCTGAGCGAGGGGACCGCGGTGGGCGGGACCTCGGCGACGGCGTCCACCTCGCCGTTGATGAGCGCCTGGATGCGCGCATCGGCGTTGCGGATGGTCTGGAAGATGACCTCGTCGACGAACGGGGCGCCGTTCCAGTAATCCGCGTTTGCCTCCAGCCGCGCGAACTCGCGGCGCCGGAATTCGCCGAGGGCGAACGGGCCGGAGCCGATCATCTCCTCGTTCTGGAACTCGATCGGGTCTTCGACGTCCTCCCAGATGTGCTTGGGGAGGACGTACATGAACACGATGTTCGCCTCGAAGTTGCCGATCGGCTCGGCCGTGGTGAGTACCACGGTCGTGTCATCCGGCGCCTCGATCGTCTCGAAGTACGAGGCGTACGACGGCAGGTACGGGAAGTCCTGGGTGTCCTTGTAGAGCTGGATCGAGAACGCGACGTCCTCCGCCGTCACGGGCTCGCCGTCGTGGAAGACGGCGTCGTCGCGGATGGTCATGGTCCAGGTCACGCCGTCCTCCGCCACGGACCACTCGGTGGCGAGCTCGGGGATGAATTCCCCCTGCTGGTTCATGCCGATGGGCGTGTCATAGACCAGTTCGTACAGGTCGTAGGCCTCGGAAAGCAGGCCGTTGCCGGGGTTGAGGCTGTCGGCCGAGCCGCCGATGCCGATGCGCACGGTTCCGCCCGTCGCCGTGGAGGGCGCAGATGCGCCCGGGCTGCCGGAAGGCGCCACGCTGGTCGTGGTCTGGCCGCCGCAGGCCGCGAGAATGATGCCGAGGACCACCACCACTGCGAGCCCGGAGGCCCGGTTCACCCGACGCATTTAACCCCTCCTGTATGAGCCGGTGTGTAGCCGCACTTCGGCCGGCGCATCCGGGCACGTGGCGACCGGCGGACTATCGCACACGCCACGGAATAGGGTCAATCATTCGGCGGAGTTCAACGGATACCGCAGCGGGAGCGGCTCGCTGGTGCGCGATTCGGGGGAGACGGGCTGCCCTCGTCCGGTTCGCTCGGTCATACTCCGGCCCCATGCCGGCGCAGCAGACACCCACCGGCCGCGCCCTGGTCGAGGCGCAGGCCGCGATCGAGGCCTTCACCCTCTCGCCCGACGGCGAGCGGGTGGCCTACGTGCTGCGGCGCGTGTCGGGCGGCCGTTACGTGTCGCACCTTTGGAGCGTCCCGTGGCGCGGCGGCCGGGCGCGGCGGCTGACCAGCGGCCGCGTGCGTGACGGGTCTCCGGCCTTCTCGCCCGACGGGCGGCGCATCGGCTTTACGCGGGCGCCTGCCAGCGAAAAGGAGGAGGACGCGCAGCCCTGGGTGATCGGCGCCGATGGCGGCCGGCCCCGGCGCCTGCCCAAGCTGCCGCACGGTGCCTCGCGTCCGCGCTGGAGCCCCGACGGTCGCCGGATCGCGCTGCTCGGCCAGGCCGGCGACGACCGCTTCCGGGTGGGTCCCGAACGGAAGGGCAAGTCGCCGGTCGCACGGCGCATGACGCGCACCGACTTCCGCGACGACGAGTCCGGGTTCCTGGGGCGGCGGACGCACCTGTGGCTGGTGGAGCCGCGCGCCGGCGGGCGGCCGCGGCAGCTGACGAGCGGCGACTTCGATGTCGTCCACCCATCGTGGGCGCCCGACTCCCGCTCGCTGGTGTACGCCGCGAACGTCGAGCCGGACTGGAACATCGACCCGCGGCAACGCCTCTTCCGGGTTGCCGTCGACGGTGGCGAGCCGGTGGAGCTCGCGTCGCCCTCCGGCGAAGCCGACTGGCCGGCGCTCTCGCCGGACGCGGGCTGGCTGGCCTGTATCGGGATCGACGTCCCGGACCCGCCCGACGAGGCGCAGGCGGAGCTCTTCGCCACCTCGCTCCCCGATGGCACGCCCACCAGTCTGACAGCGGCACTGGACCGGCCCGTCTCCGAGGCCGGCTGGGCGGACCTGGTCATGGCCGAGGAGGACCTGGGCCCGGTCTGGCTGGACGGGGAAACGCTGGTGACCATCGTCTCCGACCGGAGCCGCAACCTCCCGTACCGCGTCACGACCTCCGGGACCGCGGAGCCCCTGGTGGAGCTCGACCGATTCGTGGCTGCTGGCGTGGCGGCCGTCGGCGGCCGGGTCGCCTTCTCCGCCGGGCGCGACGGCCGGGCGGCCGAGGTCTACGCGGTCGACGACGCGGGGCCGCCACGCCGCCTGACCCGCAACGGTTCCGCCTGGCAGGAGCGTTTCCCCATCCCCCGGCTCGACGAGCTGTGGCTCGACGGCGCCGGCGGTCCCATCCAGGCCTGGGTCGCGTCGCCGGCCGGTGTCGGGCTGGACGAGCCGCTGCCGACCGTCTTCATCCTCCACGGCGGCCCGACCGGGTCGCACGCGCCCGGCGGGACGATGGACTCCACCATGCTGACCGGCCACGGCTATCGCTGCGTGCTGCCCAACATCCGTGGTTCTGCCTCGTTCGGCGCCGATTGGATCGGCGGCCTTGGCGGACGCTGGGGAGAGACGGACGCCGAGGACGCCATGGCCGTTGTTGACGCCATGGTGGCGCGACGCGCCTCAGACCCCGACCGGCTCGGCGTGATGGGCCTGTCCTACGGCGGCTTCCTGACCCAGTGGCTCATCGGCGTGACGGACCGCTTTGGTGCGGCGATCGGCGAGAACGGGGTCACCAACCAGGTGTCGGCGTGGGGCAATTCCTTCTTCGCCATCCATTACAACCGGCGAGCCCGGCTCGGCGACCCCCTCACCGACGAGGGCATGCAGAAGCTCTGGTCCCACTCGCCGCTGCGCAACGCCGCACGCATCACCACCCCGCTGCTGATCCTCCAGGCCGAGGAGGACCGTATCTGCCCGCCGGCCGATAACGAGCAGCTCTTTACTGCGCTGCGCGCGCTCGGCAGGGAGGTCGAGTACGTGCTCTACCCCGAGGAGCACCACGAGCTCAAGAGCTACGGGCGGCCCGATCGGCGCATCGATCGCATGGAGCGCATCCTGGCCTGGTTCGAGCGCTGGATCGGCCCGCGTGCGATCCGACCAATGCCGCGATAGACGCCATGGGGCTGACGCGTCGGACGAACGCACGGACTAGCCCACGGCCGTAGCGACGGGCTAACTAGAGAAGGGGCACCTTGCGGCTCAGTCGTTCCGCCAGGCCGCCCACGGTCAGCGCGAAGCCGAGCGCCATGATTCCCAGCGCCGCCACCACGCGGAAGGCCTCCCCGCCGAACGCGGTGGCGAACGCCAGGTAGGCGACCACCCCGCCGGCCGCCACGCCGGAGCCGATCCACTTGAAGGCGGGCGCATCGGCGATCCAGCCGGCGGCGTACATGCCCAGGCCGAGGCTGAAGGGGAAGACGCTCCACAGGTAGGACCAGGCGTCCCACCGGTCGTTGACGCTGGTGTACGTGAGCGCGGCACCCATGCCTGCCAGCAGTACGCCGGGGATCACCATCCCGGCCCGCAGGCGGCGGCTCTGAGATCCGAACAGCGCTGGCCCGAGGAAGAAGAGCGACAGGACCACCAGCAGCGCCGGCCACCACGCCCAGACGTCGGCGTCCACGCCGAGCTCAGCGAACCACGAGCGGATCCACTCGCCGAGCAGGATGACGACGCCGATGCCCAGCAGGATCAGGCCCGCCAGCAGCTCGATGGTCCGGCTCACCCGCCGGAGTATACCGACGCCCCTTCGGCGCCCCTTCCCCGCGCTTGACGCACCAGATGGACCGATGCGACCGTGCGGGCCATGCGCCTCCCCCTGCGGCTCCTCGGCCGTCGGCTGCCGCGGACCCGCGGCCGAATGCGAGTCGCCGGTGTGTCGGCGCCGATTCGTATCCGCCGCGACCGCTGGGCGATCCCGCACGTCGACGCAGCCTCGGCCGCGGACGCCTGGTTTGGGCTCGGCTTCTGCCATGCGCAGGACCGGACCTTTCAGCTGGAGCTCATGCTCCGGATCGGCCGCGGGACGCTTGCCGAGCTGGTGGGTCGTGGCGGTGTGGTCGCGGACCGGATGTCGCGCCGGCTGGGCTTCGGGCGCGTGGCCACGGTGCAGCTGCCGCTCCTCGCCGACTCGGTCCGGGCGGCGCTGGACGCCTACGTCGGCGGCGTCAACGCCGGGCTGGCGGTCGGCCTCGGCCGGCGGCCGCTCGAGTTCGCGCTGCTCCGTGCGCGCCCATCTCACTGGCGGCCGGAGGACGTCCTGGCCTTCGCCGGCCTCCAGGCATTCGCCCTGTCCGCCAACTGGGATACCGAGCTGGCGCGCCTGAAGGTCCTGCTCGACGACGGTCCGGACGCCCTGATGGCCCTGGATCCACGACCGCCGGAGGCGCTGCCGGTCACGGTCCCGGTGGGAGCTCAGGTCGGACCGGCCATCGATCGCCTCGCCGCGGACGTCCGCGCTTTCCTGTCGGTGGCGCCGCCTGGAGGCGGCTCGAACAACTGGGCGCTCGCCGGCTCACGGACGGCTACCGGCGCCCCGCTGCTTGCCAACGATCCGCACCTCGCACCGCGCCTGCCGGCCCCCTGGTACCTGGCGCACCTGCGCTGTCCGGAGTGGGAGGTGGCGGGCGCGTCGTTCGTCGGCGCCCCGGTGCTGCCGGCCGCGTTCAACGGCCACGCGGCGTGGGGCATCACCGCGGCCCTCACCGACCAGTCGGACCTGTTCGTGGAGGAGCTGGCGTCGGACGGCCGCGGCGTCCGAGGCCCAGACGGCTGGCAGCGGTGCGAGGTTCGGGACGAGGTCATCGCCGTTCGTGGCGGCGCCGACGTGGTCGAGCGGGTGGTCGTCACCCCACGCGGGCCCCTCATCGGTCCCCTCCTCGACGGGTCGCCCGCGGCGGTCTCGCTCTCGGCGGTCTGGCTGCAGGGACTGCCGATCCGCGGCTTCCTGGACACCGTCGCCGCCCGCGACTTCGACTCATTCCGCGCACCGTTCGCCGAGTGGCCTGGACCAGCGCTCAACATCGTCTACGCCGACCGCGATGGCCACATCGGTTACCAGCTGGTGGGGCAACTGCCGCGCCGCCGCGGCGGCAACGGCACGCTGCCGCTCCCCGCCTGGCTGCCACGTGCCGCGTGGGAGAGCGACCTCGTGCCGTTCGCCGACATGCCGTGTGCCCTCGATCCGGAACCGGGATTCGTGGCCAGCGCCAACAACCGCCCGGTCCCCGACGGCACCGGCCCGTTCCTGGGCGCCGACTTCATGGACGGCTACCGCCAGGCTCGCATCGTGGAGGCGCTTCGCGACGATGACGCCTGGGACGTCGCGGCCTGTCAGCGGCTCCAGCTCGACGTCGAGTGCCTGCCCTGGCGATCACTGCGCTCCATGCTGTTGGGTATCTCACCCCCCGACGACCCAGCGCGCCTCGGCCTCGAGCTGCTGCGCGCCTGGGACGGGCGCGTTGCGGTGGACTCGGCGGCCGCATCGGTCTATGAGGCCTGGCTGGCCGAAATGTCGGAGCGCGTCGCGCGCGCGAAGGCACCGTCCGCCTGGCGCTACGCCCTTGGCGCCGGATTCGGCGACCTGGTCCCACTCACCAGCCTGCACACTGCGGCCGTCGGTCGGCTGGTCGGCGTTCTCGACGAGCGGCCCGACGGCTGGTTCGCCGACGGCTGGGAAGCGCAGGCCGCGGCAGCCCTGTCCGCCGCCGTCAAGCGCCTGCGCCGCGAGCACGGGCCCGATCCGGCCGCCTGGTCCTGGGGCCGCCTGCGCACCCTGACCTTGCGGCACCCGATGGGCGACCAGCCGATGCTGGCGCCGACGTTCAATCTCGGGCCAGTCCCCTTCCCGGGGGACACGAGCACGCCGCTGCAGGCGGCGTCGGGACCGCTCAACACGTTCGGCAATCCCGGCTTCCTGCCGAACCTGCGCGCCGTCGTCGATCTCGCCGACGCCGATGCCGGGCGCTGGTCGCTGGCCGGAGGCCAGTCCGGCAACCCGCTCTCGCCACACTACCGCGACCTCTTCGAGGTGTGGCTGCGCGGCGATGGCGTTCCAATCGCGTTCGGCGCGGAGGCGGTCGCCGCGGCATCGGTCAACGAGCTGCGGCTCGAGCCTCGCGAGCCCGCCTAAGCGCGCTACATCTCGCCTTCAAACGGGGGCTGCTGCTTGCGCAGCGGTCGGTCCTTGCGGTAGTCGAGCAGGTAGTCGGCCTGCATCAGGGTATGGATCTGCGAGGTCCCCTCGTAGATGACCGAGCCCTTCGAGTTGCGCAGGTAGCGCTCCACGGGGTAGTCGTCGGAGTACCCGTATGCGCCGTGGACCTGGATCGCGTCGAGGGCGGAGGCCACGGCGTGATCGGTGCAGAACCACTTGGCCAGCGACGTCTCGCGCGTGTTGCGCTCGCCACGGTTCTTCTTCCAGCCGGCCTTGAAGACCAGCAGCCGGCCCGCCTCGATGCCCTGGTACATCTTGGCCAGCATCTGCTTGACGAGCTGGTGCTCGCCGATCTCCACGCCGAACGCCTTGCGCTCGTGGGCGTACTTGACCGATGCGTCCAGGCAGGCCTGCGCCAATCCGACGCTGCCGGCGGCGACGGTGTATCGGCCCTGGTCGATGGCGCTCATGGCGATCGTGAAGCCCTCGCCCTCCTCGCCCACGCGGTTGGCGGCCGGCACCTCGCAGTCGTTGAAGTACAGGATGCCGGTGTTGCCGGCGCGCACGCCGAGCTTGCCGTGCAGCGAGTCCGAGCTGAAGCCTGGGAACGAGCGCTCCACGATGAAGGCGGTGATGCCCTTGTGGCCGCGGGAGCGGTCAACGCTGGCGAAGACCAGGAAGTGGTCGGCGGTGTCGCCCAGGCTGATCCAGATCTTCGAGCCGTTGAGGATGTAGCGGTCGCCGTCCCGACGCGCCGTGGTCTGCAGGTTCGCTGCATCGGAGCCGACGCCGGGCTCGGTCAGGCCGAAGGTCGCCAGCTTCTCGCCGCGCGCCTGCGGGACCAGGTATCGCTGCTTCTGCTCCTCCGAGCCCCACTGCAGCAGCGTCAGGGAGTTGAGGCCGGTATGTACCGAGAGGATGACCCGGAACGCGGTATCGGCACGCTCCATCTCCTCGCACAGCAGCGCAAAGGCGATGTAGTCCATTCCCGCCCCGCCATAGCGCTCCGGGACGGGCAGGCCCAGGAAGCCCTCAGCGCCCATCTTCTCGTACAGCGTGCGGTCGTAGGATGCCGTCGAGTCCAGCTCGCGGATGCGCGGCAGGATCTCGCGCTCCGCGAAGGCGCGGGCGGTGCGCTGGACCTCGCGCTGCGCATCGGTCAGGGCAAAGTCGATCATGGGCTCTCCAACGGGGAACTGGCTCGGGGCAGTCTCGATTCTAGCCATGCCCGCGCCAGTGCACGCGTGCGCCGCCTCGACGGCGCGGGGCGGGAATTCCGACTATGGCACCCGTAGTTCGCTTTGACGAACCTGAAACGTTAGGCTAGCCTAACGCGGCGTTAGCCAACCCCCTGGCAGGAGAAGCAGCTTGGACCTCGGATTCCTCACCACTGGCCTGCTCACCGGCCTCCGCGAAGGCGTGGAAGCTGCACTGATCGTCGCCATCATCCTCGCCTACCTGGCCAAAACCGGAAACCAGCGGTACTTCGGACGTATCTGGGCTGGAGCGGGCGCGGCCGTCGTGCTGAGCATCGTGGTGGGGGCCTTCCTGTGGGTCACGCTTGAGGGCCTGGAGGGTGCCGCGGGCCAGATCTTCGAGGGCGTGGCGACCCTGCTGGCCGCCGCCGTGGTGACCTGGATGCTGTTCTGGATGCGTCGGACGGCGGCGAACATCCGCGGCGAGCTCCAGGCCGGCGTGGACCGGGCGCTCATCGAGGGTGGGATCTTCGGCCTGTCGATCCTGGCCTTTACCGCGGTCATCCGCGAGGGCCTCGAGACCTCGCTCTTCCTCCTCGGCCAGTCGCGGGCCGCCGGCACCGAGGCCAGCAGCACGCTGGTCGGCGCCTTCATCGGCCTGGCCATCGCGGTGGCCATCGGCTACGGCTTCTACGCAGGGGCGCGCGTCATCAACCTGCAGACGTTCTTCCGATGGACCGGCATCGCCCTGATCTTCATCGCCGCGGGCCTGCTGAGCTACGCGGTGCACGAGTTCGTGGAGGCCGGTGTCATCACCATCGGGACCTCGACCGCGTTCGACATCTCCGGGGTCCTGCCGCACAGCGGGAACATCGCCGAGACGGGACCGATCCTCGTCCTCGGCCAGCTGTTGCGCGCGCTGTTCGGCTACAGCAGCACGCCCGAGTGGATCACCCTCATCACCTGGGCGGCCTACCTGGTGATCGTTCTGAGCCTGTACCTGCGGCCGGTCAAGCCGACCGCGCCGCGACCCGTCCGCGAGGGGCAGCCCGCCGTCGGCGCCTGACGCTCAGCCGATCTGCTGGACGGCGACCCAGGTGCCCGCGGCGAGCGTGGCGGCCACGAACGCGTACGCCAGCGCGCGCGAGGCGGCGTCCGCTGCGCCGGTCAGCGGCGATCCGTCGGCGGCGCGCCACATGCCGCCCATGGTCGGCGCGTGGCGCGGGGCGAGCAGCAGGCCCAGCACCGCGCCGACAGCCAGGCCGCCCACGTGCCCGGTCCAGCTGATGCGCTCGGCGGCGATGAAGGTGATGAACAGGTTGAGGACGAGCAGCGTGCCCACCTGGGAGAGGATGGCGCGCGCCTGTGGGCCGAGCAGCAGGTGGCGCCGGCGCGAGACGACGAAGGCGAGCCCGAACAGGCCGAAGATGGCGCCCGAAGCGCCGGCCGCCGCCGAATCGGGCTGGAGCAGGATGGTCAGCACGCTGCCGCCGATGGCGCACAGCATGTAGAGCGTCAGGAACTCCAGGTGGCCGTACAGCTGCTCGATGACCGGGCCGAACAGCCACAGGGCGTACATGTTGAAGGCCAGGTGCAGCAGTCCGAGATGGAGAAACGCGCTCGTCACGATCCGCCACCACTCGCCCTGGGCGACGAGGTGGCCGTTGACCGCGCCCAGCTCGACGAGCGGCCCACCAAAGCTCATTAGGTCCAGCGACGCGAAGCTGGTCAGTGCGGCGTCCGCCACGAAGACGAGGACGTTGATGGCCACGATGGCCCAGGTGACGTAGGCGGGGAAGGCGGCGTAGGCCCCGCGAGCGCGGTTGAACTGGCGCCGCGCGGCGAAGTCGTGGCCGGTCTCCTTGAGGAGCCAGGCGATGCGGTTGGCGATGGCGCCGCGCTCGTGCGCGGGAGCGCGACGATCCGCCTCGCGGTACGCCGTGATGGCGTCGTCAAGGTCACCGTTGCGGACGTGCTGCTCGGCGACTGATCGCCACCCAAGCCAGGCGATCTGCCCACCGGCGTCGGCCGCCCGCTGCCAGGCCGTCAGCGCGCCGTCCTCGTCGTCGAGCCGATAGCGCGCGGTGCCCGTGAGCAGCCACGCCTCCCCGCCTACGTGCGGCTGGGCGGTGAGGGGCATCAGGATGTCGAGCGCGGCCTCGGGGCTGCCGCCATCGAGGAGGCGTCGACCCTCTTCGAGCCGAAGCCTGGAGTCGTCGGTCATGGGGGCGCGATTATCCCAGACAGCGTCCGACCGCCGAGAAATTGGCACCTCGGCGGTCGGGCGACCCGGTCCCCCTGTTCAGCGGCGAGCTACTTCTCGCGGCGGAGGAACTCCAGCACGTCCTCGTAGCGGAAGCGTCGATCGCCACGGCTGGTCACCCGGAAGAAGGGCAGCTCGCCGCGGTCGCCGAGTCGCTTGACCGTGTTGACGTGCAGGTGCAGCATCTCGGCGACTTCCGACGCCGTGAGCAGCTTCCCTACCTCGTTGGTCATCATTGGTGGGTGGTCCTCCACCACTCTGGTCCGTTCCTGCCACGCGCAGATGGCTTGGGTGCGGAGGGCGTGGCTCGTGGTCGGATAGTAAGGTTGAGGTGGGTTCGCCGCCCCCGGTACTTTCGGTCGGAGGGGGCAGTACGTTTCGGTCCACATGTCCGTTTTCGAGCGCCACGTCTTCGTCTGCACTCGCGGTGAATGGTGTCCGTCGATCGACGGCGACGGCATCGGGGTCCATGCCGCGCTGAAGGCGGCCGCCAAGGCAGCCGGCCTGGGCGACCGCGTCCGCGTCAACCACGCCGGTTGCTTCAGCCAGTGCGGCAATGGACCGATGGCGGTGGTCTACCCCGACGACGTGTGGTACGCGGCGCTGACGCCGGAGGACGCGGAAGAGATCGTGCTCGAGCACCTGGTCGGCGGTCGGCCTGTGGAGCGGCTGCGCTACCGACCCGCTGGCATGGGGCCGCACAAGCTTGAGCGCGATGGCGATGGCCGGCCCATCGGACGGCACGATTCGTGGCCGGCCGGCGCGGAGCGGTGAGCGCGGAACCCCCGCCGGACGTCCAGCGCCTGGTCGATCAACGCGCCGAGGCCCGCGCGCGCCGAGATTGGGAGGCTGCGGATGCACTCCGCGGCGTGATTCGCGAGCAGGGCTGGGAACCGATCGACTCGCCGTCCGGCTCGAGCGTGCGACCGCTGCTGCCGGCCATGGCCGCCGCTACCGGCTACGCCCGGCCTGAGGACCTGGCGTCCCTGCTCGAGGAGCCGGCAGTGCTCGATGCCTCGCTGGTGACGATCGTCGAGGACGACCCTGAGGACCTGGCGCGGCTGGCGCTCGGCCTGCGCCGGTTCACGCCCAAGGCGTCTGCAGAGCTGGTCGTGGTCGAGAATGCGGCGAGCTCACCAGCCCAGGGCGATGAGGTTGGGTTGCCGATCGTCCGCCTGCCGACGACCGCGCGCCTCGGTTGGGCCGATGCGGCGAACCTGGGGCTGCGCCGCGCGCGCGGCGCCTTCATCGTCCTGCTGGACGGCTCGGTGGAACCGATGGGCGAGTTCGTCGCACCGCTGCTGGACGCCTTCGAGGATGCGAGCGTTGGCTTGGCGGGGCCGTGGGGCCTGGTCTCCGATGACGGACGCCACTTCAGCGAGATCGACTCCGGCGAGGTCGACGCGGTGCAGGCGTACTGCCTGGCCGTCCGCCGTGAAGCCCTGGCCGCGGTTGGAGGCTTCGACCATCGGTATCGCTATTACCGCAACGCGGACCTCGACCTCTCCTTCGCGATCCGCGACCGAGGCTGGCGGGCCGTGGCCGTGGCCGGCGTCCCGCTGCGGCGTCACGAACACCGGGGCTGGACCGCGCTGCCCGACGACGAGCGCGACCGCCTCAGCCGGCGGAACTTCTACCGCTTCCTGGAGCGCTGGGGCCGGCGGCCGGACCTGCTGGTGGGTAGGACCCGGTGAGGCGCCGGCTGCGACATCGGGTGCACGTGTGGCCCTGGCTGCGACACCTCGGCAGGTTGGTGCTGCCGAACTGGACCGCCATCACCATCGGCCGCGACGTCCTTGCCTGGCGGCCGCTCGACGAGCGCGAGCTGCGCCACGAGCTGGCGCACGTGGAGCAGTGGCGTCGCCACGGCTGGAGGCTGGCAGTCCGTTACGCGCTGGCTTCGTGGAAAGCGTGGCGCGCGGGGGCGGGCTGGTACCGCGGCAACCGCTTCGAGGTCGAGGCGCGGGCGGCCGCGGCGTCAGCGAAGGACGAGGCCTAGGCGCGTAACGATCCGGTCGCCGTCGAC
>DATADC010000032.1:0-11749 GCA_036258735.1 Candidatus Limnocylindria bacterium
ACATGCCTCAACTTCCCGGTGCCCGACATCGACGCCGCTGTGGACGAGCTCGGGCGCCGCGGCGTCGAATTTCAGCGCTACGGCGCCGACTTCGGCCAGGACGAGCGCGGCATCATGCGCCAGTCGGGCCCGCCGATCGCCTGGTTCACCGATCCGGCCGGGAACATCCTTTCGGTCCTCCAGGAGTAGCCGGCGCTCGCCTGCCCGCTTGCGCGCGCGCCCGCCCTAGACCTCGACTGGAACCGGGTAGACCTCCGTGGCCGGATGGCCAGCACGCTCGTGGATGCGCTTGATGGCCTCGGCGTTGGGTGCTTCGGAGATGCACCACACCATGCCCGATTCGGGATCGCCCCAGGCGCGCTGGAAGTCCACACCCTCCTCGTCCTGGATATCGAGGTCCGCCTGGTGGGCCGCCTGTAGCGCCTCGGGCGTCACGCCGTGCATTCCGTGGTGAACGTCCATGAACTTGGGCATCTGAAGCTCCCCGTGCTGTGCTATGGCTGCGCGCGGGCGCGCGCGAAGCAGTTGTACTCCCGCCGTCGATGGGCGACAAGGTGTGGGGCGACAAGGCTCTCGGCGCCTGAACCGATGTGCGGCGCCACCGGAGGCCGCTGGAATCGATCACCATCGAGGCTGATAAGGTTCAGGGGTGACTGACGAGCCGGAACCCCGTCCGCCCCTGCCATCCAACCCTTCGGCAGGCCAGGTCATCGGCGGCATCCTGGCGGGCGTCGAGCACCTGGTCGCCAACCGGCCCAAGCCGGTGGCCGAGATCCAGGAGCAGCACCGCGACGCCTGGAACTCGGCGGACGGCCTGACGGTCGAGGGCCTGGATGAGCCGATGGATCGGCCCGAGCGACCCGACCGCTCGGGCGCCCGCCTCTAAGCACCCGAATGGCGCGCAAGAAGTCGACCGAGCCGGATCCGAACAAGCTGGTGCGAGAGAGCGCCGGAGCCTACCGCACCGATGACGAGCGGTTCGAAGCGCGAAGCTCGGGTGTCGGGTGGATGCTGCTCGACAACGAGAGCCGCGACGACTTCGGCCAGCCGCTGACCCGCGGGCCGTTCCCCACCCTGGACGCCGTGCGCGAGGCGATTCCCGAGGCGCGACGCTCCACGATCAAGCCAGTCAAGCCGGCGAAGGCGGTCAAGCCGGCGAAACGCCGCTAGGGATCGGCTCGGCATAGACCTCGGCCAGGCGGAACCGCTGGCAGACGATGGGGGTGTCGTCATTCAACGACCAACCAGGATCGCCCATGCCGGCGCGGATCTCGTCGATGTAGCCGTTCCAGAACCGCTCGTGGGCCGCGCGCCAGTCGGCGGCATCGGCAAAGCCCTCACCCTCGTCGCGGGCGAACTCGTCGTCCACGTCTGCCATGCGCAGGACGCGGCACTCGGTCGTCTCGATCTCGGCCACGAAGCGGTCGTGGGCGTCGATGACCACCTCGCGCACGCCTGGCTGCGGCAGCGCCCAGTCGTCCATCTGGTACTCCGCCAGCAGCCCGGCGGTCGCCGTCTTGGTGCCCGTCAGGACGAGGTCGGTCAGATGGCGGCGCAGCGCGCTCCGCGGGTGGCCGAAGCCGCACACCTGGAGGCCGCGGAACGTCCTGGGGTCGCTCATTGCCGGGATCGTACCGGGGCCGCGGACCTCGTATCGGGCAGGCGCTCGCCCGCTTGCGGTACGTAGGTACACTTGCCCGGTTGATGGGGGACCCCGTGCAGCACGCCGGCTGAGCCGTGCGCGCCTGCGCTGGCCCGATTCTTTTCCGCCGAGCACTCCTTTCCGGTAACCGTTACGGCGAGCCGCGCACGCGCGACTTGCCGACGGCCGGAGTGTGCCTCGGCCAGGTCATGGAGGGACACATTTGTCCAGGTCCAGAGCACGGCTCGTTCTCGTTCTGCTGGCGATGCTCACCATCGTCATGCCGGGGACGGCGCTCGCCGGTGACACCGGCGGCTACGGCGCACCCTCGGATAAGGCAGTGCGCAACGGCCACGCCAAGAAGCAGCCGCCCATCGTCAAGAAGTGGGAGCAGCAGAGGCTGGCGGCAGCCGATCTCGTTGCGCGGGGACGCGCAACCCCGAATGCGGACGGCATCGTCACGCTCCCCGACGGCACTCCGGTCCGCTATGCCCTCGAGGACACCGAGCATCTGACGGTGGTCCTGATGGACTTCGCTGACGTGGAGCACAACAGCATTCCGAAGCCGGACCGCTCGGTCGACAACTCGACCTACTGGACTCGCAACTTCAGCCCGCGGCACTACCGCGACATGCTGTTTGTGCGCGGCGGCGGGGACTATGGCTTCCCGTCGATGCGCGACTTCTACATCCAGCAGTCCTCGGGCCGCTTCACGTGGCGTGGCCAGGTTTCGAGCTGGGTACAGAGCGACCAGCCGGCCGCCGAGTACGGCGCCAACAGCAGGCAGGCCGGCGCGGGTGGCGACGACCTCAACGGACCGGTCTACCGCGTCGTGCGCGAGGCGCTGCAGTCGCTGGCACAGTCCGGCAACTACGGGGGCCTCGACCTCAGCAAGGTCGACCAGATCGATCGCTACGACTGCGACGGCGACGGCAACTTCGAGGAGCCGGACGGCTACTTCGACCACTTCGGCCTCGTCCATGCCGGCGAGGGCGAGGAGGCGGGCGCCAGCCCCGACACGATCTGGAGCCATCGCTGGTACGCCAACTTCAACGACGATGCCGGCCCGGGCACCTGCAAGCTCGGCGGATATCGGCTGCCGGGCACCCGCCTGTGGGTGGGTGACTACACCACCGAGCCCGAGAACGGTGCGGTGGGCGTCTTCGCCCATGAGTTCGGCCACGACCTGGGCCTGCCGGACCTGTACGACACCAGCGGCGGCTCGGAGAACGGCACCGGCTTCTGGACGCTGATGAGCTCCGGCTCGTGGGCTTCCTACGCCCGGAACAGCATCGACACGGCGCCCGTCCACATGGGCGCCTGGGAGAAGCTTGTCCTCGGCTGGCTGGACCTGGAGACCGCGACGCTGGGCGACGACAAGGTCGTCGACCTCGGCCCGGCCGAGCACGCGACCGAGGGCCGCGCGCAGGCGCTGCGCGTCAACCTCCCCGACTACGACCGAACCACCACGGTCTTCGCGCCGCAGCGCGACGACCCCAACTACTACTACTCAGGCAAGGGCAACGACATCGACCACTCGATGGTGCGGACGCTGCCCTCGGCGCTCGGATCGGCGACGCCGATCACGTTCAACGCGATCTGGAACATCGAGACCGACTGGGATTACGCCTACCTGCGCGCCCGCGTCAACGGCGTGTGGCAGGAGGTCCAGACCA
This sequence comes from Candidatus Limnocylindria bacterium, assembly GCA_036258735.1. Taxonomy (GTDB): domain Bacteria; phylum Chloroflexota; class Limnocylindria; order QHBO01; family QHBO01; genus JAPSGM01. Next base: position 3,319 of record DATADC010000032.1, read on the forward strand.
GCGCCTCGAGGACCACGGATCCCAATGGCCAGAACTTCGGATTCGGCATCACCGGCACGGCCCGTCGCTGGACGACGGTCAGCGCCACGCTGCCGGCCGGTACCACGGCCTACGGCTTCCGGTACTGGACCGATGGCTCGGTGGTAGGCAACGGCTTCGCTGTCGACTCGATCCAGCTCGGGTCAGGAGCGGTCGACACCGCCTCTGCGGCCGACGCTTCGGCGTGGACCTTCGACGGCTTCCAGCGGCTGGTCAACGGCCAGTACACCCAGTCGTACTTCCACTACTACCTGGTGGAGTCGCGCAGCTACATCCAAAATGACCGGAGCCTGTGCGGCGCCTACAACTTCATCTTCGGCAACTTCCTGGAGAAGCAGTGCTACGCCGATGGCCTGCTGATCTGGTATCGCAACTCGTTCTACGAGGACAACGACACCGCCCTCCATCCGGGAGGCGGGCAGATCCTGCCGGTCGACTCCCACCCGGCCACCATGATCCGACCCGACGGAAAGACCGCCTGGCGGACGCGGTGGCAGACGTGGGACGCCACCTTCGGCGTGGACACCAACTCGGTGACCCTGTCCCAGCTGACCAACAAGGGCATCCTGTCCCAGACCTACACCTCGGGGCCGGTGTCGAGCTTCGTCGACTCCTCGCCCACGGCGTACTGGAACGCCGAGATCCCGTTCAACTCGGTGCAGACCGCCGGTTCCGGCCTGCGGATCGACATCACCGGCGTGAGCGCCGATCGAGGGAGCTACCGGGTGCACGTGCACGACTAGCACCTGCAACCTTTCGCATAGACCGAGGGGGCGGGCGCAACGCCGGCCCCCTCTCGTTGTCCCCGGCGATGAGTTCGCGGACTCCCGCACGTCTATGCGTGCAAAGGGGGCTACGGAGCGGCGATGGAACCGGAGCGCATCGACTGCGACGCGCGGCTCGCACCGGCCGAGCTGGCCATGGTCGAGCGGCTGGCGCGCATGCAGCTGGTCGCGCGGGAGCACGGCTTCCGCATGCGGCTCCACAACGCGAGCCCCGAGCTGATCCGCCTGCTGGAGCTGTGCGGACTGTGCGAGGCGTTCGGGCTACCGGTCGGAGGCCGCCTCGATCCGAGACGGCAGGCCGAACATCGGGAAGAAGCGCGCGGTATCGAGGAAGAAGGTGATCCCGCCGATTCGATCGCCTGACACCTCCAGCACCTGGAGCGACCACGGCTCCCACCCGCCGCTCGGCGACGGCTTGTACTGACCGAAGGCGGGCTGGCCGTTCGCGGTGGTGGGGATGAGCCGCGAGCCGCGGCACCCGATACCCGGACCGAGGCACCACTTGACCACGTCCTCGTGGGTCTGCAGCCAGAGGGCGTAGGGCGGCATGTTCCAGGTCGCGTCCTCGCGCAAGAGCGAGGTCAGCGCATCCATGTCGTAGCGCTCGAACGCGTCCACGTAGCGGGCCAGCAGGCGGCGCTGCTCCTCGTCCATCGGCTCCGGCTTGGCGTCGTCCTGGCGTGCCTGCGCCGCCGCGAGCGTCGCCCGCGCACGCTGGAGCGCGCTGTTGACCGATGCAACGCTGGTGTCCAGCAGCTGCGCCACCTCCGAGGCCTGCCAGCGCAGCACCTCGCGCAGGATCAGCACGGCACGCTGGCGGGGCGGCAGGTGCTGGAGAGCGGCCACGAAGGCGAGGCGCACCGACTCGCGGGCCAGCGCCACCTCGGCCGGGTCGCCGGCGGCGGGCACCACGCGAGCGTCGGGGATCGGCTCCAGCCAGGTGACCTCCGGCAACCGGTCACCGAGCGGGTCGTCGGCCGTGCCGGCCGGCCCGAGGTCCATCGGGCGCGCACGCCGCTCGCGGGAGGCCAGCATGTCCAGGCAGACGTTGGTGGCGATGCGGTACAGCCACGAGCGCAGGCTGGAGCGGCCCTCGAAGCGGTCGAGGTTGCGCCAGGCGCGCAGGAGGGACTCCTGTACGGCGTCGTCCGCCTCGAACGCCGAGCCCAGCATGCGATACGCGTAGCCGGTCAGCTCTGACCGATAGGACTCCAGCTGTGACTCGAGGTCCTGGTCGGTGGCCGTCAATGGCGGTGCGGTCGTGGGCGTAGCGGTGCCGGCGACAAGCTCAGTCAGGGAAGTGCCTCCGCGAGTCGGGTGGTTTGGCGCGGTTCGCTGATGATACCGATGCCACCGACGGACGGTCGAGCGGCGACTCAGACGGTCCGAACCTCGTACAGCGTCACTGGCTCGCGCACCCCGCGAAGGTGCCTCGACCCGAGTGACTGGAACGCGGCCTGCGTCGCGGCATCCGGTTCCAGTGCGGCCATGGTCGCTCCGGAGATGAGGATCTGGCCGCCCTCGGCCTCGTTGCAGATGCGGTTGACGGAGTGCACCGCCAGGCCGACGTAGCCCGCATCGGTCAGGGTCGGCCGGCCGGTGTGCACGCCGGCGCGGACCGTCACGCGCGCGCCACGCGGCCACTCGTGCGCGGCGAGAGCGCGTTGCAGGCCGAGCGCCGCGACCACCGCGGATTGAGCATCGGTGAAGACCGCGAAGAACTCGTCGCCGCGGGCATCCACCTCCCGACCCCCCGCCCGGCGGACGGCGGTTCGGATGTGGCGGCGCACGTCGTTCAGCACCCGCGCGTAGCCGTCGCCGAGCCGCTGGAGGAGGCCCGTCGAGTCGACGATGTCGGTGAACAGGAACGTGACGGTGCCGCTGGGGAGGCTCCGCGGGCCCGCGGCTCGGAGCTGCCCCTCGATGAACCCGACCGGCACGATCCCGTACTTCTTGGCAGCCTTCAGCAGCCGGGTCCGGGCTTTGGTCCGCGCCGACTCGTCCTCGAAGATGACCTGGTTGAATCGCGCCAGCGCGTTGCGGACGTGCGATTCGTCGTGGATCGGAAGCCGGCGACGCCCGCGCGAATCCACGTACGCGAAGTCGCTGTCCTTCAGCTCCGTCCGCCTTCGGGAGTCGAGCTGAGTCATGGACCGATGGTACGGCGCATCGCCGTTCCGCCGCAGTCAGGCGAGTGACGCCAGCTGGCATGCCGGCGCGGCGCTACCGACGCATCGCCGCTGATTCAGATGGGTGGTTCAAATCACGCGGATAACGTCCTTCTCGCGCGAACTGATGCACCCAGTCGAATCAAACCGCACGGCACGCACGTCAGATGCGCGATTTGATTACACCAGTCGAATCAGCTGCGGGGTGCCGAGCGTCGGCGAGCGTCCGCGGTCAGCTCTCGACGACCAGGGTGCCGTGCATGCCGAAGCGGTGGTGCTCCTCGACGCTGCACCAGAAGCGATACGTGCCCGGCTCCAGGCCCGTGACCGTGAACACGACGGACTCGCCCCGCTGGATGAAGTCGCTCTCGGCCAGCGGCGCTTCTGGGGGGAGGTCCGGCCCGATCTTGAAGTTGTGAGCGCTGCCCTCGTTGATCTCGGTGGCATCGAGGAAGAAGGCCAGTTCCTCGCCGGCCTGGACGCGCACCCGTTCGGGGCTGAACTTCGGTCCCGGCCCGACGTGGATAACGACGGCCCCTTGCGGAGCCTCATCGGCGGGCTCAGTCGTCGAGGGCAGGAGCGCACTCGTGGGTTCCGGGGTAGGAGAGGCATCGGTCGTCTCCGACGGCGCCTGCGACGCCGAAGCGGACGCCGATGGACTGGTGGCTGACTGGGCGCAGCCGCCAGCCACCACCGAGACCACCAGCACCGTGACCAGCGTTCTCACGCGCGCGACCCTCCCGCCAATGCTTGACGGCGATTCTGGGCGCCCGCCGACCGTTGTTGCAATACGCCAGAGCGCGTATTTTTCGTCAGGTGTAGTCCGTCTCCGGCCGCGACACGGGCGCCATCTTCCGCTTCCTGGACCTCGTCGGCGTGCGTAGCCGAACCGAGGCGGTAGCCGCCCTGATGCGCGACCGCGGCTAGGCTGGGCTAGGGCTGCGCTACGGCTGGGCCGGGAACGGCGGAGCCTCGGCCTCGGCTTCCATGCCGTGCTCGGGCACGCCCACCCGCTCCCCCATCCGACCGGCGGGCAGCACCACCAGCACGACCAGCGCCGCCAGCAGAGCCGAGGCGATGCCCATCACGAACGTGGCTGCCGTCGCCAGGGAGAACGCCTGGTGGATGCCCGAGACGATGCCCGGGATCAATGGCTCCACCTGCGCTCGGAACGGCTCCGGCACCTGCGCCAGGATCGAGGCGCCAAGGTCCCCCACGCCGCCGATCTGGTTGAGCGACTCGGTGCCACCCTGCGCGAAGGCGCTGGCGAACTGCGCCGGAACGCCGTTGGCGGTCAGCTGCTCTGGCACCTCCTCGAGGAACACCGAGCCGAAGATCGAGCCCACGATCGCAAGGCCGACCGTCCCGCCCACCTGCTGGAACAGCGTCACGCTGCTGGTGGCGCTGCCGAGCGCCCGGATCGGCACCGCGTTCTGGACGACCAGCGTGAACACGGCGAACGAAGGACCGATACCGAGGCCGGCGACGGCCATCCACAGCCACAGCAGCGGCGTCGGGGTATCGGCCCGCAGGTTCGTCAGCAGGAAGAGGCCGAACGCAAGCAGGAGCAGCGCGCCAAAGATCAGCGCCTTGTAGCGACCCGTGCGAGCGACGATCTGGCCGGCACCGACGGCCGAGACGATCAGTCCGAACAGCAGCGGCAGGATCTGGTACCCGGACTCGGTGGCCGAGGCGCCCTGGACGACCTGGAACCAGCGCGGCAGGAAGACGATCACGGCGAAGAAGCCCATCGCCGCCAGGAAGATGGCCACTACGCTGGCCGTGAAGGCGCGGATGCGGAAGAGCCCGAGCGGCAGGATCGGCTCCTTGGCGCGCGACTCGACCCAAACGAACAGGGCGGTCATCAGCAGGCCGAGGGCGATCAGCCCGCCGACCTCCGGATCGGTCCATTCGCCGGCCTGCTTGTTTGTGAAGCCGATGAGGATGGGCACCAGTGCCGCCACGAAGACCGCGGCGCCCAGGTAGTCGATGTGACGGTCGGCACCGGAGTCCTGACGCGTCGGGAGGGTGCGCCAGATGATGTACAGCACCACCGCGCCGATGGGCACGTTCACGTAGAAGATCCAGTGCCAGCCGAAGTTGTCGGTGATCAGCCCGCCGAGCGCAGGACCGATGAGGCTCGAGAGGCCGAAGACCGCCCCGAAGAACCCCTGGTACTTGCCTCGCTCCGACGGAGCGAAGATGTCGCCGATGATCGACAGCGCCACCGGGAAGAGCGCGCCGGCGCCCAGGCCCTGCAGGCCGCGGAAGGCGATGAACTGCCACATCTCGCCGGCGATGCCGCACAGGATCGAGCCCAGCAGGAAGATCCCCACGCCTGCGAGGAAGATGGGCCGCCTGCCAAAGATGTCGGACAGCTTGCCGTAGATCGGGCCGCTGACCGTGGCGGTCAGCAGGTACGAGGTGAAGGCCCAGGTGTACACGTCGTTTCCGCGCAGGTCGGTGACGATCACCGGCAGCGCGGTGCCCACGATGGTCTGGTCGAGGGCCGCCAGAAAGATGCCCAGCAGCACCGCCACCAGGATCTCGATCCGGGTACGGTGCGGCAGCTCGATGGGCGGGCGGTCGTGGTTCAGGGTTACAGCGGTCGGGGTCGCGGCGGTCATGCAGGAAGCCTCTCGGGGTTGACGGGTCGGGGCTCCCGAGTCTACGGGCCGCCTGGTTGCCCGTCGTGCGCCAGCTGGCCGAATTCCGTCTACGTCATTCAGCCGAGCCGGCGGGCAGGGCCCGGACGAAGGTTTCGGCGATGACCGCGTAACCCTGGTCGTTGGCGTGGATGTCCTCCGAGCCGATGTGGGTGAGGTCCAGGCCCTGCCCGACGAAGCGCGGGTGCACGTCCGCCACCGCCGCTCCCGCACGCCGGCCGACGCAGGCGATGATGTCGTTCATGCCCCGGTCGGCAAGGTCCCGGTCGGCGGCGCGGCAGTCCAGCTCGAGGTCGTTGCCCAGCAGCGCCAGGCGGCCGCCCGCCTCGTAAACCGCATCGGTCCCGCTGAAGGGGTTGAAGTAGGTCATGACCGCCAGGCGTGCGCCCGGCGCCGTCCGGTCCAGTTCGGCACGCAGCTCACCAACGATGGCTCGGTAGTTGCGCTCGAAGGCGGCAAGCGTGGCCGCCACGGCCTGGCCGCACGCCGCCGAGTCGGGCTGGGACATGCACGGCTCGGATCCGAGGAGGCGCAGCAGGTCGTTGCCGCCGATGTCCAGCGTCACGAGGCTGACCGGCGGGTCGGCCGAGCGGATCGCCTCCAGCGCGGCCGTCAGCTGTCCGCCTTCGCGGAACGAGGCGCTGGTCTCGCCGCTGACCGCCAGGTTGCGCAGGGCCGGGCCGCCGAGCGCGCGGTGGATACGCCCCACGTACCCCAGCCGAGCCGGGTCGCTGGCTCCCACCCCAACGGCCAGCGAGTCACCTAGCGCCAGGTAGGTGCCCGCCTGGGGAGCCGGCGACGACGTCGGCGATGCCTCCGGCCTCGGGCTGGGCGTCGGCGTGACGGGCGCTGAAGAGGCATCGGACGGCGTCGTGCTCATCGGCGACGACTCTGCAGACGGCGTCTCGCCGGGCGAGCACGCGGAGAGAACGGCGAGCATCGCCACCAGCGAGGCGATCGGGTTGCCATGCACGCCGGCGCGCTGCCGCACGGCGCGTGCCGAGGGCTCAGCAGACGACGTTGGCGTCGAAGCCGCGAGAGAAAAACTGGGCCATCAGCACCGGCCCGCCGGTGAGCGCCGACCCGCGACACACGGCCAGCGCCTGGCGCAGCGTGCTCGCCCCGGCCACCCAGCTGGGGTGGTCCGCGAAGGCATCGGTGCCGCCGGTGATCTCCTGCCACATGTGCGGAGCGGAATAGAAGCCGACCGACGCCACCTCCATGGACTCCAGGAAGTCCACCGCCCCCTGCAGCGCCGCGGCGTTGAGCGTCGCGTCGTCACGCCACGAGTTCGCGGTCTCGACGTCCAGCCACCAGTGATTGGCGACCGGCGTGCGGGTCGCCTCGGCATCGGCCCAGCCGAGCGAGACGTAGGCGGCCACGGCGTTGGCGTAGGAGTCGGCCGCGGCGTTCCAGCCATAGTCGTACGCGCAGTCGGCGGTGTCCGGATCGTCGGCGCTGCACACGCGCGGGAATGTCTGGCCCAGCGGCCAATATCGGCTCAGCTCGGGACCCGGATTCCCCGTGTTGGCGTAGAGGATCGCGTCGCGGCCGGCCCAGGCCAGCTGGCTGGGATCGTCACCCGCGCCGAGGCAGGGGTTCGGCGAGTACACCCGGCCGCCGTTGACGCCGACGATCGCGAAGTCGCCGTTCGACGGCAGGCGGCCGCCGCACTGCGGATACGAGACGTCGAAGCCGATGGCCATGTCCGAGCCGCTGGCCCTGGTCTCGGCGGTCGAGATGCCGCGAGCGGCCACGGATCCCGCGCTGCAGAACAGCACGACCAGGGCGAGCAGTGGGGCAGCCGGGAGGGTGGCGAGCAAGCGCCGGCGGGCTCGGGGCATCGTGTCGCTCAGGGTACGGCGGCACGGCACCCCGAGCAAGCGAGGCTCGCCGACTCAGGCGGTCGGCACGCCCCCGGACGGCACGCCGCCGGACCGCAGGCCCTGCAGTCGGGCCTCGACCTCGGCCTCCGTGTCGGCGTCCTCGAGGGAGGCGAACTCCTCCTCGAGCGACGAGGCCGCGACCTCCTGCATCCCGCGCGCCATGGCCTCCTCGCGCCTGATGCGCTCCTCGAAGCGGTTCAGCTCGCTGGTCGGATCCATGACGCTCACGTCCCGCACCGCTTCCTGCACCTGGCGCTGGGCGGCGGCCATCTTGGCGCGGCTGACCAGCTCGTCGCGCTTCTGAACCAGCTACTCGCGCTTGGCGCGCAGCTTGTTGAGGCCGTCCTTGAGCCGATCGGTGAGCTCGGTCTGCTGCGCGATCTGCGTCTCGAAGGTCCTGACCTGCTCCTCGAAGCTGATCTGGCGCCGAATGGCGATCTTGGCCAGCTCGTCGAAGCGTTCGGCCTCGGCGGTGTTGCCGCCCGCGCGGGCCTCGTCCGCCTTGGCGGCGGCCGCCCGCGCCTTGTCGCCCCACTCGACCTGGGCCTGCTGCGCCTCGCGGTGGTCGTCCTCCAGCAGCCGAAGGTTGCCGACGGTCTGCGCGACCGCCTCCTCGGCCTCGGCAATGTTGTTGGTGAAGTCGCGAACCAGCTGATCCAGCATGCGCTCGGGATCCTCCGCGCTGTCCAGCATCGCGTTGATGTTGGCGCGCACCAGCTGCCCGATGCGCCCCAGGATGGTTGTCTGCGCCACGTTCGTCTCCTTAGCTCGTGTGGTTATCCACTCCGCAAGTCGCTTACCACGCACCTCCACGCGATCGCCCGCCGCCTCCGCCGAAGCCGCCGCCGAACGAGCGGCCACCGCCAAAGCCACCACCGCCTCCAAAG
>DATADC010000033.1:0-38160 GCA_036258735.1 Candidatus Limnocylindria bacterium
CGAGCGTGCGGCGTTTCCGCATTGGGTCCTCCTTGTGGCTGATGGCACCGGGTCCCGGGCGCGGGTGGCCGTCCCGCGGGTGGCCGCGGCGAGTCTAGCAGCGCCCGCGTGACGAACGGTTCTACCGCGCCGGCGGGCGGCCAGGTTCAGTCGGCCGCTGGTTGCCGGAGCCCGCGCGAGGTCGCCCGCCGCTGCAGCCCGGCCAGGCCGAGCTCGGTGAGGATGGCCAGGACGGCGACCAGGATTGCCGCCGCGACCACGCGGACCTCGTCACTGAGGGCCAGGCCCTGGAGGATGTAGGACCCCAGCGTGCCCCCGCCGACCAGCGCCGCCAGCGGCGTGGTGGCGACCACCGCCACGGCGGAGACACGGATCCCGGCCAGGATGATCGGCAGCGCCACCGGGATCTCGACGCGCGTCAGCAGCTGTCGCTCGCTCATGCCCATGCCGCGGCCGGCGTCCTGCAGGTCCGGGTCGACCTCGCGCAGCCCGGCGTAGGTGTTGGTCACGACCGGTGGAATGGCCAGCGCGACGAGTCCGACGAACGCCGGCACGAAGCCGATGCCGCCGCGCCCCAGCAGGCCGGTGCTGATCGGGTAGGCAATCCCCAGCCAGCCCAGCGAAGGTACCGCGCGCCCAAGGTTCGAGAGCACCACGGCCAGGCGGGCGCCGTGCCCGGTATGGCCGATGTACAGCCCCAGCGGCAGCGCGACGGCGAGCGCGCCGGCCATCGCCGCCACGGCAAGCGAGACGTGCTCCGACAGGCGCAGCGGGATGCTGTTGTTGCCGGTCCACTGCGCGGGATCCGCGTACCAGCCCAGCACCTCGCCCAGGAAGTCCACGCTCCCCTAGGTCTCCCGCGACCGGGCCCAGGGCGTCAGCCGACGCTGCGCCTCGAACAGGATCAGGTCGACCACCACGGAGAGCAGCACGACCGCCGTCACGCCGGTGATGGTGGCCGTGGCGAAGCGGCGCTGGATGCCGACGTTAACGATGAGGTATCCAAGCCCGCCCATCCCGATCAGGGTCGCGATGGTCACCAGGCCGATGGTCGTCACCGTGGCGATCCTCACTCCCGCCACGATGACCGGCAGGGCGATGGGCAGCTCCACCCGGCGCAGGCGCTGGAGGCTGGTGTAGCCCATGCCGTTCGCCGCCTCGATGACCTCCGGCGGCACCTGGCGCAGGCCGGTGACGATGTTGCGCACCAGGATCACTAGCGTGTAGCTGACCAGCGCGATCTCGGCGGTCAGCAGCGAGAGCCCGGTGATCGGGATCAGTAGCACGAACAGGGCGATGCTCGGGATCGCGTACATGATGCCGGTCACCGCCAGGACGGGGCCGTACAGCCGCGGATAGCGGCGCACCACGAGGGCGATTGCGAACGAGATGACGAAGCCCGCGACCACGGCGATGACCGTCACCAGGAGGTGCTCCCCGACGCGTCGCGCGATCACGTCAGCGTTGTTGACAACCCAGTCCGGCCGGAAGAACGGCTGGCCCTCGATCATCGCGGGCTCGCCTCGCGCAGGACGTCTCCAATGGCGTCGACGCTGACCAGGCCCAGTACCTTCTCGTGCTCGTCGACCACCACGCCAAGCTGCACCCCCGAGGCGAGCAGTGCGGACAATGCGTCGCGCAGCGTCGTTTCGGGTTGCAACGTCGGCGCACCGGGCGTGGCCGCGTCGGGCGGCACGGAGCCGTCGCCGGCCAAAGCGTGTGCATCCACCCATCCCAGGGGCCGGTTGGCATCGTCCACCAGCAGCGCATAGCGCGGGGCAGCCGAGCGCTGGAGCCGGCTTCGCACCTCGGCGCGGGGCTCGCCGGCGCGCACGGTGATCGCCTCCATCAGCGCCAGGTCCCGCACCCGGCTGAGTGAGAGGCGCTTCAGGCCGCGGTCGGCGCCCACGAAGCGCTCCACGAACTCGCTGGCGGGCCGCGCCAGGATGGCATCGGGCGTGTCGTACTGCGCCAGGACGCCGCCGCGCTGCAGGATCGCGATGCGGTCGGCCATCTTGATCGCCTCGTCCACGTCGTGGGTGACGAAGATCACCGTCTTGCGCACCCGATCCTGCAGCCGCAAAAACTCGTTCTGGAGGCGCTCGCGGCGGATGGGGTCAACCGCACCGAAAGGCTCGTCCATGAGCATCAGCGGCGGATCCGCGGCCAGCGCGCGCGCCACGCCGACGCGCTGGCGCTCGCCGCCGGAGATGGCCGCCGGGTAGCGGCCGGCGTACGTGGAGGCGTCCAGCCCGACCAGCTCGAGCAGCTCCCCGACGCGCGCCTCGATCCGGTCGCGTGGCCACTTCAGCAGCTGCGGCACCACCGCCACGTTCTCCGCGACGGTCAGGTGCGGGAAGAGGCCGACCTGCTGGATGACGTAACCGATCCGCCGTCGCAGCTCGACCGCCGGCACGGCCATGACGTCGCGCCCCTCGACGGTGATGCGCCCCGAGGTCGGCTCCACCAGGCGGTTGACCATCTTCATGGTCGTCGTCTTCCCGCAGCCGGATGGCCCCACCAGCACGCAGATTTCGCCGGCGCGGATCGTGAGCGACAGATCGTGAACGGCGTTCGGGGTGCCGGGCGGACCGTAGCGCTTGGTCACGTGCTCCAGCGTCACCACGGCACCGGCGCCCGAGGTGGCGCCGGCATCGGTCCTGGCGTCGGCGGGGGCGCTCACGGCCGAGATGATAGGCGGGTGCTCAGGGGCGCCCGGACGCCTCGTCGGTCACCCGCCAGATGGCGATGCCGTCGGCCGCATACGCCTGCTCCAGGCCGCGCGCCCCGGCGAAATCGGTGGGCGTCACGCAGGCGGCGGGCCGTCGGGAGTCCACGACGTAATCCGCACCGAGCTCGCGCAGCAGCGCCGCGCTGTGTGCCGGATCCCCGCCGCAGTACACCTCGAACAGCTGCTGCTCGCGCTGGTCGGGGTCGTATCCGAGGTTGGCCACGTACGGGGTGAAGGTGAGCAGGCGAAGCCGGCCGGCCGGGTCGGTGGGGGAGTTGAGCCAGCCGTCGGTGGCGAAGACGCTGCCCGCCGGCGTGCTGCGGGCGATCCATTCGGCGGCGCGCAGCTCGGCAGTCGACAGCACCTGCTCGCGGTTCGCGGCCGTGTACGCGGCGACCAGCAGCGGCGACGGCACACTCAACAGCAGGACGAGCGCAACCGCCGGCCACGGCCAGCGACGTAGCAGCCAGGCGGCGAGCAGGGCGACCGCCACCCACATCGCCTGGAAGTACTTGTTCATGTCGAACGCAACGTGGCTGACCTGCACCACGTTGGGCACCACGAACAGGGCCACCAGCCAGCCGCCCAGGAAGAGCCGCCACGGCGGCTTGGCCACCAGCAGGGCCACCACCGCGAGGACGAAGGGCACGCCCAGGTTCGTGGTGTAGAAGAACGCGACCGCCGCCGCCCCGTCCGCCCACGGCGCCGATTCCCAGCCCGCGACCAGCCGAAGCGAGCCCGATCCGGCCGCGTTTGCCGCCGCGGCCAGCCCGAACGGCACGGCCAGCAGCGTCGGCCCAAGCAGAAGCACCGCGTTGTTCGGCGCGCGGACGTCGAGGAGCCGGTGGCCGGCGACCACGTACAGCAGCGCCAACAGCAGGAACGCCGGGAAGAAGAAGAAGTGGAACGGCGCCAGCATGGCGCCGGTCAAGCCCGCCAGGCCGATGAGCGACGGTCGGTCCCGCCAGCCGGCCGTCCTTCGCTCGTCGGTGGGGAGCCCCGCCACCAGCAGCAGGATGGCCGCGAGCAGGATGGGCAGGCCATAAGTGGTGGCGCGATGGACCAGGAGCCCGGTGCCCATCACCGAGGGGATGCGGAAGTACGGCCACATGGGGGCGGGGTTGCCGGCGGCGTCGAACCACGAGTTGTCGTACGAGTTCTCGGCGACCAGCTCGAGCGCGCTGCCGAGCCCGGTTGCCACGTCGCCTGCCAGCCGCACCCAACCCAGCCCGCCGCCGAAGACCACCAGCGCCGCGGCGACCAGCGCCGCGCGGCGTGCCCGCCGATCGCGCAGCAAGCGCCGGGCGAGGCCATGGACCAGCAGTGCCAGGGCGCCGGCCATCACGGCGGACGAGACCACAAAGGCCGGCACCGCGAAGATACCCGCGGCCCGCGCGGCAATCGCGGCGTGGAAGTCGGCGAACCAGTGGTAGACGAGCGGCGCCCCGGCGAAGAAGGGCACCTGTGGCGGGAAGTTGCCGGCGTTGAGCGACTGCGCGATCGACAGGTGCACGCCCAGGTCGCTCCAGTTGGAGCCGCCGGCGGCGACGCCGCCCTCCACCGGCCGCCACAGGCTCAGCTGGAGGACAACGCCAATGGCGGCGGCCGTGACGCCGCCGAAGGCCAGCGCCGCCCATTCGCGCCGGGCCGCACGCAGGGCGCCGCGCAGGCCGGCCAGCGCTCCGTCGCCGCCGAGGTGCCACGCGGCCAGCGGGATGGGGAGCAGGAGCGCGGCCGTGACCGCGAAGACGGTCCAGCGCTCGTAGCCACCGGTGAGCAGGGCCAGCCAGTAGACGGCATGCGCCGACACGGCGACCGAGAGCGCCACCGCCAGCCCGACCCGCGCGCTCGTCCCCACGCGTGGCCGCGTGACAGCCACGAGCGCGCAGCCCGGCACGACGAACAGGGCCGGCCAGACGGCCAGCACTGACGCAGGCGGCCAGACCCAGGCCAGGAGCAGCAGAGCGCCGAGGGCTCCAGCTGTGGCGAGCGCGGTTCGGGCGCGCGTGGATGGGCGGCGCCGCGTCCCGGCCGCGGCAAGCGGCGCCGGCTGCGCGGTCAGCCTCCCGGCGTGGAAGGCGCCAGCTGCTGCAGCGGCTGCCGGGGATCGAGCAGCGCCACGACGCGGTCGACCTGGGCCGGCGTCAGCACCTCGTCGCGCGTGATGCGGGCGGCCAGTCGATCGGGCTGGTCATGGAGGTGGATGCCCGGCCGCTGGTCCTCATCCCAGGTGACCTCAGCATTACCCACCAGCAGGAGGCAGGCCTCCACCGCCGACGGCAGCCCGGCGCGCTCGAGGAAGAGCTCGAGGCGGTGGCCCGTGAGCCGGGCCTCGTGGATGGGCTGCGCGTCCCACGGCGCCCACGACTCGGTCGAGCGGTTCCAGCGGTACCAGTGGCCGTTGCGCTTGCGGAAACGTCCGTGGAGCTCGCCGCGCGAGACGCTCCACGTGCCGCCCGGCCCGACCACCACGATATCGATCGAAGCTCCGGCGGCCGGCACGTGTCGGAAGTAGTGGAACCCATCGTCCAGTCGCTTCGCGAACGCAGATGCCACGCGATCGCCGCCGAGGACGCTCAAGGCGGGCACGGCGAGCCGCGACGCGCGATTCCGGATGGGGTGGACGATCATGGCCGGCTCGTTTGTGGAGGTGGCAGATCCTGCGCCTGAGCGGGCTCAAAGTGTACCCGGACCATCGGGCCTGCGGCTAGGGGGAGATCGGTCCGGCGGCTGTTAGCATGCCGACCGTGAGCGAGATCGAGCAGGCCGTGCACACGCTCCTGACCGAGATCGGCGAGGATCCCACGCGCCAGGGCCTGCGAGACACGCCCGGGCGCGTGCGGCGCATGTACGCGGAGCTCACCGACGGCTATCGGACCGATGCCGACGCGGTCATCAACGACGCCTGCTTCGACGTCGACTACGACGAGATGGTCGTCGTGCGCGACATCGAGTTCTACTCGCTGTGCGAGCACCACCTGCTGCCCTTCCACGGCCGGGCGCACGTCGGCTACCTCCCGCGCGGGCGGGTGATCGGGCTGTCCAAGATCCCGCGCATCGTGGACATGTACGCGCACCGGCTACAGGTCCAGGAGCGGATGACGCAGCAGATCGCCGAGGTGCTCATGGACCGCCTGGAGCCGAAGGGCGTGGCGTGCGTGGTCGAGGCCCTCCACCTCTGCACGCTGATGCGCGGCGTGCGCAAGCAGGGCGCCACCATGGTCACCTCCGCCATGCTCGGCACCTTCCGCCGCGACGCGCGCACGCGCGACGAGTTCCTGACGCTCATCGGTCGGCCCGCCGCGCGCTGAGCCATGCCGCGCGGGCGCCACGCATCGGGTCGCCACGGTGGGCCTGTGGAGCCGTGGGGCTGTGGGCATATGAACCCGTGGACCCGTGGCCCACGATCGGTCATGACGCCGGGACCGACAGCCCGAGCCGCCTAGAATCGGACGGTGCCGTACGCGCCTCTCCTCAGCGAACCTGATCTCGACCAAGCCCTGAACGGGCTCCCGGACTGGACGCCGGACGGCGCGGTGATCACGCGGACGGTGCGTTGCAGCTCGTTCCGTCAGGCGATCGAGCTCGTCAATCGCGTCGCCGATGCCGCCGAGGCGGCGGACCACCATCCTGACATCGACATCGTCTGGCGGCGCGTCACCTTCCGCCTGACCAGCAAGGCCTCCGGCGGCCTGACCGCCAAGGACGTCGAGCTCGCCGCCACTATCGATCGGCTGGCGGCCGAGCCCACGCCCGAAGGACCCTTCCGCGAGGCGTTTCCCATCATCCAGGCCTCCGACATCGACCGCCTGATCGCCTTCTACACCGATGGCCTGGGCTTCGAGGTCGGCTACCGCTTCCCACCCGATGGCCCGATCGACTACGCCTTCCTGAAGCTCTCGCCGCTGGGGATCGGTATCGGGCGGCGGCCCGACGGCACCGCGGAGCCACCGGCCAACCGCGGGTGGGAGCTGTGGATCTACGCCGACGACGTCGATACCGCCGTGGAGAGTGTCTCGCGCCTTGGCGCCTCGGTGCTGGAGCCCCCGGCGGACCAGCCGTGGGGCGAGCGAGTTGCGCTGGTCGCAGATCCCGAGGGCAACCGCATCCACATCGGGGCCCGTGGGTAGAATCCCTCGCGCATGACCGATGCCGAGATCGCGACGCCGTCCACGCCCATCCGCGTCCTGATCGCCAAGCCCGGCCTGGACGGGCACGACCGCGGGGCCAAGGTGCTGGCGCGCGGCCTCCGCGACGAGGGCTTCGAGGTGATCTACACCGGCCTGCGCCAGACCCCCGAGATGATCGTGGACGCGGCCGAGCAGGAGGACGTGGACGTGATCGGCATGTCGATCCTGTCCGGCGCGCACATGGCGCTGCTCCCCCGCGTGGTGGAGCTGGCGCGTGAGCGCGGCCTGGACGACGTGCTGATCGCGGCGGGCGGCATCATCCCGGACGCCGACGTGACCAAGCTCAAGGAAGCCGGGATCGCGGAGATCTTCGGGCCCGGAACGAGCATCGGCCAGATCGCGCGCTACTTCCGAGACAACGCGCGGCGCGCGCGCGAGTGAGCGAGGCGCCCGCCTTGGCCGACCTCGCCTCCGGCGAGCGGCGGCCGTTGGCTCGCCTGCTGACGCGCATCGAGAACGGCGACCCCTCCGTGCGGCCCCTGCTCCCCGAGCTGTTTGCCGCGGGCCGGGGAGCGCACCTGGTCGGCATCACCGGGCCGCCAGGCTCGGGCAAGTCGACGCTCGTCAGCGCGCTCATCACCGAGTGGCGGAGGCGCGGCCGCCGCGTCGGCGTCCTGGCGGTGGATCCCTCGTCGCCCTACACCCGCGGCGCGATCCTCGGCGACCGGATCCGGATGATGGACCACGCCGCCGACCGCGACGTGTTCATGCGCTCCATGGCCGCACGCGGCGAGCTAGGCGGCCTGGCCGCCACGACCTGGATCGCGGCCGCGGCGCTGGATGCCGCAGGCTACGACCCCATCCTGGTCGAGACGGTCGGCGCCGGGCAGTCGGAGGTCGAGATCGCGCGCCTGGCCGAGACGACCGTGGTGGTCGAGGTGCCCGACATGGGCGATGAGGTCCAGGCAATCAAGGCCGGGCTGCTGGAGGTGGCCGACATCGTCGCCGTCAACAAGGGCGATCGCCCCGGCGCGGACCGCGCCGCCCGACAGCTGCGGGCCATGCTTTCGACGGCCGGCGGCCGCGTCGCCCGCAAGCCGCCGCCCATCCTGGTTACCTCGGCGACCACCGGCGACGGGGTCCCGGCCCTCGCCGATGCCGTGGACGCTCACCGCGCCACCGCCCGCTCGCCGCAGCTGGCGCGGGAGCGGGCCGCCAACCAGGTCCGCCGTGCGCTTGCGTCGCTCGTAACGCGGCGGGCCGAGGCCAGCTCGCCGTGGGAGACGCTGGTCAACGAGGTTGCCGACCGCAAGATGGACCCGCTGACCGCTGCCGAGCGGCTGCTGCCAGGTGCCCGGTCGCAGGGAGACTGAGGAGTGGCTGCTACCCTTAGGCGCCCATGAGCATCGAGCGGGTGTACGTCATCGGCGCGGGCCTGATGGGCCACGGCATCGCGCAGGTGAGCGCCGCCGCCGGCAAGCAGGTGACCCTCGCCGACCGGACCCAGGAGCTCGCCGAGAAGGGGAAGCTACGGATCTCCGGCAACCTCGCGCGCCAGGTGGAGAAGGGCAAGCTGGAGCAGGCGGCCGCAGACGAGATCACCCGGCGCGTGACGACCGCGGTTGGAACCGACGAAGCGGCGGGCCACGACATCGTGATCGAGGCCGTCTTCGAGGACGAGCTGCTCAAGCGCGAGACGTGGTCGCAGCTGAGCCGAGTCGCCGACCCCGACACGATCTTCGCGACCAACACCAGCTCCATCAGCATCACCGCCCTGGCGACCGCCAGCGATCGGCCGCACAGGTTCATCGGCCTGCACTTCTTCTCGCCGGTCCCGGTGATGAAGCTGATCGAGATCATCCGCGGGCTCGAGACCGACGACGAGACCCACGCCGCCTGCCGCCGATTCGCCGAGGAGCTGGGCAAGACGGTGATCGAGTCCAGGGACATGCCCGGCTTCCTGGTCAACCGCATGCTCGGCCCGTTCATCAACGAGGCGATCTTCGCCCTCATGGAGTCGACCGGCAGCGCCGACGACATCGACACCGGCGCCAAGTTGGGCCTCAACCATCCGATGGGCCCGCTGGAGCTCAGCGACTTCATCGGCAACGACGTGATGCTCGGCGTGATGGACGTGCTGTACCGCGGTATCGGCGATCCCAAGTTCCGTGCGGCGCCACTTCTCCGCCAGATGGTGGCCGCCGGCCATCTTGGTCGGAAGGCGGGACGCGGCTTCTACACGTACGACGAGAAGGGAAACCGCGTCGGCTGATGGCCACCACCGCGCCGCTGGCCGCGACCCGGCCAGACCCCTTCGCCATGACCGAGGAGGAGCGGGCCGTTCGCGACACCGCGCGCGACTTCGCGCAGCGGGAGCTGGCGCCCACGGTGGCGCAACGCGACGACGAGGAGCGCTACGACCGCTCCCTGTTCGACCGCATGGGCGAGCTGGGCCTGACCGCCATTCCGTACCCGGAGGACTACGGAGGCGCCGGCATGGGCACCTTCGCCTGGGCCCTGGCGTGCGAGGAGATCGCGGCGGCGGACATGGGCATGGCCGTCTCCCTGTCCGTCCATGTCCTCTCCCAGCTGTGCATCCTTTCCGCCGGGACCGATGAGCAGAAGGAGCGCTTGCTGCCGCCCATGACCGCGGGTCGTCAGCTGGGCGCCTTCGCCCTGACCGAGCCGCAGGCGGGGTCCGATGCCTCGGCCATCGCCCTTCGCGCGGACCGCTCCGACGACGGCTACCTCCTGACCGGCACCAAGGTCTGGATCACCAACGGGGCCGATGCCGACGTGGTGGTCGCCTTCGCGACCGTCGACCGGTCGCGTGGCCGCGAGGGCATCACCGCCTTCGCGCTCGAGCGCGGCACACCCGGGTTCCGCGTGGGCGGCCACGAGCGCAAGATGGGGATCCGCGACTCGGCGTCGGTCGAGCTCATCTTCGAGGAGGCGCAGGTGCCCGCCGCCAACCGCCTGGGCGAGGAGGGCCAGGGTCTGCGGGTGGCGCTCGGCTCGCTCGGCGCGGGCCGGATCGGCATCGCCGCCGCCTGCGTTGGCCTGGCGCGGGCGGCCCTCGAGCACGCCGCCCGGTACGCGGCGCAGCGCACCCAGTTCGGCCGCCCCATCGCCGACCAGGAGATGATCCAGGCCATGCTGGCCGACGCCGCCACGTCGGTGGAGGCGGCTCGCCTGCTGACCTGGCGCGCTGCGCGGCTGCGCGACGCTGGCAGGCCGATCAACGCAGCCAGCAGCATGGCGAAGCTGTATGCCTCGGACACCGCCATGCGTGTCGCCACCGACGCGGTCCAGATCTATGGCGGAGCGGGCTATTCCCGCGACAACCCGGTGGAACGCTTCATGCGCGACGCGAAGGGCGCGCAGATCTACGAGGGCAGCAACCAGATCCAGCGCCTGATCATCGCCCAGCAGCTGATCGAGGAGGTGCGTCGCACCTCGTAAGTCGGAGGCACGCCCCAATGTCGACCACCGCCCCGGCCACCCAACCCGTTGCAGCCGAGCCCGAGGTGAACGCGCCTGCGCATCGGCTCATGGAGACCGCCGTCGAGCCGCTGACCATCCCGGAGGAGTTGCGAGCCAGCTCGCTGGTCGACCTGGTGCACCGCACCGTCCAGCGCTTCCCGGACAAGGAGGCCCTGCGCTGGAAGCTGCCGCGCACGCGGCCGCAGGCGGCTGGCGCGCCCGCAGAGGAGGACGAGGCGGCCGAGTGGCGCAGCATCACCTATCGGCAGATGTGGGACTGGGTTGGCCAGGTGGCCCTCGGCCTCGCCCACCTGGGCATCGGCGACGGTGACGCGGTCTGCATCATGAGCCGCACCCGGCCCGCGTGGCTGACGGCCGACATCGGGGCCATGAGCCTGGGCGCCATCACCTGCCCGATCTACCCCTCGTCCGAGGCGGGGCAGGCCGCGTACGTGATCAACAACGTCGGCGCGCGGGCGATCTTCGTCGAGAACCTGCAGCAGTACGCCAAGATCGAGAAGGTCCGTGCCGAGTGCCCCACGCTGGAGCACGTGATCGTCATCGACGACCGCGGCAAGCTCCCCGCCGGCGCGGTGAGCTTCGACCACATCTTCAACCTGGACGATGCGGAGCCGGGCGAGCTCCGGCGCTGGGAGGAGGGATGGCGCGAGTTCGGCCGCGAGAAGGTGGCGACCATCGTCCACACCTCGGGCACCACCGCCAACCCCAAGGGCGTGGTGCTGACCCACGGCAACATCCTGCACAACTTCGAGGCCGGCATCCAGGCCTGCGACTTCAACGAGAACGACCTGTTCCTCTCCTTCCTGCCACTCTCGCACATGACCGAGCGCGCGGCCGGCCAGGTCGTTCCCCTCGGTCGTGGCTGCACCATCGCCTACGCCGAGCCGGCCATCGAGCGCCTGGCGGCCAACATGGCCGAGGTGCGCCCCACGGTCATGGTGGCCGTGCCGCGCCTCTACGAGCGGCTCTACGCGCGCGTGATGTCGACCGTGGAAGCGGCGCCGCCGCTGCGGCAGCGGATCTTCTTCTGGGCCCAGGGGCTGGGTCGCCAGCACTACCAGAACCACCTCGAGCGCCGCGACGACTCGCCGTGGCTGAAGGCCCAGATGTGGCTGGCCGATCGCCTGGTCTTCCACAAGATCAAGGCGCGAACCGGCGGGCGGGTGCGCTACTTCGTCTCGGGCGGGGCACCGCTGTCACGCGAGGTCGGCGAGTTCTTCTACGCCATGGGCATGCTGATCCTGGAGGGGTACGGGTTGACCGAGACCGCCCCCCTGCTCTCGCTCAACCGGCCGCATAACTTCAAGTTCGGCACGGTCGGCCCGCCCGTGGCGCAGACCCAGATTCGCATCGAGCCCTCGACCGGCGAGATCCTGGCCCGCGGCCCGCAGGTCATGCGCGGGTACCACAACCAGCCCGACGAGACCGCGCGGGTCATCGAGCCCGATGGCTGGTTCCACACCGGCGACATCGGCGAGCTGGACGAGATCGGACGCATCGTGATCACGGACCGGCTCAAGAACATCATCGTGCTGGCCAACGGCAAGAACGTGGCGCCGGCGCCCATGGAGATCGCGCTGCTGACGTCGCGCTACATCGCGCAGGCCGTGGTGCTCGGCGACCAGCAGCCGTACACCGGAGTGCTCATCGCCCCGGACTTCGAGGAGCTCGGCAGGTGGGCGGCCGCCAACGAGCTGGCCGAGATGCCGCCGGAGCAGGTCGTCGAGCAGCGCGCCGTCCAGAAGCTGATCGAGGGCGAGGTGCGCTCGAGGCTGGAGGGCTTCGCGGTCTACGAGCGGCCTCGCCGCGTGGCGCTGCTGCCGCGGCTGCTGACCGAGGAGGAGGGCGAGCTGACCCCGTCGCTGAAGGTCAAGCTGCGTGTCGTGAAGGAGAAGTGGGCCGACAAGGTCGCCTACCTGTTCGACGAGAGGACCGACGGGCCCGGCTGAACCACCTGCCGACGTGAAGGAGTGGGCTCAGTAGCGCCACGTGTAGCGACGGTAGAGGTCGCCGAGGTCGGCGGCGTCCCAGCCCTCGAGGTGACGCAGCATGGCGCGGCTGTTGGTCATTCCGTAGCGGCGCTCACGGATATGGGCGCGCATGGCGGCGAAGAAGTCGGCGCTGCCCATGCGAGCCCGGACCTGGTACAGCATCTCCGTGGTCTTGTTGAAGACGGTGAAAAAGTAGCCCTGACATTCGGTCCAGTTGCCGCCACTGGTCAGCCCCGCCGCGAAGGCGAAGACGGACACGTCGATGTTCTTCGAGCTGCACTGGTTTGCCGAGATGCCCATCAGGTACCTGGCGGTGAAGTCGGAGAACCCCTCGTCAAGCCACGGCTCGCGCATCTGGTCGTTGCCGAGCAGGCCGTAGAACCATTGGTGGGCGACCTCGTGGTAGACGACGTAGGTATCGGTCACCTTGGATCGCGTCAGATGGATCTGGCGCGGGTACTCCATGCTGAACCCGCTCGAGCCGCCGACCTCGGCCAGCACCAGGTCGGGGTAGGGATACCTGCCGTAGAGGTCGTTGAGGCGCCGGAGTGCGCGGGCCGCCTTGTCGAGCGTGATCTCGCCGCTCACCGTCTCGGCGTGGACGCGGATGAGGGTGCCGTCCACCGTCCGGCTGCGCACGTGGTAGTCGGGGTTCACCGTGAACCCGAAGTCACGGACCTCCGCCACCTGGCAGGTCCAGTGCCGGCCGCGCACGGCGGGGGCCTGGACGCGACCCGGGCAGGCCACCGCGTTGCGCCGCAAGCGGCTGGAGGTGGTGAGCTCCAGGCGCATGGAATCGGCCGTGAACGAGACCTGCGGGTCGCCGACGCCGTAGCTGTCATGCTCGCGCGAAACGATCGGGAACCACTCGCCGAAGCTGCTGACGCCCGCCTCGCGCGCCAGCCGGGCCGAGAACGCGCCAGTCTGCAGCTTTGGCGTGACCGTATAGCCCAGCGCAATCGTGGCCTGGCCTCCAGGCTGGACCATGCGGCCGAGCCGCACGCGCAGGTTGGTGGTGGTGGTCCATGTCCGGTTGGCCGCTTCGCCATCGACCTTCACCTCGCGCAACGAGAACGAGCCGAGGGCGCGTGGGATCACCGATAGGTTAACTGCGTTGATGGCGTGTCCCGCCCGGTTCGTGAGCCGCAGGCGCTGGACGACGCGCAGGCGGCCGCTGGCCGTGTCATACGCCGCCTCGAAGACGTAGCGCTGCCCCAGGCGGGTGGTCGTCACCGGCCCCGTGCCACCGGCCACCGGGGCCCGGCCCTCGAGCCGAGGACCAGGCTCAGTCCGGGCTGAGACCGGCGCCGTGCTGAGCGCCGCGACGCACAGCGCCGCGACGAGGCTGGCACTGACCTGCGGGCCGTATCGGGCAGCACGCGTCACCCTCGTATTGTCCGCCATCGATGGGTCTCGCGCGCCGAGCCCATCATCGGGCGGTCGGGAGTACGATGGGCCCATGAGCGACGTCTACATCCTGTCCGCCGCGAGGACGCCCATCGGCAAGTTCGGCGGCGGCCTCGCCAGCGTGCCCGCCACCGACCTGGGGGCCACCGCCATCCGCGCCGCGGTGGAACGCGCCGAGCTGGCGCCCGAGCGCGTGGACGAGGCGATCATGGGGCAGGTCATCCAGGCCGGGGCCGGCCAGGCGCCCGCGCGCCAGGCGGCGTTGCGCGCCGGCCTGCCGGAGACCGTGTCGGCGACCACCATCAACAAGGTATGTGGCTCCGGCCTGAAGGCGGTGATGATGGGCGCGGCGGCCATCCGGGCCGGTGACCTGAACGTCGTCGTGGCGGGTGGCATGGAAAACATGAACCTCGGTCCGTACCTGCTGCCCGGGGCGCGGGCCGGGTACCGGCTGGGCAACCAGACCGTGGTGGACGCCACGGTGCACGACGGGCTGTGGTGCGCCACCTGCAACGTGCACATGGGCATCCACGCCGAGCGTGTGGCGGCAAAGCACGGCGTCACTCGCCAGGCGCAGGACGAGTTCTCGCTGCGCTCGCACCAGCGGGCCTTGGCCGCCATCGACGAGGGCCGCTTCCGCGACGAGATCGTGCCGGTCACTGTCGAGGGCAAGAAGGGGCCGCTCAGCGTCGACACCGACGAGAACCCGCGCTCGGACACCTCGCTGGACGCGCTGGCCCGGCTGAACCCGGCCTTTCAGCCCGAGGGCGGCACGGTTACCGCCGGCAACGCCCCCGGCATCACCGATGGCGCCGCCGCGCTGGTGCTCGCCTCCGAGGAGGCCCTGAATGGCGCCCAGCCGATGGCGCGCATCACCGGCTACGCGCAGGCTGACGTCGCACCCGAGTGGCTCTTCGAGGCGCCGATCCACGGCGTGCGGCGGCTGCTCGACAAGCTCGGCATCGCGCTCGACGAATTCGACCTGATCGAGATCAACGAGGCCTTCGCGGCCCAGGTACTTGCCGATGGTAACGAGCTCGGCTTCGACTGGGACCGCGTCAACGTCAACGGCGGCGCGATCGCGCTCGGCCATCCCATCGGTGCTTCGGGCGCGCGCGTGCTGACCACGCTGCTCTACGAGCTGCGCCGCCGCGGCGGCCGGCGTGGTCTCGCCACGCTGTGCCTCGGAGGCGGGGGAGCCGTGGCCCTGGCGGTCGAAGCGGTCTAGGCGCGCGCCCCGATGGACGTCGAGGCGGTCAGGGAGCACGCGCAGGAGCACTGCGATGCGCTGCTGGCCGGTGACGTGGGCCGAGCCGCCGAGTCCATGAGCCCGGAGCTCCAGTCGAACCTTGGCCCCGTGGTGGCCATGCTTCCGCTGCCGCTCACCGCGGCCACCATCGAGTCGGTCGAGATGGCCGGGACCGCGTACCGCGCGGTGCTGCACCTGGTCGGGGAGGACGGATCGGTCCGCCTGGA
The DNA here is from genome assembly GCA_036258735.1 of Candidatus Limnocylindria bacterium. Taxonomy (GTDB): domain Bacteria; phylum Chloroflexota; class Limnocylindria; order QHBO01; family QHBO01; genus JAPSGM01. The sequence goes on from DATADC010000033.1 coordinate 15,240, forward strand.
GACGCGATGGAAGGAACGCAACGGGCGCCCGACCATCGTGGAGGCCAGTCACCTGTCGAACGCTCCGTCGGCCACGCCCGAAGCCGACGCAGAGGTCGACGCGGCCCGGTAGCTTCATCGCCCCGCAACTCCAGGGTGCGAGGCAGGCCAGCCTATAATCGGCGGAGCCCGCGCCCAGGCCTGCTTCCGCACGTTCGGCGAGCGGAGGCGCCTGCGCGCCGCGAGATGGAGGCAAGAGCCAGAACGCCGATGGTGAGCTCGAGATCAACCACCGCCGAAGCACCGAACATCTGGGCCGTGGCCCAGGCCCAGTTCGACGCAGCCGCCGAGCAGTTGGACCTCGATCCCGGCCTGCGACGCGTGCTGCGCGTGCCCAAGCGGGAGCTGACGGTCAACTTTCCCGTGACCATGGACGATGGCCGCGTGGAGGTCTTCACCGGACACCGCGTCCAGCACAACCTCAGCCGCGGCCCCGCCAAGGGCGGCATCCGCTACCACCAGGACGTGACGCTGGACGAGGTCCGCGCCCTGGCCATGTGGATGACGTGGAAGTGCGCGGTGGTCAACATCCCCTACGGTGGCGGCAAGGGCGGAGTCATCGTGGACCCCAAGCAGCTGTCCATTCGAGAGCTGGAGGGCCTCACCCGCCGCTTCACGACGGAGATCAGCCCCATCATCGGTCCAGACCGGGACATCCCGGCGCCGGACGTCAACACCAACGCGCAGACCATGGCCTGGATCATGGACACCTACTCGATGCACCACGGCTACACCATCCCGGGCGTGGTGACTGGCAAGCCGATCGCCATCGGCGGCTCACTCGGGCGCAACGAGGCGACCGCCCGCGGCACGGTATTCACCCTGCAGCAGGCCAGCCGCGTGCTGGACATCCCGCTGGAGGGCGCCACGGTCGTGGTCCAGGGCTACGGCAACGCCGGGTCCATCGCGGCCAGCCTGCTGGCGGCCGAGGGCTCCACGATCATCGCGGTGTCCGACAGCAGCGGCGGCATCCACAACGCCGCCGGGCTCGATCCGGCCAAGGTCAGCGCCTGGAAGCGCGAGCACGGGACCGTGGTCGGCTTTCCGGGAGCCGACGCGGTGACCAACACCGAGATCCTGGAGATCCAGTGCGACGTGCTGATCCCCGCCGCCCTCGAGAACCAGATCACCCACGCCAACGCGCACCGCATCAAGGCCCGGATTGTGGCCGAGGCGGCCAACGGCCCCACCACGCCGGAGGCCGATGAGATCCTCCACGACCACGGCGTGTTCATGATCCCCGACATCCTGTGCAACGCCGGTGGCGTGACGGTCAGTTACTTCGAGTGGGTGCAGGACATGCAGAGCTTCTTCTGGACCGAGGAACGCATCAACGGATCGCTCAAGGAGATCATGGACCGCGCTTTCGAGGCGGTCTATGACATGAGCACCAGCCGCGAGGTCGACATGCGGACCGCGGCCTACATGCTCGCCGTCAACCGCGTCGCCGAGGCCACCACCCTGCGCGGCCTGTACCCGTAGTCCATGCTGGACCACGAAGAGCGCTTCCTTTTCCGCGAGGAGATCCTGAACCTGGCCAACGCCCTGGCGGAGCCGGGAGCGCTTGACAACGTAGAGGACCTGCTGGCCGAGGTAACCACCTCGCCGCGCTTCGACTCTGATGTCTTCACGCTGGAGCGCTCGCTGCAGGTCATGCTCGGCAACCGCGCGGGGTCCACGCTCGTCGGCCTGCTCACCGTCACGCGCGAGGTCTTCGAGGAGGTGGGCGAGATTGGCCTTCCGCCGGACGTGCACGAACGCATCGTCTCGTGGCGGGCGCGCTTTGGCCTGGCCATCGACAACGCCCTCAACTTCCTGAACAACCCCGACGGCATCCAGGGGCACAACTTCGGGACCCAGGTCTCGCACGGCGACGGCGGCACCGCCCTGCAGGGACGGCTGACCCTGGTGCGCTACAACAACGAGCCGCAGTTCTTCATCGCGGACGCCGACATCCTGCTGGCCATCGCCGCCGACATGATGGAGCGACTCGGCGACCACCTCGAGCCGGACATGATCGAGCCGGATCTCATCCAACGGCTGCGGGAGGGAGTGGAGCGCGTCGAGCGGCGGGCCAAGGCCCGGGATTGACCGCCCGGAGAATCTTCCTGGCCGCCACCGGGCAGAACCGCGGCAAGACCACAACCTCGCTGGGCCTCGCGGCCGCGATCGCCGCCGAAGGCCATGAGCTCGGCTTCCTCAAGCCCATCGGGCAGCGCTACGTGGTGGTCGACGGCGGCCGCGCGGACGAGGACGCGGTCCTCATGAAGGCCGTCTTCGGCCTGCCCGATGCCCTCGACCACATGAGCCCGGTCACCTTGCCGCGCCACTTCACCACCGACTTCGTCATGGGCCGCGTGGGCGACGACCTGGCCGCGGCGGTCGAGCGCGCCTACGAGCGCATCGCCGATCGGCGCGACGTGGTGTTGGTGGAGGGGACCGGCCATGCGGGGGTCGGCGCCGTCATCGGCCTTTCGAACGCGAGCGTGGCGGCCATGCTGGAGGCGCCGGTCATCATCGTCAGCGAAGGCGGCGTGGGCCGCCCGATCGACGAGATCGTGCTCAACCAGGCGCTCTTCGAGCGCGAGGGCGTCCGGGTCCTGGGCGCCGTAGTCAACAAGGTCAACCTCGATACCAACCCGCAGCTGGCCGACGTCCTGCGCCGCGGGCTCGGCCAGCACGGCGTCGAGCTTCTGGGCTGCATCCCGTACAGCGACCTGCTGGCCAACCCATCGCTGGAGCTGCTGGAGACCCACCTCGAGGGGGTGCGGCTGAGCGGCGAGCCCGAGGACGAGCGGACCATCGGCCACGTGGCCATCGGGGCCATGCGGGCGGAGCACGCCGTCCCGCTGCTGCGCGACCGCACGCTGCTCATCACCCCCGGCGACCGGGGCGACCTGCTGGAGGCGGCGCTGGAGGTCAACGAGCGCACCAGCGCAGACGTGCCCCGCGTGCTCGGCATCATCCTGACCGGCGGCTTCGAGCCCGAGGCAGCCATCCTGGCCCGCCTGCGCTCCGCCGGCCTGTGGACCTTCCTGGTGCGGAGCGACACGTACCGCACCGCGGAGGCGGTGCACGACATCCTGGTCAAGACGCACCCGGCCGACACCCAGAAGATCGCCACCATCATCCAGCTGGTCGGCGAGGCCCTGCACGCCGAGTCGCTGCTCGCCCGGCTATGAGCGACGCCTCGGGCGGCGTACCATGCCGCCCATGACGACCGCCGCCACCAAGGCGCCTGAGCGCCTGCACTACACCGGCGACGACGAGTCCGATCGGCTGCTGGCCGGCGACCCGCTGGCGCTGCTGATCGGCTTCGCGCTGGACCAGCAGGTTCCCGTGCAGAAGGCGTTCTCCGGGCCGGCCGAGCTGCGCCGCCGCCTCGGCCACCTGGACGCCGGGCGCCTGGCGGCGGCCGACCCCGGCCAGCTTGACGAGGCCTTCCGCCGTCGTCCCGCCCTCCATCGTTTCCCGGGCGCCATGGCGCGTCGGGTTCAGGCGCTGGCCGCCCACGTAGTGGAGCGGTATGACGGCGATGCCGCCCGCGTCTGGACCGATGCCGCCGACGGCGCCGACCTCGAGCGACGGCTCAAGGCGCTCCCCTCGTTCGGCGACATGAAGGTCCGTTCCATGCTCGCCATCCTCCACCACCGCTTCGGAGTGCGCCTGCCCGGGCTGGAGGAGCGCCTGCCGCAGCACCCGACCCTGGGCGACGTCGACTCGCCGGAGGCACTGGCCCGCTACCAGGAGCAGAAGCGCGCCCACAAGGCACGGCTGCGCGCGGAGCAGGGCGCCGGAGGCTGACCGTGACCGGCGCGGCGGGGGCGGCCGCACCGAGGGGCGACGACGTATGGGACATGAGAGAGGAGGCCGGACGTGGGCACTCGCCGGCCTCCTCGAGGCGGCGGCTCGACCGGTCGCGCACCGGGGCCGCACAGCCGAGGCGCATCATACGGAGAAGGCGCTCGGCGTCACTAGTACTTTTTTGACGTGCGTGGCCGGTTCGGCGAGCTCAGGCCACCTCGCCGCCCAGCGGCACGTTGTCGGTGAGCCGCGTGCGGCCGACCCAGACCGCCAGCATGGCGACCGCCGGCCCGGTGATGCGCCGCAGCTCGGCCAGCGAATCGGCATCCGCCACGCTGATGTAGTCCGGGCGCGCCAGCGGCTCGGCGGCGATCACGTCCGTCATCCGGGCGCGCAGCACTTCCGCCGAGCGCTCGCCGGCCTCGTATGACTTGCGCGCGGCCTCCAGGGCGTTGAACAGGCAGCCGGCCGCCACCCGCTCCTCGATCGACAGGCGCGCATTGGCGCTCGAGATGGCGAGGCCGTCGCGCTCGCGTACGGTGGGACACACGACCATCTCCACGTTCAGGAACAGGTCGCGCATCATGCGGCGCAGGATGACGATCTGCTGGGCGTGGCGCTGGCCCAGGTACAGCCGCGCCGGCCCGACCAGGTTGACCAGCTTGAGCATCACGGTCGTCAGGCCGTCCAGGTGACCCGGCCGCGAGGCACCCTCCAGCTGCCTGGTCAGGCCCTCGACCGTGACGCGGGTGCGGTCGTCGGGCGGGTAGAGGACCGAGACCTCCGGCAGGAAGGCGATGTCGCATCCGGCGCGCTCCAGCAGGGCAAGGTCGCGAGGCACGTCGCGCTGGGCGTGGTCGCGCTCGTCCAGCGCCCAGAACTCGTGCGGGTTGGTGAAGCAGCTGACCACCACGCAGCCGTCGAGCTCGCGCGCACGGCGCACCAGCGACAGCTGCCCGTCGTGGAGCATGCCCATGGTCGGCACGAAGCCGACCGAGTCGCCACCCTTGCGGCGCTTGAGGACGGCCACGCGCAGGTCGGGAGCGCTGCGGACGACCTGCACGCGCGCTAGCGCCGGCGAGAGCGAGGCGCGGCGGGCTCCGGCCGCGCCTGGCGGTATCGGTCCACGATGAGATCCCACAGCCGCTCGGCGACCTGACGCTTGGGCAGCATCGGCCAATCGGTCAGAGGGCCTTCCACGCCGAAGACGGTCACCTTGTTCTCGTCGGAGCCGATGGCGTCGAAGGGGCCGCCCACCGTGTTGCCGACGATGAGGTCCAGGCCCTTGTCGCGGAGCTTGCTGCGCGCGTTGGCCTCCAGGTCGTCCGACTCGGCGGCGAAGCCGATCAGGAACGGCCGCACGTCCTCGGGCATCTCGCCCACCTCGGCCACGATGTCCGGGTTCGGCACCAGCTCCACCTGAAGGCCGGGCCCCTCGCGCTTGATCTTCTTGGCCGATGGCCGCTTGGGCGCGAAGTCCGAGACCGCCGCCGCCATGACCAGGATGTCGGCCGCAGGAGCGACGCGGAGCACCGCCTCGCGCATTGCCGATGCGGTCGTGGCGTTGACCACCGTTACCCCCCGGGGCGACGCGACGCTCATGGACCCGGCGATGAGCGTCACCGACGCGCCACGGTCGCGGGCCGCCTCGGCGATGGCGACCCCCATCTTTCCGCTGCTGCGGTTGCCGATGAAACGCACCGGGTCGAGCGGCTCGCGGGTGCCGCCGGCGCTGACGACGACGTGCAGGCCCTCCAGCTCGCCGGCGCGGGCGAATAGGCGCTCGACGGCGTCCGCCACCTGGGGCGGCTCGGCAAGGCGACCCACGCCGGTCAGCCCGCTGGCCAACGCGCCGACCTCCGGCTCCACCAGGAGGTAGCCGAAGCCGCGCAGCGTCTCCACGTTGCGCTGTGTGGCGGGGTGCGTCCACATGCCGGCGTCCATGGCCGGCGCGATGACCACGGGCGCGCGGCTGGCGCAGGCGATGGCCGTGACCGCATCGTCCACCAGCCCGGCGGCGAGCTCGGCCAGCGCGTTCGCCGTGGCCGGTGCGATCACGATGGCGTCCGCCCCCTCGGCCAGCTCGACGTGGGCGATCTGCTGGTCGGCGTCGAGCGCCATCACGTCGGTCAGCACGGCGCGATGGGTGAGCGAGGCGAACGTCAGCGGCGCCACGAAGTGGGTGGCCGCCGGCGTCATGGCCACGTCCACGATGGCACCACGCTCCGCGAGCAGCCGTACCAGCGCCACCGCCTTGTAGGCGGCGATGCTGCCGGTCACGCCCACCACGACGCGGCGGCCGGCGAGCGGACCGCTCGGCTCGTTCACCGGGACGCTCGGCTCGTGGCGCGGATGCCCTCGTAGGCGTAGCGCAAGCCGCGCAGCGTGAGGTCCGGCTCGACGGCGTCGATGCCGGGCACCTCCTGCAGCCACGCGGCGCTGGTGTACCCGCCCGTGGCGACCACCGTCACTCGGCTCGAGCCGGGCGAGCGCTCCACCAGCTCGCCGCGCAGCGCCGTCAGCAGGCCGCTCACCAGGCCGATGTAGCCGAGCACCGTGCCGCTCTGCATGGCGGCCACGGTGTTGGTTCCGATGGCGCGCTCCGGCCGCCGCAGGTCGATGCGCGGCAGCTTGCTCGCGCGACCGACGAGCGCCTCCAAGGAGAGGCCCAGGCCGGGGGCGATGGCGCCGCCGATGTAGGCGCCCTCCGCGCTGACCAGGTCGAAGTTCGTGCTGGTCCCCAGGTCCACCACGATGGCGGGGCCGCCGAACTCGTTGCGCGCGGCCAGGGCGTTGCACAGCCGGTCGGCGCCGGCCTCTGACGGGCGATCGATCTCGATCGGCAGCACGCCGTTCAGCGCGTCGGCGTCGATCTGCAGTGCCTCGACGCCAGCCCGTTCCGACAATGCGTCGGCCAGGGCAGAGGTGAGGGGCGGCACGACCGAGGCAATTGCCGCGGCCTGGATGTCGGGCAGGTCGAACCCGCCCAGGCCAAGCAGCGCGGCGCACTGCGTCGCCATCTCGTCGGCCGTGGCGGCAGGGCGCGTCGTGGCTCGCCACGAGCTGCGCAGCTGGCCGTCATCGAACAGGCCTAGCGTCAGGTTGGTGTTGCCGATGTCGGCCGCCAGCAGCCGCATCGGGCAATCCTAGCAGTCGACGTCGGCGGTTCCGGTTCCGGAGGGTTTTGCCGGGGGCCCGGTGCTAGACTCGCCCGCGACCCACGCCCACACCGTACGAGCCCGATGTCAGACGCACGAGCCAAGCTCTACATCAACACGGGAGTCGTCACCAATAAGGGGGATATCTACAACATCCTGCGGCCGCTGCTGAAGCAGACCGTCACCTATACCTATTACCGTGGCAACCAGGTGACCAGCAGCGGCACCGGCTGGGTCGAGCGGGTGGTCGTCGACCACCCCGAGATCGCAAGCTACTTCACCCCGCTGTCGATCTGCCTCAACCTCGACTCGTTCGATTACCTCCAGTTCGACACCACCTCCGAGCAGCTGCTGGTGTACAGCCTGGTGATCGGCTCGGAGCGAGTGGTGCTGGAGTTCGCGGCCGGTGGCTCACGCCTGTCGGAGGGCGAGGAGTCCGCAGCCGGCCGCCCGTTGCCGCGCAACGCGGAGGAGCTGGCACGCGACCTGCGCTTCATCCAGATGGAGCTGATGATGACGTCGGACGCCGCCGAAGACGACGAGGAAGCCTAGGCGTGGCGTCCGGCCCTGCCCCCCTGGGAGCGCGGCGCGCGGCGCGGTCCGCGCGACGCGGGCAGCTCCAGCAGCGCTTCAACCGAGACGTGCTCCCCAACGGACTGCGGGTCGTCACCCAGGAGATGCCCCACGCGCGGTCGGTGGCAATAGGCCTCTTCGTGGGTGTGGGCTCGCGCTACGAGCAGGGCGCGCACGCCGGGCTCTCGCACATGCTCGAGCACCTGGTCTTCAAGGGCACCCAGCGGTTCCCGGACCCCGGCGAGCTGTCGGAGGCGGTGGAGGGCTGCGGCGGGAGCGTGAACGCCTCCACCGACCGCGAGCTGACGGTGTACAGCGCCAAGGTGCCCGCCAACGCCGTCGGGCGCGGCCTGGACGTCGTGTCGCAGATGGTGCTGCGCCCGACGCTGCGCGGTCGCGACCTGGCCGCGGAGAAGCCGGTCATCATCGACGAGATCCGCATGTACGAGGACTCGCCCGGCGACCACGTCTTCACGCTCTTCGACGGGCTGCTCTTCGGGCGGCACCCGCTCGGTCGCGAGATTGCGGGCACGCCGGGCGCCGTGCGGCGCGCCACGCGGCCCGGCGTCGTGGCCCATTGGCGCCGCTGGTATCGGCCGCAGCACCTCGTCCTGGCGGTCGCCGGTGCGACGACCCATGCCGAGATCCTGGCCGAGGCCGCCTCCTGGTTCGCCGACGGAAGCGAGTGGCTCGGCGACGTCGACGTGGCGGACGATCCGGAACTCGCCCCCGTGACCCCTTCGCCGGTCGATCCCGGCGCAGTCCGCGTCGGCTACCGACGGCTGGCCCAGGGCAACCTGTGCCTGGGCATGCCCGGCGTCTCGCGGCGCGACCCCGATCGATGGGCGCTGGACCTGCTCGGGGCGCTGCTGGGCGACGGAATGAGCAGCCGCCTGTTCCTCGAGCTGCGCGAGCGACGCTCGCTGGCCTATGACGTCTCCACCTTCGCTGCCACGTACGCCGACTGCGGCACCTTCGGCGTCCACGCCGGGTTCGATCCGGCACAGGCCAACCGAGTGGTGCGCGCCATCCTCGACCAGCTCGAGCGCGTCGTGCAGGACCCAGTGCCGGGCGCCGAACTGGAGCGCGCGCGCGCCTATGTCCGCGGACGGCTCGACCTGCGCATGGAGGACACCGGGGCGGTCGCCGCCTGGCTGGGCACGGGCGAGAGCCTCCTGCCACGCATCCTGACCGTCGACGAGGTGGTCGAGCGCCTCGAGGCAGTCACGCCCGACGACGTGCTGCGCGTCGCGCGCCGGTTCGCTCGACCAGATCAGGCTCGCCTCGCGGTGCTGGGACCGTTCCGCTCCCGCGCGAGGTTCGAGCGCCTGCTGGCCGCCTGACCTCCCGGGATCCGGTGGCCCAGGACGAGGTCTACATCGACCTCATCCCCGACGAGCTGGCCCTCGCCCGCGCTCAGCTGGCATCGGGGCTGCCGGGCCAGGCCGAGGGTGTCCTGCGCCGCCACGTTGCGCGCCTCGAGGCCGGAGGCCGGGGAGCCGCAGAGGAGCTCGACGCGGCGCGCGCCTTGCTGGCCGAGGCGCTGTGGCGGCAGGGGCGACCCCTGGCGGCCGGCCAGGCGGTGGAGGCGATCCGCTCCGGGACGCTGGAGCGCCGGAGGCCGCTGGTGGTGCTGATCGAGGCCGAAGCAATGGCCGCCGCCGGCCATCCCGAGCGCGCGGAGGCCCTCATGGAGGAGGTCATCGACTCCGTCGGCGTGGACGAGGCCTGGCGGTTGCGCGGCGGGGTTCCCTCCCGGCTGCCGTGGCCCGTTCCGGCGTCGCTGCGCCCGGCCGCCCGGCGACCGCCGGCGGCTGCTGCGCCTGCGCCGGCATCGTCGGTATTGCCCTCGCCCGAGCGCACGGCCGCCGCGCATGCACGCCTTGAGGCGGCCAGGCTGGCCTATGGAGCCGGCAACGAGTACGAAGGCGACCGCGAGCTGAGCCTCGGCCTGCGGCTGGACCCGCGCATCGCCGTCGAGGGCGTGGCGCTGGTGGAGGCCACGCTGGGCCGGCAGCCGGGCCCTGACCGTCTGCTACTGTACGGCGACCTGCTGCGGGCCGCCGACCGGCCGGCCGAGGCAGCCGAAGCCTACGACCGCGCCGCGCGCGCCTGAGCGCGCGGCGCATTTCGCCCGCACACAGGAGGCCGCGCGAAGCCGATGGAACGCACGCTCGTCCTCGTCAAGCCCGATGGCGTGCAGCGCGGATTGATCGGCGAGATCCTGGCGAGGTTCGAGCGCAAGGGGCTCAAGGTGGTCGGGCTTCGCCTGCTGACGGTGCCGCGCGAGATGGCCGAGCGGCACTATGCGGTGCACGCCGCCAAGCACTTCTATGCCGGCCTGGTGCAGTTCATCACCTCCGGCCCGGTCGCAGCTATCGCTCTGGAAGGGCCCGATGCCATCGCCACCGTCCGCCGCCTGGTGGGCAGGACCATGCCGAACGAGGCCGAGCCGGGGACGATCCGCGGCGACCATGGCATCAGCGGCCTGCGGAACCTGATCCACGCCTCCGATGCCACCGAAACGGCAGCCTTCGAGCTGGACCTATGGTTCGAGGACGGCCAGCTGCTGTCCTACGAGCGTGCGATCGACGCCTGGATCCTCGCCGAGGAACCGACCGACACCTAGCCTCGACGCCTCTGACTCTGACGCGGTCTCGGAGGAGAGGCCTGGATAGTCGGGACGGTCGACGAATCCGATGCGGTCCAGCGGGAAGTAGCGCAACCAGGCGCGCCCCACGATCAGGTCGCGGTCGATCGGCCCGAAGAAGCGCGAGTCCTGGCTCTGCAGGCGGTTGTCGCCCATCACGAAGTACTCCCCGTCGAGCACCGTCCACTCGGTGGTCCCCTCCGCATCCTTGGGCAACGTGTCGACCAGCCGGCCGCGGCCGTCGCGGACGAGGTAGTCCTCGGCCAGCGGCACGCGCTCGCCGCCCGGCGGCGTGACGAAGACCCTGCCGTTGTCCAGCGTGACCGTGTCTCCCGGCAGGCCGATGACGCGCTTGATGAAGGGGACGCCGCCCTGCTCGTAGTCCGGCGGCGGCTGAAAGACCACGATGTCGCCGCGCTGGTAGTCGTTGAAGCGCGGGGTCAGCTTGTCGATGAGGACGTACTCGTTCTCGAAGATGGTGGGGATCATCGACTCCTGCTCGACCTCGAATGGCTGCGCGATGAAGTTGTGGATGAGCAGGTAGATGACGAGCGTCAGGACCAGCGTCTCGACGATCTCGAGAAGGCAACCCAGGCCGCGTCTGGAAGGGCTTGGCTCGCTGCCCTCGGCGTCGCTTCCGGCGTCGCTTCCGGCGTCGGGCGCGGTCGTCTGGGGGGCGTACGTCATCGGCGCTCCGCGTGGGGATCGGGCAGGCGGCGCGTAGCATAGCGCACCCCCCGCCGGCCACAGGTAGACTCCGCTGGTGGGCACCCTGGTGCTGGTCCGGCACGCCACCACCCAGGCCAGCGAGGAGGGCACCAACCTCGGCCAACGGACCGACGCACCCCTGCTCACGGCCGGACGCGAGCTCGCCCGCCGCACCGGCCTGGCCCTGAAAGCCGAGCTCGAGTCCCTGCCCTTCGGCGCGCTGCAAGCACTCACCAGCCCGGCTGCCAGGTGCCGCCAGACCGCATCACTGATCCTCGACACGCTGGGCCGCCCCGACGCGCGGCCGGCCGCCGACCCCGGGCTGTGGGAGATCGACTACGGCGCCTGGGAGGGCCTAAGCGCCGAGCAGTGCCGCAGGCGCGACCCGGAGCTACGAGCGCGCTGGGAGGCCGACCCCTACGCCGTTGCGACGCCGGGAGGCGAGTCCGGCGCTGACGTGGCGGCTCGCGCCTTCGCAGCGCTGCGCCCGACCGAGGAGTGGCTCGAGTCGACCCCAGATGCCGTGGCCCTGGTCGTCACGCACAACCACGTGGTCCGACTGCGGCTCTCCGCCGCGCTGGGCCTGCCGATGGCGGACTACCGGCGCAGGGTCGAAGCGCACCCCGGTGCCTACAGCCTGATCACGCTCACCGGCGAGCGGACGGCGGTCCGGCGCGTCAACGTCCTGCCGCGGGCGGAGGCCGGTCAGGTGCCGGGCGGCCCGATTCCTGCATAGGCCCGGTTGGGGCATCCCGGGCCACCACCCTATAATCGCCGCCCAACCCTCCAAGGCGCTCTCCCGGGCCGCGCCATCTCGAAGGGATCGCATGTCGATAGAGCTCAACCAGAACCTGCAGCCCGCGCTGCAGGTTCGCGTGACGCCGAAGCAGATCGCCGCCAACGCCATCCTTGCCATGAGCTCGGTGGAGCTAACCGAGGCGATCGCCGCCGAGCTGGAGGAGAATCCGGCCCTCGACATGGTCGAGCCCTCGAACTGCCCGATCTGCGGCTCGGTCATCACCGGCAGCCATTGCACCGAGTGCCTGCCCAAGGGCGCGGCGGGCTCCGGCCCGGCGGAGGTCGTCGACGGCGGACCGATCGACTGGTCGGCGCGGGAGGAGGCCGACGAGCTCGATCCCATCGCCCGTGCCGAGGCCGAGTTCACGCTGCAGGAGCACCTGACCTGGACCCTCTACGCCCTGCTGCCGGCACGGCTGCACCCGGTGGCCGACTACTGCATCGGCGCGCTGGACGACAACGGCTTCCTGACCGATGCCGACGCCGAGATCGCCGCCGGCACCGGCGCGACCGTGGACGACGTGGTCGCGGTCCGCGACGCCATGCTGGGCATTGAGCCCATCGGCGTGGGGTCGCGCAACGTCGCCGAGTCGCTGCTGGCCCAGATCGCGTACCTGCGCGAGTCGGGCGAGGTGGACGTGCCCTCTGCCGCCGACGCCATCGTGCGCGACCACCTCAACGACCTCGGGGAGCGGCGCTTCAGCGCTATTGCATCGGCCGTGGGCGTCAGCACCGATGAGGTCCTCGGCGCCTGGGAGTTCGTGAAGGTCAACCTGCACCCGTACCCGACGTCGGCCTTCACGGCCGCGACTGCCGCCGGCGCGCCGACACGCACCCTGGTGCGGCCGGATGTCCTCATCCGCATCGTCGACGGCGAGCTCCAGGTGGAGGTGGTCGAGTCACGCCGCTTCTCGCTGCGGGTGGACCCGATCTACGCGCGGCTCTCGGCCGGTATGCGCAGCGCGGAGGCCACCGAGACGGACCGCCAGCACGTTCGCGAGTTCGTGGGTCGTGCCCGATTCTTCATCGACAACGTCAACCGCCGCCGGGCCACGCTCCAGCGCATCGCCGAGTGCCTCGTCGAGCGCCAGCACGACTACCTGCTCCATGGGGTCCAGCACCTCGTCCCGTTGACCCGCGCGGAGGTGGGCGCCTTGATCGGCATGCACGAGTCGACGGTGAGCCGGGCTACGGCCGAGAAGTACGTCATGCTGCCGACCGGCGAGGTCGTGCCGTTCGGCCACTTCTTCACCGCCTCGCTGGGGGTCAAGGACCAGATCCGCAAGATGATCGAGGCGGAGGACCCGATCCACCCGCTCTCCGACCAGGAGATCGCCGACCGGCTGGCCGAGGAGGGTGTCGCCATCGCGCGCCGCACGGTGGCCAAGTACCGAGACGAGCTGCAGCTGCTGCCCGCGCGCCTGCGACGCCGCTAGCGCTCGGTGCGCGCCGTGGTCCTCCGCTACCTGGCGGTCGTGGGGATCGGCCTGGCGCTGCTGGCCGGAGTCCTGTTCTACGCCTCTACCGTGGACGGTCGCGCGCCGGAGGTCGAGCGCATCGCTCTCACGCTGCATGCCTCGGACGACGACCGCCTGGCGCTGACCACCACCAGCATCGAGGTGCAGTTCAGCGAGGCCGTCGACCGGGTCAGCGCGGAGGCCGCCTTCCGCATCGAGCCCCAGACCGCGGGTGAGTTCAGCTGGAGCGGCCTCACCCTGCGGTTCACGCCCGAGCAGCGGCTGCCGCTGGAGACCGAGTTCGCGGTCGTCGTCGAGCCGGGCGTGGTCGACGAGGCGGGCAACCGCATGACGGCCGGCGCCGGCCCGTTCGACTTCCGGACGGTGGGTCCTCCGCGGGTTGCGTCCACGCAGCCGGATGACGGCGCTTTCGACGTGCCACTGGACCAGCCGATCGTCCTGGAGTTCACCAGCCTGATGGACACCGCGCTGGTGGAGGAGGCGCTGTCGGTGACGCCCGCGCTGGATTTCGAGGCGACCTGGAGCGCCGAGCGGCTGGCGCTCGTGGCGCAGGACGGCCTTGACGAGGCGACTCGCTACACCGTCACCATCGGGACCGACGCGCGTGACAGCGCCGGCATCCCGCTGGAATCGGCGTTCGCGTTCAGCTTCCAGACGACCGGCTCGCCGCTCTCCGCCGAGTTGGTCTTCCCGGCCGATGAATCGGAGGGAGTCGCCACCATCACGCCGGTCGGCGTGGTCTTGGACCGCGAGCTGGACGAGGGCGCGGACCTCGACGACCTGTTCTCCATCGAGCCCGAGGTCGCCGGCACGCTGGACGTCACGTCGGCTCCTGGTGCGGCAGGCCTCGACGAACCTGGCGACGAACCCGAGGCTCGAATCCTGCGCTTCGTGCCGTCCGGGCCGCTCGCGCCAAACACCACCTACCGGGTCACCCTGCTGCCGGGGCTCGCCGCCGCCGACGGCACCGAGCTGTCCCAGCCGCTCGAGTGGCGCTTCACCACCGGCGCACCCCTCGGCACGCTGAGCAACCAGGTGGTCTTCCTGAGCGACCGCAGCGGGGTCGCGAACCTGTGGGCCATGAACCCTGACGGCAGTGGCCAGCGCCAGGTGACCGCCGAGCTGTCGCCGGTGACCGATTACGCCGTTGCTCCCGACGGCCGCCGGGTCGTCGTCGGCGACGGGGCGCAGCTCGTACTCCAGAACGCCGACGGCAGCGAGCGGGAGATCCTCACCCAGGGAGGCGTGCTCGAGTTCGACCCGGCGTGGGCCCCGGACGGCGCCGCGTTCGCGTTCGGTCGCGCGGAGCTCGACTCCGGCGCCGGCCTGGGCATCTGGACGCGAGCCGCGGACGGCAGCGACGAGCAGCAGGTGGAGATGCCCGTGGACGCGACGACGCCGACGCCCACCGCCTCACCGAGCGCGGCCTCCGAGCAGGAAGTGTCCGTCCTGCGCGCGCCGCGCTACGCCCCGGACGGCTCAGCGCTGGCGTTCGTGGACGCCGCCGGTCGCGTCGGCGTTCTGGAGCTTCCGGCCGGCCGCCTGACGACGGCGCCATGGGTGGCGGTGACGCCGCCGCTGTGGCTGGAGGACTCGACCGCGCTGCTGGTCAACGGCCTTCCCGACGGTCCGCTGCCCCTGGCCCCGCCCGGGCAGCCCGTGCCGCTCCTGGATCCGACGGAGCTCCCACTGGCGGCGACCGCCCTGGAGGATCTGGACATCGGGCGCCTCTACCGGGGAGCCGTCCGCGTCACTCCGCTGGGCGCCCCGCCGGGGGCCACCCGCCCGGCGGTGGGCGCCGACGAGCTGGTCTACGTGATTCTGTCGCCCGACCACGGCTGGGATGCAGGCGCACTGCGCCTCTCGCCCGAGGTAACCACGCCCAGCATCAGCCGCGGCCTGCTGGTCGACGGCGGCGCGCCGGTGGCTTCCGCGACGTTCGGCCTCGAGGAGCGCACCGTGGTCGTGGCTCGCTCCGCAGACGAGCCCCTCCCGAGCCGCGGCGGGATCTGGCTGGTCGACCTGCTCTCGGGCCGCGCGGAGCAGATCGCGGAGGACGGCTGGCAGCCACGCTGGCTGCCGTGACCCGGCTCCCTCGGGCTCGCGGGGCGGGCCGCCGCGGTTGACCCGTTCGACGCCCGGCGGCTACCATACCGCCGCCTCGCTGGCGGGCGCTGCTGCTTCGTCCCGCCGGCGTTTCCGTGTGTCAGACCGGTCCGCGTCCCGCGTTGCGCGCGTCGCGAGCCCACCGCTCTTGGAGGATCGATGAACGTCCAGCTGCTGACCTGGGTGATCCCGATCGCGGGCCTCGCCGCGGTCGCCTTCGCGCTCTACCTCGCTTCCGACGTGCTGCGCCGGGACAAGGGTCCCCAGGCCATGCAGGACGTGGCCGACACCATCCGCGAGGGAGCGGACGCGTTCGTCAAGCGTCAGTACACGACCATCGCCATGCTGGCGCTGGTCGGCGCGGTCGTCATCGGCGTCGTGATCTTCCTGGTGGAGACGCCCGACGTGGCGGACGTCCCGGCCCTTGCCGGCTTCCCCATCGCCGTCATGACCGCCGTCGCGTTCCTGGTCGGAGCGGCGTGCTCGATGGCGTCGGGCATCATCGGGATGTACATCAGCGTCCGCTCGAACGTCCGCACTGCGGCCGCCGCCCAGCGCAGCCTGGTGGAGGCCGTGCAGGTCGCTATGCGCGGCGGCGCCGTATCGGGCTTCCTGGTGGTCGCGCTGAGCCTCCTCGGGGTGTGGGGCATCTTCACCGTCTACGGCAACCTGATCGGTGACGTGACCGTGGCCGAGGCTCCCTTCCTGATCGTGGGCTTCGGGTTCGGGGCCAGTTTCGTGGCGCTCTTCGCGCAGCTCGGGGGCGGCATCTACACCAAGGCGGCGGACGTTGGGTCCGACCTGGTGGGCAAGGTTGAGGCGGGCATCCCGGAGGACGACCCGCGCAACGCCGGAGTGGTGGCCGACCTGGTGGGGGACAACGTGGGCGACTGCGCCGGCCGCGGTGCCGACCTGTTCGAGTCCACCGCCGCCGAGAACATCGGCGCCATGATCCTTGGCGTCACCGTGTTCGCGCTGGCCACGGCCAACGGCTGGCCGAACCCCGAGCTGTGGATCTTCTTCCCGCTGGTGGTGCGTGCCTTCGGCCTGCTGGCCACCATCGTCGCCATGTTCTTCATCCGGGGGTCCGAGACCGAGGACCCGATGAACATCCTCAACCGGGGCTACTGGGTCACCACCATCCTGTCGGTCGGCGGCCTGGCGCTCACCACGTGGCTGATGATGGACACCGGCGGGCAGCTGCCCAGCAGCGGCATCCCGCCGTGGGTCTTCTTCTTCGGCGCCGGGCTCGTCGGCCTGGCCACCAGCGTGGTCTTCGTCTACATCACCCAGTACTACACCGCGGGCACCTTCCGCCCGGTGCGGGAGATCGCCGAGGCGTCCAAGACCGGCCCCGCCACGAACATCATCAGCGGCACCGCGGTCGGCTTCGAGACGACGTTCGTGACGGCGGTGTCCATCGGCCTGGCCCTCATCGCGTCGTACTGGCTCGGCGAGCAGGCGTTCGCCGGCATCCCCGGCGCGGTGCACGGCGGCATCTTCGGCACCGCGGTGGCCACCATGGGCATGCTCATGACCACCGCCTACATCCTGGCCATGGACACGTTCGGGCCCATCACCGATAACGCCGGCGGCGTGGCGGAGTTCAGCCGCGCCGAGGCCGGGGCGCGCGAGATCACCGACCGACTCGACGCGGTGGGCAACACGACCAAGGCGCTGACCAAGGGCTACGCCATCGCCAGCGCCAGCCTCGCCGCATTCCTGCTGTTCAGCGCCTACATCGACAAGGTCAACCTGATCCTGGGCAACCAGATCGAGAACGGGACGCGCGAGGCCGGCACGCTGCTCGAGGCGGTGAACCTGGCCGACGTGGGCGTCTTCGTGGCGGCGCTCATCGGTGCCATGCTGGTGTACTTCTTCAGCTCGCTCGCCATCCGCGCGGTCGGCAAGACCGCGCAGTCCATCATCGTGGAGGTCCGCCGGCAGTTCCGGGAGATGCCCGGCATCATGGACTACACCCAGCGACCCGACTACGCCCGGGTGGTCGACATCACGACCCGTGCCGCCCTGCGCGAGATGGTCGCGCCGGGCCTGGTGGCGGTCGCGACCCCGATCGCCGTCGGCCTGCTGCTGGGGCACGAGGCGGTGGCCGGGATGCTGATGGTGGGCACCATCGCCGGCGTCCTGCTGGCCACGGTGCTGAACAACGGCGGCGGGGCATGGGACAACGCCAAGAAGTTCATCGAGGCGGGCCACCTGCGCGACGAGGCCGGCGACGTCATCGGCAAGAGCACGCCGGCTCACGCCGCCGCGGTGGTGGGGGACACGGTGGGCGACCCGTTCAAGGACACCGCCGGGCCCTCGCTGCACGTCCTGGTGAAGCTGCTGGCCACCATCACCCTGGTGCTGGCTCCGCTCTTCATCCGATAGGAAGGCCTTCGGAGGGACCGATGCATCGGCGGGCGTGCCGACCGGCGGCCGCCCGGCATGGGGCTGCCTAGATGGACCTCGTCTTCCAGGCGGTCCTCGTCGGACTCCTCCAAGGACTGACCGAATTCATCCCGATCAGCTCCAGCGCCCACCTCGAGCTGGTGCCGTGGATGGTCGGCTGGGAGCAGGAGGGCGGCCTCATCGGGAGCCTGGCGTTCGACGTGTTCCTGCACCTCGGAACGCTGACGGCGCTGCTGGGCTACTTCTGGCGTGACTGGCTCGCGCTCGCGGGCGCGTTCTTCGCCAGCGTGCGCGACCGGCGCATCGGTCCCGATCCGGAGCGCCGCCTGGCGTGGCTGATCGCCCTGGCCACGGTGCCGGCGGCGGTGATCGGGTTCGTCGGCGAGGACTTCGTGGACGAGGTGCTGCACGGCGGTACCGACCCGGTGCGGCTGGCGATCGCCGCCTTCCTGGTGGTCGGCGCCGCGGCGCTCCTGGCCGCGGACCGCTGGGGGAGCCGCAGCCGCGATCTCGACCAGCTCAGCGTCCCGACCGCTCTGGTCGTCGGCTTCAGCCAGGCGCTGGCCCTGTTGCCCGGCATCAGCCGCTCGGGGGCCACCCTCAGCGCCGGGCTGGCGATGGGGCTCACCCGCGAGGCGGCCGCACGCTTCAGTTTCCTGCTGGCCACGCCGATCACCCTGGGCGCCGGGCTGTACGGCTCCCGCGACCTGGTGGCCGAGCCACATTCCGGCGCCGAGTGGCTGGCGATCGGCGCGGGCTTCGTGGCCGCCGCCGTGGCGGGCTGGCTCGCGATCAGCTTCCTGCTGGCCTGGCTGCGGTCGCGGTCTGTGACGGTGTTCAGCGTGTATCGGGTCGCCTTCGCAGCCCTCGTCGTGGCGCTCGTCCTGGCCGGCCGCTGACGGGCTCGCCGATCGTGCAGCTGTCGGGCATGACGAGGAGCTCCGTCGGCGATCGGCGTGCACGCCGACATACTTTGACACTCACCGACCTCGCGCCTACAATCGCGCGGCGTCGGTCGCCCCGCTGCGGAGCGGCCGGCAGGCCGGCAGGCCGGCAACGGCCAGGCCAGCTTCAGGGAGCCATCGGGACGCAGGTGGCCGTACCTGGAGCGCTTTTTTGTTGAGCACGTCGTGCGCCGGCACGGTTGCCCCGCCGTGCCGGAGCGTCCCTCCCCGGCGCCGCCGGGGGAGGCCTCACAGTTCAAGGAGGGGGTGTCACCCGATGAACACCAAGCCTGTCTATCTCACGGCCGAGGGCCTGGAGAAGCTCAAGGCCGAGCTGCACCACCTCATCACGGTCGAGCGGCCGCGCGTCGCCCAGCGCATCCACGACGCCAAGCTGGACGGCGACATCACCGAGAACGCCGAGTACGAGGACGCCAAGCAGGAGCAGTCGTTCCTGGAGGGCCGGATCGCGACGCTCGAGTCGCAGCTCAAGAACGCCGAGGTGATCGCGCGGGGGAATGGCGACCGGGTCGGCATCGGGTCAAAGGTGGTCATCAAGGGCGCCGATGGGGAGGAGACCTTCACCATCGTCGGCTCGGCCGAAGCCGCCCCACGTGAGGGCCGCATCAGCAACGAGTCGCCGGTCGGGCAGGCGCTGATGGGCCACAAGAAGGGCGACACGGTCACCGTCCAGGCCCCGGCCGGAGCGGTCACCTACACCGTCGTTCGCATCGGCTAGCCCGCCGCGTGTTCTGGGCGGACGAGCTCGCCGCGCGCGTCTCGGGCCCCCAGGTCGTCAACGACTCCAAGACTCCGTCGGGGACCGTCCACGTCGGCTCGCTGCGTGGGCCGATCATCCTGGACGTCATCGCCCGCGCCCTTCGCGCGCGGGGGCTGGAGACGACGCTGCTGTACGGCATCGAGGACCTGGATCCGATGGACGCGCAGGCGCTCCTCACGCCCGATGCGGTGCAACGCTACATGGGCGTGCCCCTGGCCCACGTGCCCGACCCCGCGTCCGACGGCCACGGCTCCTACGCGCGCCATTTCGCCGGCCTCTTCATCGGCACCTTCGACCGGCTCGGCATCCATCCTGATCGCTACTACTGGATGAGCGAGCTGTATGACGCCGGCGAGTTGGACCGATACATCCGCCTGGCGCTCGACCGGGCGGCGGCGGTTCGCGACATCTACCTGCGCGTCAGCCGCGTGCAGCGCCCGCCGGGCTGGTTGCCGGTCCACCTCATCTGCCCCAGCTGCGGCAAGGTGGGGACCACGCTGGCGCGCGACTGGGACGGCGAGACGGTGGCCACCGAGTGCCTGCCGGACCTCGTCGAGTGGGCCACCGGCTGCGGGTTCGCCGGCCGCCTGTCGCCGTTCGGCGGGGGAGCCAAGCTGCCGTGGAACCTCGAATGGGCCGCGCAGTGGAGCCACTTCGGCGTGACCATCGAGCCCTGCGGCAAGGACCTGGCCACCGCCGGCGGCTCGCGCGACCGCTCCGACGCCATCGCGCGCGAGGTCTTCGACCGTGACCCGCCCGTCAACCTGCCGTACGAGTTCCTCAACATCGGCGGCAGGAAGATGTCGACGTCGAGGGGTCGGGGAGAGGCAGCGCACCGCATCGCCGAGGTCGTGCCGCCGGAGCAGCTACGCTTCCTCTTCGTCCGGCCGCGCCCGAACCATGCCATCGACTGGGACCCGGACGGCACGGACGCCATCCCGCGCCTCTTCGACGAGTGGGACCGGGTCGCCGCCGCTTCCGCCGGCCTCCCGGTCCGCGGCGAGCTGCCACCCGACCCAGAGCGCGTCTTCGCCGCCGCGCTGCTGGACCCGGACGCGGACGCCGCCGTGGAGGGAGGCCATTACCGGCCCGCATTCGCGCACGTGGCCCTGCTGAGCCAGGTGCCCGGGGTGGACCTGCGCGAGCGGGTCGAGGCGGAGAAGGGAGCCGCCCTCACCGCGCGTGAGGTCGAGCTGCTGGAAGAGCGCCTGCGCGCGGCCCGTGCCTGGCTGGAGACGTATGCGCCCGACCGCGCCCGCCTGACGGTCCACGACGATGCCCTGCCCCATGCCGTCGGCGAGCTGGACCTCGCCCAGCAGGCCGTGCTGGCCAGCCTGGCCGACGCCCTCGACGCCGTGCCCGAGGATGCGTGGAGCGGGGAGGTCCTGCAAGGGGCCATCTTCGACGCCGCGCGCGCAGCCGAGCTGCCTCCCGGACGCGCCTTCGCCGCCCTGTACGCCGCGTTCCTCGGCCAGCCACACGGCCCGCGCGCCGGCTGGCTGTTGGCCAGCCTGGAGCGGCCGTTCGTCGTCCGGCGCCTTCGGGAGGCCGCCGCGGCCGATACGCTCCAGGCATGATCGGCCTCCAGCGCATCCGCGAGGACCCCGACGCCGTGCGGGCCGCGGTCGCTCGCAAGCACGAGCCGACCGACCCGATCGACCGCATCCTTGTCGCCGACGAGCGCCGCCGGGCCGTCGAGGCCGAGGCCAACCAGCTGCGCGCGGAGCGCAACGCCGGCAACAAGCGCCTCGGCGGGCTGATGCGCGGTGGTGACCACGCCGAGGGGGACCGGCTCAAGTCGGCGATGGCGGAGCTGTCGGCGCGCATCGACGCGCTGACGGCCGAGCTGCGCCAGCTCGACGAGTCGATCCAGCGAGAGCTGCTGCTCGTGCCGAACCTGCCGGACCCATCGGTCCCGGATGGGAGGGGCCCGGAGGACAACCCGGTCGTGCGCTCCTGGGGCGAGCCGCGCGCGGCCGGCGACGCGCCGCCGCACTGGGAGATTGCCGAGCGGCTCGGGCTGTTCGATCTCGAGCGGGGGGCAAAGGTCGCCGGCAGCGGCTTCATCGTCTACACCGGCGCCGGGGCGCGCCTCCAGCGCGCGCTCATCGGCCTCATGCTCGAGATGGCCGAGCACCATGGCTACGCCGAGGTCTGGTCGCCGCTGCTGGTCAACGCCGCCTCGGCGCGCGGGACCGGCCAGCTGCCCGACAAGGAGGGGCAGATGTACGTCGTCGCCGGCGACGAGCTGTACCTCATCCCGACCGCGGAGGTGCCGGTCACCAACCTGTACCGCGACGAGATATTGCCCGCGGACCGCCTGCCCATCTACCACTGCGCCTACACGCCGTGCTTCCGCCGCGAGGCGGGGGCCGCCGGCAAGGACACCCGCGGCCTGCTGCGGGTGCACCAGTTCGACAAGGTGGAGATGGTCAAGTTCGTCCATCCCTCCGACTCCGCCGACGAGCTGGAGACGCTGACCCGCGACGCGGAGGAGGTGCTCGAGGCGTTGGAGCTGCCGTATCGGACCGTGGAGCGCTGCACGGGCGATGTCGGCTTCGCGCAGGCCAAGGGATACGACCTGGAGGCCTGGTCGCCCGGTGTCGGCAAGTGGCTGGAGGTCAGCTCGGCGTCGAACTACACCGACTTCCAGGCCCGTCGCATGAACCTTCGGTTCCGCGTCGCGCCCGACGCCCGACCCGAGCTGGTCCATACCCTCAACGGCAGCGGCCTCGGCATGAGCCGCACCTACGCCGCGCTGCTCGAAACGCACCTCCAGCCGGACGGCAGCATCCGGATCCCGGACGCCCTGCGCCCGCACTTCGGCAGCGATTCCATCCGCTGACCCTCCCCGTGCCCTCGGAAACAGCCGCCGACCAGCAAATCGGCGCAGTCGTGTCGGTCGTGCACGACACGCTGGGGCGGATCATGCTTGGCGCCTGGCTTTATGGCTCCGCCGCCGCGAGTGGCTTGCGCCCCGACAGCGACCTCGACTTCCTCGTCGTCACCGACCGGGCGCTGACCGCGGAGCAGAAGCGCGCCCTGGTGGACCGATTGACCCCACTCTCGGCGCGGCGTCTCCGCCCGCCGGGCTGGCGCCCGGTCGAGCTGACCGTGGTGGTCCAGTCCGACGTCCGTCCCTGGCGCTACCCGCCGCGCTTGGACTTCCAGTACGGCGAGTGGCTGCGCTGCGATTTCGAGGCCGGCGAGCTCGCGCCCTGGCCGGCCACCAATCCGGACGTCGCCATGCTGCTGACCATGGTGCGCCACGCCGCCCGACCGCTCGTGGGCCCGCCGCCCGCCGAGCTGCTCGACCCCGTGCCGCGTCGCGACCTGCAACGCGCGATGGTCGAGGAGCTGGACGGGCTGCTGGCGGACCTCGTGCCCGACACTCGCAACGTCCTCCTGACGCTTGCCCGCATGTGGTGCACCCTCGACACCGGCCAGATGCGCTCCAAGGATGCGGCCGC
>DATADC010000034.1:0-5575 GCA_036258735.1 Candidatus Limnocylindria bacterium
TGTCGGTATGTCGGGCAGCAATACGCACGAGGGCCCCGCGCGAACGCTCCTTCAGCCGGGGACGAGCAGCCTGCCTGCCTGGGCGATCCGCTCCATCCACGGGCGTTCGCGCCCGATGGTCGTCTCCGGGCCGTGGCCCGGCAGGACGCGCACGCCATCGCGCAGGTCGCGGGCCAGACGCGCCAGGCTGGCGACCATGGCATCGTCCGACCCGCCGGGAAGATCGGTCCGTCCGTAGGAGCCGGCGAACAGCACGTCCCCCGACAACAGCAGCCTGTGACGCTCCTCGTACAGGCACGCCGAGCCCTGGGTATGGCCCGGCGTATGGAGCACGTCGAACACGAGGTCACCGACCCGGACCTGGTCGCCCTCGCGCAGGTCGCGCTCCGCGGTGGAGGGCTCGACCGTGAAGCCGTAGGTGTTGCGGCCGTCGAGGCGATAGGCGTCGTCGGGATGAATGGCCAGCGGCGCGCCGCTCGCGCGCTTGAGCGGCGCGTTGTCGAAGACGTGGTCCACGTGGCCATGCGAGTTGCCAATCAGGTGCAGCCCCAGCCCGTTCGCCGCCACGCGCTCCATCAGCGGCTCGGCCGCGGCCATCCCCGGGTCCAGGACCAGGGCGTCCGGGGAGCGGCCGTCCCAGATGAGGTAGGCGTTCGTCTGCCACGGGCCGAAGGCGCCGACCTCGATGCGCGGCGGGTGGGCGGCCGGGCCGTGCTGGCGTGCGACGAGGGGCTCGCGTGCCTCGCTCACTGCTCGCTTGCGCCGGCCGGACCAATGGCGCGCCGGGCGCCGCCGGCCAGTCGCAGGCCGAAGTGGCGCGCCAGGGTGCTGGCGAGCGCGTCCTCGACGTGGTCCATGGCGACCGTGCGCCCGGCCTCGCGCGACAGCGAGGTGACCTCCTTGTCGCGGATGCCGCAGGGGATCATCTCGTCGAACCAGCGCAGGTCAGTATTGACGTTCAGCGCCAGCCCATGGGTGGTTACGCCGCGGCGCACGCGCACGCCGATGGCCGCCAGCTTGCGCCGCCCCTCGACCCAGACGCCGGTCAGCCCGTCAACGCGCTGGGCGGCCACGCCGAGGCGCGAGGCCGTCTCGATGATGGCCGCCTCGAGCGCGCGCACGTAGCGGCGCAGGTCGAGCGGGTCCCGGAGCTCCACGATCGGATAGGCCACGAGCTGACCCGGGCCGTGGAAGGTGATGTCGCCGCCACGGTCGATGCGCACGAAGTCGGCGCCGAGCTCACGCAGGCGCTGCGGCGTGGCGAGCAGGTTGGCCTCGTCACCCCCGCGGCCGATGGTGTACACCGGGAAGTGCTCCAGCAGGAGCAGCCGATCGCCGATACGTCGCTCGCGGCGCTGCTGCGCCAGTTCGTCCTGGAGCTCCCAGGTGGGAAGGTAGGGGACAGTGCCCAGGCGATCGACGCTGAGCGCTCCGCCGTGGGCCACGAGGAGCGGGCGCTCGTCGCTGGTGGGGACGTAGGGCTCGTCGCGGCGCGGCCGGCGCAGGGTGGGGCGGGGCGCCGGCGCCGGTGGCGCGCTGATGTCTCGCATGGCAGTCATGGATCCGCGCGCAGGCAATCGAAGCGTTCACGTTCACGCCAGGCATGCACCGCGCGCTCGAAATGGCCGTTGAAGCGTCCCAATTCACTCCACGCGTGAATGCGTACCGCTGAATGCGCCTCGCATGTCCCCGCTGCACGCCTCATGTGAATTCGGACCGTCCGCGGTCGTGAACGCTCACACTGCGGCCGCTGCGGTGGCCGCGGCGGCTGCCGGGGCGCCGGCTGGCGTTCCGGGGACCTGTTCGGCGGCGTGGTAGGAGGATCGGACCAGCGGGCCGGACTGCACGTGCCGGAAGCCCATCGCCAGCCCGATCCGCCGCAGCGTCATGAACTCGGCCGGCGTGTAGTACTTCATCAGCGGCAGGTGCTGGCGGCTGGGGCGCAGGTACTGTCCGATGGTCAGCACGTCGACGTCGGCCTCTCGCAGCAGCCGCATGGCCTCGACGAGCTCGTCCCACGTCTCGCCGAGGCCGACCATCAGGCCGGTCTTGGTCACCATGTCCTCGAAGCCGATCTCTCTCGCCACGGCACGCCCCTGGGTCAGGACCGATACCGAGCGATCCCACCGCGCCCGGCGCCGAACCGGGCGCTGGAGGCGCGGCACCGTCTCGACGTTGTGGTTCAGGATCTCGGGCTGGGCCTCCACCACGGTGCGGATGTCTGCCTCGCGCCCGTTCAGGTCGCTGATCAGCACCTCCACGCTGGTGCCGGGCGCCGCGAGCCGGATGTGGCGGATTGTTTCGGCCACGATGCCCGCGCCGCCATCGGGCAGGTCGTCGCGGGCGACCATGGTGACCACCGCGTGCTTGAGGCCCATCAGGCGCGCCGCCTCGCCCACGCGACGCGGCTCGTCCACGTCGGTGACCGGCGGCCGCCCGGTCTGGACGGCGCAGAAGCCGCAGTTCCGGGTGCATACGCTGCCCAGCACCATGAACGTGGCCGTGCCGAGCGCCCAGCACTCGCCCTGGTTCGGGCAACGCGCCTCCTCGCAGACGGTGTGCAGCGCCTCCGCCCGCATCAGGCGGTTGACCGATGCGTAGGTCTCGCCGGAGCCGATGCGGACCTTGAGCCACTCCGGACGCCGCCCGCCCGGGCCGGCGTTCTCCGGGATCGGGTCCCCGGGAGCCAACAGCCCGCCGTCGGTCGAGGGGCCCCCAGGGTACATGACCTCCGAGGGCGACGCGTGCCCTCCGGCCGACTCGCTCACCACGGAGAGCTCGCCGAGCCTGGAGAAATCGCGCTGGGAACTGGGGGACATCGGCCTGAAAGTCTAGCCAACGATGGCCGTGGCCGCCTCCCGGTGACCCCTAGACTGCCCGCGATGGACGTCCTGGCCGCGGCCGACGCGCTGGAGGAGGAGCTGCGGGCGCAGGGCAGCCCCGAGCGAGCGGCCGGCGAGAAGCGCTACCTCAAGAGCAGCCTGGAGTTCCACGGCACCACCGTCTGGCAGATCGAGCGGGCCGTTCGCGCCTTCACCGTGGAGCAGCCGGTGGCGGACCACGACGCGCTGATCGCGTTGGTCACGGAGCTGTGGCGGAAGCCGATCCACGAGCGGCGCATGGCGGCCGTCATGCTGGTGGAGCGGTACCGCCCGCTCCTCGGTGCGGGCGACCTGCCGCTGCTGGAGCGGTTCATCCGCGAGTCGAAGACGTGGGCCTACGTCGATTCGCTGGCCACCGACGTGTTGGGGCCGCTGTGCGCCGGGTCGGCGCCTGCCGGCGAGGTGCTCGACCGCTGGGCAGCCGACGGGGACTTCTGGGTGCGCCGTGCCGCGCTCCTGTCGCAGCTCCCCGCCATCCGGCAGGGAGCACCGCTGGACCGCTTCCTCCGCTACGCGGACGCCATGCTGGAGGAGCGCGAGTTCTTCGTGCGCAAGGCCATCGGCTGGGTACTGCGTGAGGCGGGCAAGCGGCGGCCGGCGGCAGTGGCGGAATGGTTGGCGCCGCGGACGCATCGGGCATCGGGCGTCACCATGCGCGAGGCCCTGAAGTACCTCCCGGCCAAACACGCAGAGTGGCTGATGGCCGCCTACCGGCAGCGGCGCCCAGCGGGTTAGCGCGCCAGCGCGGTACGAATCGCCTATGGCGGCCCCGCGCCGTAGCGGCCAGCCTTCCTCACGCGGCGGGTGGCGAGATGTCCGTAGGCGGGGAGGACTGGATGGGGTCGACGTGGGGCGGCCGCGAGGACGTGGCACGTGAGCAGGCGGCGACCGAGGCTGCCGCCTCGGTGCTGGTCGTCGACGAGTTCCCGATCACGCGCGTCGGCCTGCGTGCGGTCCTGGACGGCTATCCCGGCCTGACGGTCGTCGGCGAGGCCGATAGCGCAGCGGCGGCCGAGGATGCCGCCAGGGCCCTCCGCCCCGAGCTGATCGTGATCGACCCGGTCATGTCGCGCGGTGACGGCTTCGCGGCGGTGCGCCACATCCGCGCCGATCTCCCGGACGCGCGGATCCTGGTCCTCACCAAGTCGGGGGACCTCGACGTCGCGGCCGAAGCGGTCCGGTGCGGGGCGAACGGCATCCTGGTCAAGACCGTGACGCAGAACGCGCTGCTGAACGGCATCCATCGGCTACTGCGCGGCGAGCCGGTGATCGACCCGCAGGTCGCCGTGCGCGCCGTGGCCTCGGTCAACGCCCCCGGCGAGACGGCACGGAGCCTCTCGATGCCCGAGCCGCTCACGCCCCGAGAGCTCGAGGTGCTGTCGCTCCTCAGCAACGGCCACAGCAACCCGGAGATCGCCCGTCGGCTGTTCGTGGCGGTCGGCACCGTCAAGGTCCACGTGGAGCACATCCTTGGCAAGCTGGGGGCATCGGACCGAACCGACGCCGCGGTCCGCGCGGTGGGCCTGGGACTGTTGACCCCGGCCGCTTCCGAGCCGGCATCGGCCGATCGGCATATGCCACCCGGTTCCTGAAAGATCGGCCGCGCGGTAGATGCGCGGCCCCGCCACTCGCCTCGATCCTGCGAGCAGCCGGCGACCGCCGGCGCGAGAACGTGCTGGAAAGAGGGGTACGGCAATGCGACGCCGGCGAATGATCTCCGCCATCTCCGTCCTGACGCTGACCGCGAGCATGCTGCTCGCCCTGGGCTTTGCGCCGGGCGTGGCGGGAGCCACCGAGCTCCGCTTCTGCGGAAAGGTGGACGTGTACACCAGGCCTACTGCACTCCTGGCCGGGACGCTGAAGGTGGGCCCCGTCCTGCTCGTGCTGGCACCCGGCGCCGACGTATCGTCGCGGGTCGAGGTCGGCGCCAACCTGTGCTTCGACGCGACCATCAACGCA
The DNA here is from genome assembly GCA_036258735.1 of Candidatus Limnocylindria bacterium. Classification (GTDB taxonomy): domain Bacteria; phylum Chloroflexota; class Limnocylindria; order QHBO01; family QHBO01; genus JAPSGM01. The sequence continues at coordinate 4,842 of DATADC010000034.1, forward strand.
TCGGGCAAGGTGACCGACCTCGATGTCAGGGCCAACGCGACGTCCTCGCTCACCGTGTGCGGCGTCGTCACGTCGCTGGCGCGCGCGACGGCCAGCGCCACCGGCTCGATCACGATCAACGGCGTGCACCGCATCCTGGCCATCGGTTCCGACCTTCCCGCAACGGTCAGGCAGGGCGCCAACTTGTGCGTCGACTTCACCCTCAACGCCTTCGGTCAGGTGAGCCGCGCCACGGCCCGCGCCAACGCGACGTCCACGCTCAACATCTGTGGACGCGTGACCGCGTTCGCCGCTGCTTCCAACACCAGCACCGGCTCGCTGACCCTCGGCGGTCGCACCTTCCGGCTGGCAGTCGGAGCGGACCTTCCGGCCAGCGTACGGGCCGGCGCCAACCTGTGCATGGCGCTGGAGCTCAACGCGCTGGGTCAGGTATCGGGCGGCAGTGCGCGGGCCAACGTGACGACCACGGTCACGGTGTGTGGCCAGGTGAATGCGGTCGTCGCCGCCACGGCGACCAGCGACGGCCGGCTGGTGATCGACGACCTCCCGCGCAGCATTGCGGCCGGAGAGCGGCTGTCGGCCCAGGTCAGGGCAGGCGCATTCGTCCGACTCCGCCTGACGCTCGACGCATTCGGTCGTATCACGGATGACGTGGTGCTGGCGGTGGGCGTCTCGCGCGCCGCGGCGTGCGGGTCGGGTGGCGCGCCGTCGCCGTCCGCCTCGCCGAGCGCCGG
>DATADC010000035.1:0-8342 GCA_036258735.1 Candidatus Limnocylindria bacterium
CCAGCGTGAAACGTTGGTCCCGGCCCAGGCGCCGCACGCGGAGCGCGGACACCTCGACCTCGAGTCGCACCGAAACGATGGCCGCCGAAAGGTACACCGCCAGCACGGCCACCAGCCCGCCGGCGACCAGCAGCCCGATCCCCGCCCAGCCGCCGAGCAGCCAGCCGCCCGCGGCTGCGAGCGCACCGGCGAGGAGCAGCATGGCAGGCGCCGCGAGCATGCGGCGCAGCGAGCGCGCCAGCGGGATGCGCGCGATGGCGACGATCGTCTCGTCGGACATCGATCAGGCCTTCTCGGTCACCCGGTACTCGAGGTAGCGCCCGGTGAGCAGGCGCGTCTGGGCGTCCAGCGCGGGCAGGCAGCTGAAGATGACGCCGACCAGGGGTAGCGCCACCCACTGGACGTGGCTCAGGAAGCGTTGCCACCATCCCCACTCCCTGGGCCGCGGCGGCACGATCCGTTGCTCCACGAAGACCAGCACCAGCAGGGCGGCCAGGCCGGTGGTGAGCATGACCGTCGCGTACAGCGGCAGGTTCTGCCCGAGCGTGGTCTGGGCGAAGGCCGGGTTGATGAGCAGCGGCACGGTCGCCCCGAACATCAGCACGAACGGCGCGATGGCCCAGTTGATGTGCTCGCCGAAGAGGTTGAGCAACCGCCAGATCCGCGAGGAGAGCGGGATCTCGGTGTGCCGGATGGCGTTGTCGATCACGAACGGGATGTCGGTCACGCCCCAGGCCCAGCGCCGCACCTGGATGTACTGCGTGGCCATCGTGCGCCAGTAGGTGCGCGCCCGCACGGCGTCGCCGTAGATCGGGATGAAGAGCGGCACGGCGCGGAAGCGGTCGCCGTAGCGGAAGTAGCTCTTCCAGTAGAAGCGGCTGTCCTCCGGGATGGCATCGGTGGCCCAGTAGCCGACGTCGTGGACCATGTGCAGCGTGGTGGAGTAGCTGCCGAAGCTCTGCAGCTTCTCGGGCAGCACGCTGCGCCACATCTGGAGCTGGGTCAGGACCGCGGCGAACAGACGCTGGAGCGCCGGCGCCTCCCACACGTTGTTGTGCAGGTACGGGATCGGCTGGTACAGCTGGGTCTCGCGGTTCGGGTCGGTGACGTGCATCCAGGTCAGGTAGGTGAAGTACTGGCGGTGGACGCGGTAGTCGGCGTCGAGGTCCGTGACCAGGATGCGGCGGGGATCCATGCCCTCCCCGCGGACCAGCATGCGGTACAGGTACCGCCCGCCCCACGCCATGGCGCTGCTCTTGCCGACCACGATCCCCGGTTCCAGCGGGTCCAGGATGTGGATGAACTGCGCAAACGCGTCGCCGAACTCCTCGCGTAGCAGGGCGACGTTCTCGCGGCCGGGCAGGTCGGTCTCGCGCGTGATGATCGCGCAGATCTTCCGCTCCTTCGGCCACTCGGCGACGGCCAGGGCGCGCACGGTCTCACGCAGCTTCTCGAGCGGCTCCGTATAGGTCGGGATGAGGGCCAGGTGCGTGTAGCCCCGCCAGTCCGGGAGCTGGCCGTCCGCCGCGCGCGCGGCATCCAGCGCCTTGAGCTCGTCCTCCAGGCGGCGCCGCAGCGCCGGGTCGGGCCGGACGCCGGCCGCGAACCCCACCGCGCCCGCCGCCCGTTCGCCGGCCGCGAGCTGGGCCAGGACCGCCTCTCGGCGGCGGTCGAGGTCGTCCAGCGCCTCGAGGCGCGACCACCAGTCCACCTCCAGCACGCGGCGGATGCGCCGGTACGCGACGATGACGGCCCCCGCGAACCAGACCGAGCGGCACAGCCAGTAGAAGTCGAAGCTCAGGACGAAGTACGCGACCAGCCAGGGGTAGCTGAAGCTCAGCCAGACCGGCCCGATGATGATCGCCCAGCTGACGACGCCCGGTACCGTCTCCAGCAGGCGCTGGAGCCAGCGATGGCGATCGTCGTCATGCGGCTCGGACATGTGCCCTCGTCCGGGTCGCGACGGTCGCGGCAGAACCGCGGCCGTCGATTGAGGCGCCGATCAGTAGATCGGCGTCAGCCAGTCTCGGTAGGCGGGCTCGCGCCCGCGGACGGCGCCGAAGTAGATGTCGTGCAGCTGCCGCGTGATCGGCCCCGGCCGACCGTTGCCGATGATGCGCCGGTCGATCTCGACGACGGGCGAAAGCTGCGCTCCGGTACCGCACAGGAACACCTCGTCGGCGTGGTACAGCTCGGTGCGGTCCACGGTCCGCTCCTCGCTGGTCACCTCCAGCCGTTCGCGTGCCACCTGCATCAGCCGGCGGCGGGTGATGCCCTCCAGGATGTTGTCGGTGACCGCGGGGGTGATGAGCTTCCCGTTCTTGACGATGAACAGGTTCTCGGCGCTCCCCTCGCTGACGTGGCCATCCTGGGTCAGCACGATGGCCTCGTCAAAGCCATTGAGCTGCGCCTCCGACTTCGCCAGCGCGCCGTTGACGTAGGCGCCGGTGATCTTGCCGCGCGCCGGGATGGCGTTGTCATCGGTCCGTCGCCAGGTGGAGACCTGTGCGCGGATGCCACCCTCGGTGTCGATGTACTGGCCGAACGGCACCCCGAAGATCACGACATCGGCGTCCAGGTTGTGGAGCCGGACGCCGATGACCTCGCTCGACTTGTACACGATCGGACGGACGTAGACGTCCTCGCGCATGCCGTCGCGCCGGAGCATCTCCACGGTATGCGCAGCCAGCTCGTCCGCGCTGTACGGAACCTCCATCATCAGCATGCGAGCCGACTGCTTCAGGCGCTGGTAGTGCGCCAGCAGATCCAGCGCGAAGAGCTGCTGCTCGTCCGCGTTCCAGTACGCGCGGATGCCCTCGAAGACGGCCGTCCCGTAATTGAACGCGTGCGTCATGACGCTCACGCGAGCGTCCCCGAGCGGAACCAGCTGGCCCCTGAAGAAGGCCAACAGCTCCGGGGCCCGGGCCTCGGCAGCGGTGGCGCTGGACGATTCCTGCTTGAGCACGGAGCACTGTCCTCCTGCTATGCAGCCGCGCCGGTGCGCGGTGCCGATGGCGGTCCACCAGCCGCCGAAGTATACCCACGACCGCCCACCACGACGCCATGGACGGTCCGATGGTTGCGGATTCGGTGGCCCGTCAATGGACGGGCGCCGGGCCCGCGCCCAGCGGGGTGAAGAGCGCCAGGTAGACGTAGATCAGGTACAACGGGCCCCCGATCAGCAGGGTCCATGCCGAGAGCCGCCCCTGGCGCAGCATGTTGCCGAAGATGAGGATGGTCGCGACGAACGCGACGCCCGCCGACGCGAAGTTGATCGCGCTCTGCGAGGTGAACGTCCAGCTGGTGAACAGCAGGCCGAGCACCGTGGGCAGGCAGCTCTGGAACACCATCGCGCCGGTGATGTTGCCCATCGCCAGGGTGTCCTTTCCGGTGCGCACCCACAGCACGCTGTTGAACTTCTCGGGCAGCTCCGTGGCGATCGGCGCGATGATCAGGGCCAGGATGGTCGGGTCCAGGCCAATCTGGGTGGAGATGTGCTCCACCGCTCCCACGAAGACCTGGGCGCCGATGATGATCAGCGCCAGCGCCACCGCCACCTGTCCGACGATGATGCGCATCCCCGGAACGGCGTCGGCCGCTTCGTGCGAGTGGTCCTCCCCGGGCAGCAGGTCCACGTCGACGGCGGGCCTGCGCTGCGCGGCCAGCCGCGTCAGGTGCAGCCGGTTGAGCTCCTCGGCATCACCCGGCTCCGCCTCGTCGCTGAAGTGGAGCCGGACGTAGACCGCGTAGATGACGAAGAGCAGGACCGCCGCGACCCACTTCAGCCATCCGAGCTGGACCGGCAGGAACGCGGTTCCGATGGCCAGCCCGTAGCCCACGATGAAGAAGGCCACGTCGCGGCCCAGCACGCCGGTGTTGAGCCGCATCCGGGTGCTGCGCCGCCCCTGGCGGGCGAAGATCACGATCGCCACCCCGGTGACGAACATCGCGAGGGTCGAGAGCATGAACGGCGCGCCCAGGATGGCGCCCACCCCAATGGCATGGGACGCCTCGGTGTCTCCGCCGAGGAGCACCGGCCCCAGGATGGCGATGACGGGGATCAGCGTCTCCGGCATGGCGGTGGCCACGGCCGCGAGGACGCTGCCGACCGCCCCCTCGGCCAGGTTCAGCTTGTGCCCGAACCACTCGATTCCGTTGGTGAACAGCTCCGCCGCCACCAGGATGACGGCCAGCGAGCCGACGAGGAGGACGAGGTCCAACGTCGATCGGCGGTCAGGGTCGGAGGTGCTGGGGGGCGTACGGCAGCAGTGCCACGTGGCGAGCCCGCTTCAGCGCGACGGTCAGCATGCGCTGGTGTCGCGCGCAGGTGCCGGTCTTGCGGCGCGGCTCGATCTTGGCTCGCTCCGACAAGTAGCGCCGGAGGCGGTTCACCTCCTTGTAGTCGATGGACTCGGCCTTGTCGACACAGAAGTTGCACACCTTGCGCCGGCGCCGGTCACGGTAGTAGTCCGCCGTCTCACGGCGGGAGCGTGCGGATGGCATTGTCGGAATGACCTCAGAACGGGATGTCGTCGACGTCGATGGTCTCGGTCGTTCGCGCCGGCTGCGCCTCGCCGGCGCCGCGCGGCCGGGCCACTGGCGCCTCGCCGCCGGGCCCAACCGGGCTGGCGCCCTCGGATAAGGAGCCGCCGTAGCCCGACTCGGAGGCGTCGCGGCGCTCGAGCGAGAGGACACGCGCGAAGCGAATGTCCAGCGACGTGCGCTTCTGGCCGTCCGAGCCCTCGAACTCGCGCGGGCGCAGCTGGCCCTCCACGAAGACCTTGTGGCCCTTGCGCAGCTGCTCGGCCAGCCGCTCGGCGGCCTGCTCCCACGCCTCGACGCGGAACCAGTGGGTCTCCTCCTGCCACTCGCCGTCCTGCCCCCGGAAGCGATCGTTGACCGCCACCCGCAGGTTCACCACGGCCTTGCCGCTCGGCGTGTAGCGCAGCTCGGGATCGGCCCCCAGGTTGCCGATGATCATCATCTTGTTCAGCGTCATGGTGCGGCTCTCCTAGGCCTCGACCCGCTGGGCCGATGGCTCCTCTTCGTCTGCCTCCTCGGCGAAGTCCTCGTCCTCGTCGGCCACGGCGGCCGGCGCTGCTTCGAGGTCCTCGTCCTCCGCCACTTCGGGCCCCATGGCCTCGATCTCGCCGGCCTCCTGCTCGGTGACGGGCACGGCGGCGGGCGGCAGCTCCTCCTCGGACATCGCGCTGCGTTCCTCGATGACGCTGACGAGGTGGCGGAGGATCTCCTCGCTGATGAGCAGCCCGCGTTCGAGGTTGCGAATCTGCGCCGGCGCGATGTCGAAGTGCAGCAGGAAGTAGCTGGCCTCGCGGAAGCGCTGGATCGGGTAGGCCAGACGGCGCTTGCCCCACGGGGACACCTTGGTGAGCGCGCCGCCGGCGTTGACGATGGCACGCGTAACCTTCTCGACCGCGGACTGGAGCCTGTCGTCCTCCAGGTCCGGCCGGAAGAGAAGCATGAGTTCGTATCGGCGCATCGGCCGAGCTTCCTCCTCTCTATGGGCTTGCGGCACCCGGCGCCTTGGCGCCAATGGATGCGGCAGAAAGGAGCCCAAGACATGCGAACGGCCTCCTGGTGGGGAGGCGCCGAAGGAGTATACGCCCCGGCACGCTGGTCAGCAACGCACCGGGCCACGACTATACTCACCGCCACACCAGCTGCCGAAGTGAGCATGGCCGCCAACCCGATCCTGATCTGCGCGCCCTCGGACGAGCTCCGCGGCGAGCTCGAGGCCCAGCTGGCGAACACCGGATACCAGACCCACAGCGTCCACTCCCCCGCCGAGGCGGCAGCCGCCCTGCGCGACGCCAGCTACGACCTGGTCATCGCCGAGGGGCTGGCGGTCTCCGGCGCCATCGGCCGCCTGCGGGCCGCCGCCGCGGTGCCCACTCCGGTTCTGGTCGTCGCGCCTGCGGGTGACGTCGAGGCCAGGATCGCGTTCCTGGAGGCGGGGGCGGATGACGTCATTACCGCCGGGTTCGCCGGCAGCGAGCTCGATGCACGGGTGGAGGCCCTCCTTATCCGTGCCGGTCGGGTTCGGCCGCAGGCCGCCCGAGCGGACCTCCCGACCGGCGAGATCACCACGTTCTTCTCGCCAAAGGGCGGAGTCGGCACCACCACGCTGGCGGTGAACACCGCCGTCCTGCTGGCCGGCGGCGTCAACCAGCAGCCGGGCTCGTCCGCGCGCGTGCTCCTGGTTGACCTGGACCTGCAGTTCGGACAGGTGGCCACCCACCTCAACATCAATCCCCGCTTCGACCTGGCCGGGCTCACGACCGATGAGCAGGCGCTCGCCGACCCCGACCTCGCCGCCAGCTACCTGACTCAGCACGCGTCCGGCCTCCAGGTGCTTGCCGCGCCCGCGCATCCGGACGCCGACTTCCGCGTGGGCGTCGAGAACCTGGCTCGCGCCCTCGACGTCCTGCGCCCGCGCTTCGACCACGTCGTCGTCGACACCGGGTCCCGCCTGGAACCGCGCACGCTGTGGATGCTGGAGCAGGCCACCACCCACTGCTTTGTCATCTTTCCCGAGATTGCCGCGCTGCGAGCGATGAGCCTGCTGCTCGGGTTCCTGGCCGAGACCACCACGCTCGACGCGCGCACGCTCTTCGTGGTGAACCACATCTTTCCCAAGGAGCTGCTCAAGTCACGCGACCTCGAGAACCTGCTCCGCACGAAGCCGGCGGCTGAGATCCCCTACACCGAGGTGGAGATGATCCGCGCCGTCAACGAGGGCGTGCCGGTCGTCACCAGCCGTCCCGGGACCCCGGTGACCGTGGCCCTCCACCGCCTGGCGCAGGCGGTGGTCGGGATCCCCAACGAGCCCAGGCCGGGCGAGGCAGGAGCGCCTCGGCGAAAGGGGCTGTTCGGGCGCCGTTAGTCGCCGGCTCTGGTGCCGGAGGAGGGATTCGAACCCCCACGCCCCTCTCGGGGCCGCCGGGTTTAAGCCGGCCGCGTCTACCGTTCCGCCACTCCGGCCGGTGTGGGCTCCTCGGCAGAGCCACACCGTAGCACAGGCTCCCGGAAGCGCCTTCTGGGCTCGAGGCCGGGACATCGCGAGTCGCGTGGTATGCTGGCCGTCTGCCGAGCTCCGGCGGACTTCGCCTGGTCGATGGGTTCTTCTCGAACCGGCCGTGCGCCGTATACCAGTTCGAGGAGATCGAGGTCCCAGCATGACCACAGGCACAGTCAGGAGAGTCATCTCCGAGCGAGGCTTCGGCTTCATCACCGACGCCGACGGGAAGGACTACTTCTTCCACAAGGATGGCCTCTCCCCATCGCTCGACTTTGACCGCCTCGTCGGCGGCGAGCCCGTGTCGTTCGAGATCGAGTCCGGACCAAAGGGCGCTCGCGCCGTGCAGGTCCAGGCCGGCTAGGGCGAGCCGATGATGGCGGCGCCTGGCTCAAACCCGGCCGGCGCCGGCATTCATCCCTTATGAAGAAACCCAGTAAGGGCGACGCATCACGCCGCGCGCGGCTGCTCCGCGCCGATTGGCGCGAGCGCCGACCGGACGACGCGGCGGATGCCGGACACGACACGCCGGCGGAAGACCTGCGCAGGTCCGAGGCGCTCGATTCCAACGACCGCCTCAGGGCCGAGGCACCCGACGATCTGGAGACGCGCCGTCGCGCCGATGAGCTGGAGCGAGAGATCAAGCGGCCCAGCCCTCGCCGCCGGCAGTGACGGCCGCCACGCCGCCAAGGTCCTGGAACGCGCCGAGGCGCGAGCTGCTCGCCGTTACGAGGGCCACGTCGCTCATCATTGAGCTCGGCTCGGAGCTGGACGCCCGACTCTCTACCGAGATGCGCGAAACCGAACGAATGCGGCTGCTGCGCGCTACTACCAACCAGATCACTCGGGCCGCGAACGATGGCGTCCAGGCCTACGTGCGAGCGACTCGCGCCGTGGCCGCCGAAATCGCCCGGCCGCATGGCGACCGGCGCGGTGCCCAACGCATGCGGCACGAGCTGCTCGCTGCGCGTGCGCAGCTGTTGACGGCCCTCAATTTGGCGGCGGGACGCTATCCACCCGGCGAACCCGGTGAGCCGGACCGCGACTTTGCTCCACCGCCGGCGCGCAAGCCCGGATTGCAGGCCTGACGCGGTCAGACAGCCGCATCACGTTGAGCGTGCGCCTTTGGCCTGGAGGAGGCCACCACCGAAGGATCGGTCCGTTCCACGCTCAATTTGATGGAGGCGACGACGGGAATCGAACCCGTGTACGCGGTTTTGCAGACCGCTCCCTGGACCACTCGGGCACGTCGCCACCAGTATCCGGCTGGCTGCCCCGCGAGGATTCGAACCTCGGTTCACGGATC
>DATADC010000036.1:0-17582 GCA_036258735.1 Candidatus Limnocylindria bacterium
GTTCCGTTGAGGGTGCAGGTGGCGCCCTGCGGGACGCGCACGTTGTCGACCGTGCGTGACCCGATGCTGCCGCGGCAGGTCGTCTCCTCCGCGTGGACCGGCGCGGGCATGCCCAGCACGGCCGCCGCACTCACGACCCCCACCAGCACGGCGTGTCGTACTCGATTCATGGCTGGCTCCCTGTGCTCTTCGGCGGCCGTTGAGCGGCCGCTCATCGGGGAGCAGAGTCACGCCCTGACGTGAGCCGATGGTGAGGCATCGATGAGAGAACTCTCACGCGGGGCTGCGTGCCAGCGGAAGGCGGATCGTCATGGTGGTGCCCGAGCCCGGCTGCGAGTGCGCCTCGATCGTCCCGCCGTGACCCTCGACGATGGTTCGCGCGATGGAGAGCCCGAGGCCGGCCCCCGATGTCGGGCCGCGCCGGCCGCCGCGGTTGAAGCGCTCGAAGATGCGCGGCAGCTGGTCAGCGCCGATGCCGGGCCCCTCGTCGGCGACCGTGATGACGGCGCGATCCCCATCGGGCCGCGCCCGGAGCCGGACGGGGCCGCGGCCAGCGTACTTTGCGGCATTGTCGACCAGGATGAGAACGGCCTGGGAGATGCGTGCCGGATCAAGGCGGGCGCGCCCGACCGGCTGGATGTGTGCCTCGAGCACTGCCCCACGCTCGCGTGCCAGCGTGACCGCCCTGGCCGCGACCTCCTCGAGCAGCGGATCGGCCTCCAGCTCCTGCAGCTCGAGCGGCACCGATGCGGCGTCCGAGCGGGCCAGAAAGAGGAGGTCCTCCACCATCTTGGTCATGCGTGAGGCCTCGTCGACGATCTCGCGCAGGATGTCCCCGTGCTCGGCGTCGTCGCGGACCGCTAGCCCCACCTCGGCGTTGCCGCGCAGAACGGTGAGCGGCGTGCGCAGCTCGTGGGAGACGTCGGCAATGAAGTCGGTCTTGGCCTGCGAGACCTCGGCCAGGGCCAGGGCTGCCTGGCGCTCTCGCTCGGCCAGGCGCCCCGTCTCCTCGACCAGCCGCAGCACGACCAGGCCCAGCAGCGCGCCGACCGCCACGAGGCCGGCCAGCACGGTGAGCAGGACCAGCGACGCGTTGCCGGTGGCCTCCTGGATCTGGCGCAGCGCCTCCGCCGCGAGCTGCTCACCGAGCCGATCGAGCTGCTCCGCCGCGGCGTTCAGGCGGTCGATGCGCTCCAGGCCCTCCAGCGAGGCGGCCTCGAATCGGCGCCGGTCCGTTTCGAACGCCGCGATGGCCGGTCGGAACGCGTCGTGGTACTCGCTCGCCACAGCGCGCAGGTCGTTCGGCTGCGGCGCTTGAGGGTCGCGCACGCCCAGCTCAGCGAGCTCGTCGATCTGCGCCACCATGGCCGCGTACCGCTCCTCCCACTCGCGCACGCGCGCAGCAGTTGGGTCGTTGAACAGCAGGTCGCGGTGGTAATGCCGGACGTCGAGGACCGACACTCGGAAGTCGTCGGCGTTGTCCTCCAGTTCGACGTCGTAGGCCAGCGCCTCCTCGACCTGGCTGGTGATGCCGCGGTTGATGAAGATCCCGACTGCACCGATGAGGGCCATGCCCGCCAGCAGGCCCACGATGGCCAGCAGCACCCCGCGCCACGGACGCGCGCTTGCCGCGCGCGTCGCGGCAGGATCGCCCGGCGGAGCTGGGCTCGTCACGAGCCGGCCTCCCTATACTCGCTGGCGTGCGCATTCTGCTCGTCGAGGACGAACCGCGGATCGTGCGCCTTCTCGAGCGAGGCCTCGGCGCGCACGGGCACCAGCTCATCGGCGCCGAGGACGGAGAGGCAGGGCTGGCCCTCGCCGAGGACGAGACCATCGACCTGGCGATCCTCGATATCGGCCTGCCGGGGATGGATGGCCAGGAGGTCCTGCGACGGCTGCGGGCGCGCCGATCGGACCTCCCGGTGCTCATGCTCACAGCGCGCGACGACGTCGACAGCAAGGTCCAATCGCTGGATGCAGGCGCCGACGACTACCTGACGAAGCCGTTCGCGTTCGAGGAGCTCATGGCCCGCGTCAGGGCGCTCACGCGCCGGCGCGACCAGCAGCAGGCAGGAGTCATCCAGCTGGGCGACGTGAGGATCGACCTCCGCTCTCGGCGGGCCTGGCGCGGCGAGCGCGAGCTCGAGCTGGCTGCCCGCGAGTTCGCCTTGCTGGAGTACTTCATGCGCCATCCCGGACAGGTGCTGACGCGCACGCAGATCCTCGAGGCGGTCTGGGACTACGACTACGACCCCGGATCCAACGTGGTCGACGTTTACGTGGGCTACCTGCGCCGCAAGCTGCGCGACGAGGCCGGGGAGGCGCCGATCTCGACCCTGCGCGGCGCCGGGTACCGCTACGAGGCGCCCGCTTCCTGACGGCTCAATCGTCGCCGTCCGAGCCCCCGTCGTCCGACGCGTCGTCATCATCAGCGTCGCCGCCATCATCACCTTCACCTGCGTCGTCCGGTTGAGGCGGAACCGGCATCGGAGGCCGGGCGGCCTCGTGTCTCGATCCCGGCTTGGGTTCCGTTCGCCGCCCGCGCTCGTCCCGCGTGACGGCGATGCTGACCAGCACCACCCCGGCGCGGCTGCGGATCTCGAGGGTCGCCTGGCGCGGCGGCTGCTCGACCACGAACGTCCAGGTGCTGCCCGCGAACCCGAGGTCAACCACTTCCCAGCCGTGTCGCTCGAAGACCCGCACGTAGAAGGAGCGAACGGCGCGGCGGCCGGCGGACACGGCATAGGCTGCGCTGGTGATGCGGGCGTCGCCCCGCGCGGTCTGCCGGTAGGAGGTGCGCACCGACCCCGGATACCGGGGCAGCTCACGGATGTCTGAACCGGGCGCATCGGTCCGTGGCAGGTCGGGTGACAGCGCGGACGCCGTCGGCGACGGCGCAGGACGGCGCGCGGGCTCGGCCACCAGCTGGCCGAGGAGACGCCCCGCGCTGAAGCCGCCGACCAGGACGGCGGCGGTCAAGATGCCGATCATCAGCCGCGTCCCGCTCATTTCGTCCTGTCTCCCGGCCGATCGCGTCGGGCACGCGTCGAGGAGCCGGCCTGCATGGCGGCTCCTCGAGTCCTGGTGGCGTGGCGGTCAGCCGCCGCTGTCGCCGCTCCCACCATCGCCACCATCGCCACTGTCGTCGCCGTTGGTGGCGTCGCCGTCGCCGGTGTTGTTGCCGCCGTTGGTGCCGTCGTTGCCGTTGGTGGCGTCGCCGTCACCGGTGTTGTTGCCGCCGTTGGTGCCGTCGTCGCCGTTGGTGGCGTCACCGTCGCCGGTGGCGTCGTCGCGGTCGTCGTCGTCGCGCGCTTCGACGTCGGCCACCACCAGGTCCTCCCGCCGGTTCACGGCCTGGTCGTCGCGGTCGTCGGCCAGGACCGCCGACGCTCCGCCGACGGCCAGGGAGCCGACCAGGGCCAGGACGAGCAGGTTCCTGGCGCCGAGGCGGTTGGTGATCTTCCGAATCATGCGTCCATCTCCTTGCGGTCTCTTGCTCGAGCTCGCTTCACTCCGAATGCGATGTCGTCAGGGTCGCGTGCTCGAATGAGCCACCAGTGAGGGCCGGGTGAGAAGCCTCTCATCGGCCGTTGCGGAAATCAGTTGAATCGCAGGCGCCGAACCGAGTGCTGGGAGGCGAGGTCGTCGAAGCGCTCGAACAGCTCGAGCGGAGACGGCCGGTTGGCGGGTTCTCGATCAATGGCGGCCATCACCAGCTCGGCTACCGGGCCCGGCACCTTGGCCGGTGCCGGCGAGGGATGCATGCCGACCTGCGGCCAGCGCTCCGCCCCTTCTGCGCGCGGGTTGCCGCGAGGAAAGGGCAGCTGCTTGGTGCTCGCCTCGTACAGGGTCACGCCCAGGCCCCACACATCGGTGGCGGGGCCGATGGTCGAGTAGAGCGCGGGATCCGCCTGCTCCGGCGCCATGTACGCGTCCGTACCGACGGGTCCGCCGACGCGCGGCACGTCCTCGAAGCGCCGCGCCACCGAAAGGTCGATGAGCCTGGGCACAGGCCCCATCACCACGTTGCGTGGCTTCACGTCGAGGTGCAGGATCCGCAGGGCGTGAAGGTAGTGAAGGGCGGCGGCCAGCTGCCGCGCCAGGGCGAACAGCTGCTCGGGCAGCAGGATGCCGTGGCGCCGCAGCAGCGTGGACAGTCGTGGCCCGTCGAGGTACTCCAGCTCGAGGAAGGGCCTGGCGCCGTCCGTGTCACTGTCGAAGACGCGCATGAACGACGGGTGCTCCAGCTCGCGGAGCAGCGCTCCTTCGGCCGCGATGGCGTGGCGCGCCCGGTCGTCCGACACTCGGTCGGGGCGCAGGATCTTGACCACGGTCGGCGTCAGAAGCAGCTCGCTCCAGGCCAGGTAGGCCTCGTAGCGCTCGCCGCCGCCGAGGAGCTGGGTGGCGCGGCGTCCGGGGACGATCTCGTCGCCTGGCGCGAAGTTCCATTCCATGCCGCGTAGGGTCGTCCCGGCGCGTGAGAGGCCGGTGAGCGGAGGATGAGACGGCTCTCATGCGCGGCGGAAAGGAGCCTCGCGCCGAAGCCCGGGACTAGCCCGGCGGGTTGTGCTTGCCGCCCGCAGCCTGCTGCATGGCCTCCTTCGCGGCGCGCTGGCTGGCCTGCTCCTGGGCCTCTCGCTGCTCGCCCCGCTGACGGTCGCGGCGCGAGTCGACGATTGCCCGACACGCCTCGTCCACGTCATTGGTGACGAGCAGCAGGTCCAGGTCCTCGGGGCTGATCTTCTCCTCGTAGAGGGGCTTGTCGCGGATCCACTGCAGCAGGCCGCCCCAGTAGTCGGTCCCGTACAGGACCACCGGGAAGTGCTGGACCTTGCCCGTCTGAATCAGCGTCAGCGACTCGAACAGCTCGTCCAGCGTCCCGAAGCCACCCGGGAAGATGACGAACCCCTCCGCGTACTTCACGAACATGGTCTTGCGCACGAAGAAGTAGCGGAACTCCATCCCGAGGTCGACGTACTCGTTGAGCCCCTGCTCGAAAGGCAGCTCGATGTTGCATCCCACCGAAAGGACGCCCGCGTCACGGGCCCCGCGGTTGGCTGCCTCCATGATCCCGGGGCCGCCGCCGGTGATGATCGCGTAGCCCTCGCGACCCAGGGCGGCCGCCACGCGCCGGGCGGCGGCGTAATACCGGTTCCGTCGGCCGACCCGCGCCGAACCGAAGACGCTGACCGCCGGCCCCACCTCGGCCAGGGCGTCGAAGCCCTCCACGAACTCGCCCACGATGCGCAGCGTTCGCCACGTGTCGGTCTCGCGGAACTCGGGAAGCGGCCTCGGCCGCAGGAGCTCCTGGTCCTCGGTGCGGCCGGGCCTCGTGCGGCCGCGCATGACCACCGCCCCGCGGCGCCGCTCCGGCTCCCTCTTCTTGCGTGGCATGTGGCACCGATGGTACGGTGGCCGTCTTCCCGCGTCGAACCGGCGCGCAGCGGCCCCGAGCCCGCTTGATGGGAATCATGCTCGGCTGAGGGTTTCTATTGCCGGATCTCCTGCGGCGTGTCGCCGTGCTGGCCATCGTCAGCGCCATCGGAATCGCAGCGCTCGCCCCGCTCACCGCTCGATCGGCGCTGCCCGTGCCCGACGAGACCGACCGCCTGCTGGCCGCGGCCGAGGGGCCGGCCTCCACCTTGCGGCGCGCTGCGGTCGCCGGCCGCGAGCTGTCCGCCGCGCTGACGCTGCTCGACGCTGATCGGCCCATCGGGGTCGAGACACTCGGCGTCGAGGCGGGCGACCCGCTTGACGCGCCTCCCTCGGCACCGATGGAGGCGACGCTCCTGACCAGGTCCACGCCGGCCCCGGCACCCTCGACCTCGACTTCGCCTTCCGCCCCGCCGCCTCCCGCCGCACCGCCCCCGCCGATCGGTGACACCATCACCGGCAACGTGAGCTGGTACTGCCACACCGTTGGGACCTGCCCCGACGGCTGGGGGCCCGGCGACGCCTTCGTGTCGCTGCCCGGGGCGTTGGGTGGCGCCGGCGGGCGGGGGATCGTGGGCTACGTGACGGTCTGTGGCGACCGCTGCGTACGGCTGCCGGTGGTCGACTACTGCGGCTGCTACTGGGGTACGCCGAGCCAGCGCATCGCCGACCTGTCCGTGGCCGCCTGGCAGGCGGTGTCCGACACGCCGACGTCGGCGGGCCTGATGCGCGTCACGCTGCACCTCCGCCGCTAACCGCGCACCGGGCATGCCGTTCCTGCCGTTCGTCCTTCTCCTGGCGTGGCAGGCCATCAGTCGCTCGGCATCGTTCGCGCTCGGCTGGGCGACGGCCATCTACTTCGGGCAGGTGCCGGGCAGGCAGGGGCGCATCCTGGCGGTCATCAGCCTCGCCTCGGCGGCATGGGTGATCGTGGTCCTGGGCTTCGCGCTGCCGCTGCTGGCTGGCGCCGCGCTGGACGCGGCAGGCGTCATCGGCCGCAACTTCGAGATCGAGCCGTTGGTGGTGCTCGGGCTGGCGGCCGCCATCCTGCTCGCCCCGCCGGCCATCGCCGGCATCACCGTGCTGGCCGAGTTCCACGACGAGCGAAGGTGGGCGACCTGGCTGCGCATGATCCCGGTCAGCTACCCGGCCACCGCGTCGCTGGGTCTTGGCGTGCTGCAGATGGTGATCTTCACCCCGTACCTCATCATCCGTCGCCTCATGAAGAAGCACTCCGTCCTGCAGACCGCGCTGTCCATGCGCGAGCAGACCGATGACGACGACCTCGTCCAGGTCGTGGCCGAGGCGCTTCACGGCCTGGGCATCGGCGACGTCCGGGCCGAGAGGGCGCGCGGCGTCCTGGCCTGGCCGATGCTGACGGTCGGCTTCGCCGCCCGTCATCTCATCGGCGCGGTGGTGCGCGGCGACCCGATGCGCCTGCGGGCCGATGGTCTCGAGCTCTTTGCCTACGCCACCAACGTGGCCGTGCTGGGGCCCACCGAGGACGCCTACCGCGCCCGGGCGGCGCTGGAGCGAGAGCTGCCCTTCGATCGGGCGCGCCTGACCTGGAGCGACGAGGCCCAGGAGCTGGAGGATGCCATCCTGCAGGCCCGCAGCGACGCCGGCGGCGACCTCGACTCGCTCCACCGGCGCCTGGACGAGGTCCAGCGGCGCATCGACGCCGAGTCGCTCAACGCCGAGGAGTGGAACCTGCTCTACCGCCTGCGCCTGCAGGCCGAGCACGAGGTCATGGAGCACCACCTGGACGGCGGGGGAGGCGGCGCGGCTCGGGGGCCGAGCCCGGGGGCCGAGGCGCCCGCCGCGGCGGTCAGCGGGCGAAGGTGAGCACCGCGAAGCCGGCGATCATGACGAAGGCGATGGCCACGATCAGCAGCCGCGCCCCCCAGTTGGTGCGGCGCTCCGGATAGGGCTGGTAGGGGCGGCCACGGCGCCGGCTCACCGTCCCCACTCTCGTCGCAGCAGGAATGGCGTGGTCAGCGCCTCGCGGCTCGACACGCTGCGCAACTGCTTGCGCACGCGCTTGAGGAGCTTGCCGTGATAGGTGCCGTCACCGTACGGCTCGTGCAGGCGTGCCACGTCCCAGTCATGGGTGCCCGCCACGGCGGAGGCGGGGAGGTAGCGGTCCAGCACGGCCTTGGCCTCGTCGATGCCCACGAAGCGGCGCGCGCGCGTCCCGTTGTCGAGCACCGTCAGCAGGTCGCCGAAGGCGACGTCCAGGTCGGCGACCAGGGTCGATAGCCGCTCCATGGTGCCGGGCATGCGCTCCGTCTTGAAGAGGCCGCCGAGCAGCGCCTTGCGTTCCTCGTCGCCGAGCCCGGCGAGGGCCTGGCGCAGGTTCGGGATGCCGGCGTCGGCGTCCTCCGCCGGGACCTCGTAGTCGTAGAGATGCACCATCATGGCTCCATCCACTCTACGGCGACCGCGAGCGCGACGCGGGCGTCGGCCCCGCCAGGCGCTCCAGGCCCGCCCGAGGCGCCGGTCTACAATCGGCGGCGGCCGCATCGGTCCACAACGCCGCCCGGAGGTCCCCAGTGCTGCTCGAAGGCAAGAAGCTGCTCATCACCGGCGTCCTGACCGACGACTCCATGGCCTTCGCCGCCGCCAGGGTCGCGCAGGAGGCGGGTGCCGACATCGTGCTGACCAGCGTCGGCCGCGCGATGAGTCTGACGCAGCGGGTGGCCAGGAAGCTGCACCCGGTTCCGGACGTGCTGGACATGGACGTCAACGACGACGAGCAGATCGCCGCGGTGGCGGCCGACGTGGCCAGCCGATGGGGGCGAGTCGACGGCGTGCTGCACTCCATCGGCTTCATGCCCCAGTCCGGCCTGGGCGGCAACTTCCTGAGCACCTCCTGGCAGGACGTGGCCACTGGCTTCCAGACGTCGGCCTTCTCGCTCAAGGCGCTGGCCGCCGGCATGCTCGAGCCGATGAAGGCGGCCGGTGGAGCCAGCGTGGTCAGCCTCACCTTCGACGGGCGCTTCGCCTGGCCCATCTACGACTGGATGGGCGGGGCCAAGGCCGGCCTGGAGGCGACGACCCGCTACCTGGCGCGCGACCTGGGCCCGCACGGCATTCGGGTCAACACCGTTTCCGCCGGCCCGATTCGCACGATGGCCGGCAAGAACATCCCTGGCTTCGACGAGATCGCGGGCGGCTGGCTGCGTCGCGCCCCGCTGGGCTGGTCGATCACCGATGCGACGCCGGTGGGCCAGATGGCCTGCTTCCTCATGTCCGACTGGTCGTCCATGACGACCGGCGAGATGATCCACGTCGACGGCGGCTACCACGCCATGGGCACCGACATCACCTGGGAGGGCCGCGAGTGACGGCCACCAGGGCCGCAACCCGCACCGTCGCCGAGCACTTCGACGCCTGGGCGGAGCGTTACGACGCCGAGATCCACGCACAGGTCCCTCGCTACGACGAGATCCACCAGACCGTGGTCCAGCTGCTCTCTTTGCGCCCGCCGCATCGGGTGCTCGACCTGGGCACCGGGACCGGCACCACGGCGCTGCGCATCCTGGAGGCCCTGCCGGACACGCGGGTGGTGGGCCTGGACGTTTCGCACGAGATGCTGGGGCGGGCGCGACAGCGGCTGCGGGGCTACCGGCGCCGCGTCCAGCTGCGGCAGGCCAACATCGCGACGCCCGAGATCGACGGCCTCTACGACGCCATCGTCAGCGTCCTGGCGGTCCATCACCTGTGGGCCGATGAGAAGCGGCATCTCTTCTCGCGCCTCTGGGAGCACCTCGCGCCCGGCGGCGTCCTGATCGTGGCGGACGCCTTCCGCCACGCCTCGGACCGCCTGATGGAGCTGTACGACTACCCGCGTCCGGAGGACCCGCACGAGGCGGAGCACGACCACGTCGACACGACCTACGACCACCTCGCCTGGCTGATCGCTGCCGGCTTCGCGTCGGTGGACGTGGCGTGGAAGTACGAGGACGTCGGCGTGCTGGTGGCCTGGAAGGCCGACCGCCGCTGAACGGCGCCGCGGGGGGCGTCAGGCCTTCGCGGCGCGCTGCTCCTGCCAGACCAGGTTGACGTTGAACGGCGTGCTGCCCAGGACGCGGTCGCCGGCGCGCAGCTCGATGCGGTGGCGGCCGAGCTCCTTGAGCTGGAGGCCCTTCAGCTCGGCCACGATGTTGGCGGTGGTGGCGTTGGGCGGCACGTTGAGGCCCATCTGGGGCGGGCGGCCGAGGAGCGGGGAACCGTCGGGCGAGACGACCTGCAGCGTGACGCGGTGCTCGCCGGCATCGGCCTCCAGGACGGCCACGATGAAGAGGCGGCCGTAGCTGGTCGGCAGCCGGGTGACGTTGATCTGGCTGAACAGCCCGATGGCGCTGACCTTGCCGTCCTGCGCGGTGATGGCGTGGTCGCACAGCAGCAGGCTGTGCAGCTCCAGGCGCGGGTCGGCCATGCGAGCGAGTATAGGTTCGCTACCTGGCCGGCTCGTCGCCGGGCAGGGTGATGCCGAGTGCCATCTGGACCGCGACGCGGGCCAGCGGCACCAGCGGCATGTCGCGAAGCTCCTCGATGCTGAACCAGCCGGCGCGGTCGGTGGAGCCCTGGAGCTCGTCGCGGAGCGTGCCACCGATCACGCTGGCGCGGTACACGATCTGGATGGCGTGATACGCCTCGTCCGCCCCGTCGCCGGGGTGGCGCCAGCGGTCCGACCAGCTCAGCACGTCAGCTACGCCGAGCAGCTGGCCGCTCAACCCGGCTTCCTCCTCCAGCTCGCGCAGGGCGGCCGCGGCCGGCGACTCGCCGAAGTCCACGCCGCCGCCGGGCAGCGTCCAGTGCCCGACCGCGGTCCACGGCCCCGGCGCCACCCGGCACAGCAGCACGCGGTCGTCCTCGACGCAAAGCGTGTATGCCGCGACGCGCGTGACCTGGCGGTCGGGCCCCGGGCGCTCCTCGCTCACGACGGCTTGCCGTCGGCTGCGTACAGGTCGGGGTCCAGCAGCCAGGCCAGCTCGCCGGCGCCTGGCTCGGGAACGCCGTAGAACTCGACACAGGCCAGCCCACCCTTGCGCATGCGCACCGACGCCGCGCCGGTCAGCCGCTGGATGGCCCTGGAGAGGTCCGGCTCGTGCCCAACGAACAGGACGCTGCGGGCGTCGGCGTGGTCGGCCATCGCGCGCGCCATGGCATCCCACTCGGCACCCGGCGCCAGGCGGTCATCGGGCGTAGGCTCGGGCAGGCCCAGCGCTTCGGCGAGCAGGGAGGCGCTCTCAGCCGCCCGCGGCAGCGGAGAGGTGACCACCACGTCGGGGCGCAGGTTCAGCCGGCGCCACAGCGGCCCGGCGGCGCGCAGGCCGGCAACCCCGGCCGGCGTAAGCCGCGTGCCGTCCTCCCCCGCCTCACCGTGGCGCAGGAAGTAGAGGATCACGCCGCCTCAGTCCGCCCGCGCCCCACCCCGGCCGCCGCTGTGCCCGGCGGTCATGCCGCGAGCATGCCCCGCCGGCGCCACGGCAAGCATGGCCGATGCCGTTCGATGGGACTTGGGCAGCGCGATGGTCAGCACGCCGTTGCCGAAGCTCAGGTTGGCGCGCGAGGCGTCCACCGCGCGGGGCAGCTCGACGGTCCGCTCGAACGGCCCGTAGCTCCACTCGCGCAGCAGGTAGTCGATCCGCTCCTGGCCCTCGCCGTGCATCGCGGCTCGCAGCGTGAGCCGGCCGTCGTCGGTGACTTCGACGCTGATGTCTTCGGCGCTCACGCCCGGCATCGGCGCCACCACCATCAGCTCGCGCTCGTTCTCGTACAGGTTCACCGGGATCGCGGTCGGGTCAGTCATGTTCCCTCCACGGAGCATTCTGCGCGCCAGCCGCTGCCCGGTACCGGCCGCGATCAGTCGGGGAAGGCCTCGGGCCCGCGCTCGGCCAGCTCGCGCGCGTGCTCGCCGGCGTCATCGGGCGGGATCCAGGAGTAGGGGTAGCGCTCGTCCTCGAGCTCGGCCGCCTGCCGGGTGAGGTGCAGCGGGTGGAAGGTGTCGATCATGACCGCCAGCTCCTCGGTCGCCTCCTTGCCGATGCTGGCTTCCACCGTACCGGGATGGGGCCCGTGCGGGATGCCGGCCGGATGGACGGTGAACGAGCTGATGTCCACGCCGCGGCGGCTCATGAAGTTGCCGGCCACGTAGTAGATGACCTCGTCGGAATTGATGTTCGAGTGGTTGTACGGGGCGGGGATGGCGAGCGGGTGATAGTCGAACTTGCGCGGCACGAAGCTGCAGATCACGAAGTTGCGCGGCTGGAAGGTGAGGTGCACCGGCGGCGGCTGGTGGATGCGACCGGTGATCGGCTCGAAGTCGCCGATGTTGAAGGCGAAGGGCCATAGGTAGCCGTCCCAGCCGACGAGGTCGAACGGGTGGTGCCGGTAGTGGTAGGGGGTGACCCGGTCGCGGCTGCGGACGCGGATCACGAAGTCGCCGTCCTCGACGATCGGGTCCATCGGCTCGGGCGGGCGGATGTCGCGGTGGTAGTAGGGGGAGTGCTCCAGCAGCTGGCCGTAGTCGTTGCGGTAGCGCTTGGGCGGCTCGATCTCGGACGGGCACTCCAGCCACAGCATCCGCTGCGGGACGCCGGCATCGGGCACCAGGCGGTAGGTGGTGCCGATTGGAAGCACCAGGTAGTCGCCGGGGCCGTAGGGAATCGGTCCGAAGATGGTCTCGAGCGTGCCGCTGCCCTCGTGGACGAAGTACATCTCGTCCCCCACGCCGTTGCGGAAGTAGCCGTCCATGGCCTCCGCGGGGCGCACCACGCCGAACGTAACATCCGCGTTGAAGAACAGCGGGACCCGCCCGGACAGCGCGTCGCCGGATGGCTCCAGGGCCTTCGTGTTCACCAGCCGATGCCGATGTGGCTCCCGCCCATCTGGGTCGGCGGGCTGGAGCGCGATGGTGGCGGGGTCGTCGATCTGGTGCGTCTGGGTGGGCGGGGTGTGGTGGTAGAGGAGCGAGGAGCGCCCCGCGAAGCCCTCGACGCCGAAGAGCTCCTCGGCGTACAGCGTCCCGTCGTCCCGGCGGAACTGGGTGTGGCGCTTGTGCGGGACCCGGCCGCGCTGGACGTAGAACATGCGGGCCATTCTATCGGCCCGTTCCCGACCTGCCCCCGCGAGTGGTTGGATGATCCGAACACCTGGCTGGCCGCCCGCGACGCCCGTGATATGGTTGCGCGCGCAACTAAACGGCACACATGGAGCAGTCAGATGCAGGTAGCAGTCATCGGCGTCGGCAACGTGGGCAGCGTCCTGGCGCGCAAGCTGAGCGAGGCGGGCCACACCGTCTTCGTCGCCGCCACCTCGGCCGAGCGGGCCAGGCAGGCGGCCGAAGAGGTGGACTGCCTTCCGGCCGATTCGGCGGCAGAGGCGGCGCGGCGGGCCGAGGCCGTCATCCTCGCCATCCCCGCCGACGAGCACGCCAACGTGGCTGAGGAGATCGGTCCCGCGGTGGCAGGCAAGCCGGTGATCGACGTCTCGAACGGCCCGCTGGCGGTTCAGCAGGGCACCAGCCTGGCCGAGGCACTCCAGCAGCATCTGCCCCAGGCTCCGGTCGTCAAGGCCTTCAACACCGCATTCGCCTCCCGCATGGCTGATCCGGTCCAGGACGGCAAGCCGCTCGACGGCTTCCTGGCCGGCGATGACCCGGGAGCCAAGCAGAAGGTGGCGACCCTGGTGCGTGACGTGGGCTTCGAGCCGCTGGACGCCGGCGAACTCAACATGGCCCGCACCCTGGAGGGCATGGCCTGGATGAACATCAGCCTGAACATGGCCAACGGCTGGCCGTGGCAGTCCGGCTGGCGGCTGGAGCGCTAGGCGCCTTCAGCGGTCGGCGCGGCGCTCGAGGGCGTAGACGTCGGTGACGACCAGGCGCTCGTGCTCGAGGCGCACCAGGCCATCGGTGATCAGGTCGGACAGCAGACGGTTCACCGACTGGCGCGTGCCGCCGATCATGGCCGCCAGGTCGCTCTGGGTGTAGGGCCAGTCGAGCTCCACCGGCCCGTCGCTGGCGCGCGGGTCCGACTGGCGCGCCAGGTACGCCAGGCGCGCGGCCAGCCGCCCGGCCAGGTCCAGGAAGTGGAGCTCCTCCACGTGGCGGGTCAGCCGCCGCAGGAGGCGGGTCAGCGCGGCGAACAGCGCGTCCCGCAGCTCGGGGTGCTGGTCGAGCAGCTCCCGGAAGACGGCGCGCGGCAGGCTCAGCGTCTCGGTCGCCTCTACCGCCACCGCCGTAGCCGAGCGCGGCTCGCCGTCGAGCAGCGACAGCTCCCCGAAGAAGTCGCCGCTGCGCAGGGTGGCGATGATGGCCTCCTCGCCGTCCGGCGAGGGCAGCACGATCTTGACCGAGCCCGAGGTGATGACGTGCAGAGCGTCGCCGGGGTCGCCCTGGTGGAAGATGACCTCGTTCCGCCGAAAGTGGCGGTGGCGCAGCCGCCGGCCCACGTCCGCCAGCACTCCCTCGGGGCATGGCGCGAAGAGCGGGCAGCTGCGCAGAGCGTCGATCGCGGCGCGTTCGTCGAGCATGGGCATGGGCGTTCCGAGTGTACCGGTACACTCCGACACCTTGCCTGAGCCGATCCCTGCCACGCCGGTTTACCGCTCGGACGCCCACCTGGAGCACGCCGGCCTGCGAGAGGTCCTCGGCGG
Organism: Candidatus Limnocylindria bacterium; assembly: GCA_036258735.1. Classification (GTDB taxonomy): domain Bacteria; phylum Chloroflexota; class Limnocylindria; order QHBO01; family QHBO01; genus JAPSGM01. Next base: position 14,098 of record DATADC010000036.1, read on the forward strand.
CCGCGAGATCGACTGCTACGAGCGCCCCGAGCGGGCCACGGAGATCGAGCGGGCATTGGCCGCCGAGGGCGGGTACGCCTTCGTTGCGCCCGATGCCTTCGGGACGGACGCGGCCGCCGCTGTCCACGATCGGGCGCTGGTCGAGGTCGTCGACCGGGCCTGGGCCGATGCGGTGGCCGCCGGCCACGACGCCTCGCGCCCGCTCATCCCCGACACATTCAAGCTCGCGTCCTACCCCGGCGCGATGGAGCCGCTGGAGCTCCCCGGCGCCGCGCACCTGCGCCTGGGGGCCTTCTGCTTCGACACCGCCACGCCCATCGTGGCCGGCACGGCGGCCGCGGCCCGCGCGGCGGTGGACGTGGCGCTTTCGGCCGCTCGTGCCGTGGTCGAGGGCGCGACGCTGGCCTACGGGCTGTGCCGGCCGCCGGGCCACCACGCGGCGCGCTCGATGCTGGGCGGGTACTGCTTCTTCAACAACGCGGCCATCGTGGCCGAGTGGCTGCGACGCGAGATGGGATTCGCGCGGGTCGCGATCCTGGACGTCGACTACCACCATGGCAACGGCACGCAGCAGCTCTTCTGGGAGCGGGGTGACGTGCTGTACGTCTCGCTCCACGCCGATCCAGCCCGCGCCTACCCGTACTTCTCCGGCTATGCCTCGGAACGCGGCGCCGGCCCCGGCGCAGGGGCCACGGCCAACTTCCCGCTGCTGGCGCACACGGCGCTCGACGCCTACACCACGGCGCTTGACGCAGCGCTGCGCCGCATCGGTGCCTTCGAGGCCGACGCGCCGCTCGTCCTCTCGGTCGGCTTCGACACCTTCGAGGACGACCCCATCGGCGACCTGGCGTTGCGCACCTCCGACTACGCCGTCATCGGCCGCATGGTCGCCGAGCTCGGGCACCCGGTGGTGGCATTGCAGGAGGGCGGCTACGCCCTGGACGCCATCGGCGCCAATGCCGTCGCCTTTCTCGGCGGGCTCCGAGGGAGCGCCGCGCGCTAGGCCCCGGCCAGGATCTCGGCCAGGCGGGCCGGATCGATGTTGCCGCCGCTGATGACCACGACCCGATTTTCGTCGCCGTGCGGCTGCGGCGCGGCGCCGGAGAGGTGCGCCGCCATGGCCGCCGCGCCCGACGGCTCCACCACCAGCCGGGCGCCTGAGGCCAGGCGGCGGATGGCGGCGCGCATCTCGTCCTCGCTGACCGTCACGATCTCGTCCATGTGGCGGCGCAGGTGGATGAAGGGCAGCCGGCCCAGATGCTCGACGCGCAGGCCGTCGGCCTCGGTACGGGTGGTCAGGCTCGCATCCCAGTGCACCACCTCGCCGGCTGCGAGTGACTCGCGCGCGTCGGCCGCCAGCTCCGGCTCGACCCCGATGATGCGGGCATCGGGCGCCAGCGCCTTCACCGCCGCTGCGATGCCCGCCGACAACCCCCCGCCGCTCACCGGGATCAGGACGCTGGTCACCGGCAGGTCCTCGGCGATCTCCAGCCCGGCCGTGCCCTGCCCGGCGATGATGCGCCGGTCGTCGTAGGGCTCGACCATCACGTAGCCGTGGCGCTCCACCAGCTCCAGGGCGATCCGGTGGCGCTCCGCGGAGCCCGGGCCGGTGAACACGATCTCGGCCCCGTCCCGCTGCACGCCCTCGACCTTGATGCGCGGTGCCGCCTCGGGCATCACGATGGTCGCCTTTGCCCCCAGCAGCCGCGCGGCGCGGGCGACGGCCTGGGCGTGGTTGCCCGAGGAGTACGTCACCACTCCCCGGGCGCGCTCCTCGTCGGTCAGCGACGCGATGGCGTTGTAGGCCCCGCGCATCTTGAAGGCCCCGACCGGCTGCAGGCTCTCCGGCTTGAGCCAGGTGCGGTCGTCCCAGCGCAGCAGCGGGGTCCGCACGGCCGCTCCCCGGATCCGCTCGGCGGCGTCACGGATCTCTTCAAGGGTGACGAGCTCCAGGCCGTCGAGCTGGTCGGCGTGCTCCTCGAGGTGCGCCACGATGAACCGCCCCACGATCTGCGCCACGCTCATCTCCCCCAGCGTGGGATGCCGGCCGGCGCGCTGCCACGCGTCGGCAGGCAGGCGCTCCATTGTGGAGCGCACGTTGCGCAGCTCGACGCTCACTCGACGCAGCAGCTCCGCCGGATCGGTGTGCCGCTCGCGCTCGATGGCCGCCAGCCGACCGGGATCGGTCTTGGTCCTGCCGAAGGGCACCGGTTCGTGTTCGGCTTCCGCGCCACCACGGCCGTCGCCTGCATGCGCGCCGCCGACGACGTGCCGCACCTGCTCCAGCCAGTACGCCGGGAACTCGGCCAGGTGGGCCCAGACCTGGCCCGCCTCCCAGCGCTCCTCGCCGCCCGGGTCCGGATCGGTCAGGCGCGAGGGCACCGGCTGCTGGGCATGCTCGCTCAGCCGGCGCTCCACGCGCTCGAGGCGGCGCAGGAAGGTGGCCCGCTCGTCGCCGACCTCGATCACCATCTCACCATGTCCTCGGCCGCTGCCTGCGGTCGGGCCGCGGGACGATGGGCGTGGTCAGCTCCCCCAACCGCTCGACGGCCAGCGTGACCGCGTCGCCAGGCTCGAGCCATCGGCCCAGCCTCGCGTCCTTGATCTCGAGCAGGCAGCCGCCGCCGACCGTCCCGGACCCGAGCAGGTCACCCGGCCGCAGCCACACGTCAGCCGAGGCCCTGGCAACCATCTCCCCGAAGTCGTACTGCGCGCTGGACCAGCTGCCGCGGCTCAGCTCCTCCCCGTTGACCGATGCCGTCATGGTCAGATCGTAGTTCCGCTCGGCCCGCACGTCAGCCAGCTCGTCCGGCGTGACCAGCCAGGGACCGATGGAGGTCGCGAAGTCTTTGCCCTTCGCCGGTCCCAGCCGGACCGTCGTCTCCTCGCGCTGGAGGTCCCGCGCGCTCCAGTCGTTCATGACCATGTATCCACCGATGGCCTGCCGGCCGCGCCCCGGATCCAGGTCGTGCCCCGCGACGTCCACCAGGGCCGCCACTTCGAGCTCGTAGTCCAGCTCAGCGGATGCCGCGGGACGCCACACCGGTTCGCCGGGCCCGCGGATCTCGCTCACGTTGCTGAAGTAGAAGACCGGGATGCGGTACCACGCCTCCGGCACGTCCCCACCGCGGCGCTCCCACATCGTGCGCACGTGACCCTCGAAGGCGTAGAAGTCCCGAAGGCTCGGCGGCCGCAGGATGGGCGGGCCGAAGTCCAGGTCGCCCGCCGCCAGCCGCTCGTCCGTCTCGTGCTCGAGCAGGTCGGCCAGGTCAGCTACCCGACCGCCCGTCGCGAGGTGGGCGTCGAGCGTGGTGAGCCGCCGCCGGAACAGGCGGCTGTTGTGGGCGAGCGACGGGTCGGTGGCGAGGGCGCTGCGACGAGCCACCTCCAGATCGAGCCAGTGCGTGCCCTCGGCGTCGAGCGCCGCAGCCATCCGCCAGTCCGTACCGGCAGGCGCGTTTTGCTCCCTGACGTGCGCGATCCGC
>DATADC010000037.1:0-4080 GCA_036258735.1 Candidatus Limnocylindria bacterium
GGGCACCGCGAGCCAAGCTCGACAACGACCAGGCCACCGGCGGCGAGCAGGACGACGCCGGACCAGGCCAGGTGGGCGAGGAGCGTGGCGGCGCGTCCCTAGCGGCCGGTCGAGAGCGCCAGGCTGCCGGCGGCGGCCTGCTGCGCAGCCCGGCGCGTGATGCGGCGGTACTCGAACCACAGGTACACGGCCGACATGGCGCCCAGGCCAGCCGCCACGGCTCCCAGGGCCACCGACTGCAGCGTGAACACCGGTGGCAGCAGCGACCCGCCGCCGAGGTTGAAGACCATGAACGGAATCAGCACCAGCACGGTGAGCAAGTACTGGAGGAAGACGAGGTAGCGGATCAGCGACCAGAAGAACCCCTGTCGGCCGCGCGCCGCCTGCGCCCAGACGGCCATCACGATCAGCGCGGTGAAGTTGCCGCCGCCCACCAGGTTGGCGATCAGGAAGCCGACGTCCTTGCTGAAGTTGAGGACGTAGAGCGTGACCGCGTAGTAGATGTAGTTGGGGATGTAGAACAGCAGGAAATACATGAACAGGAACAGCGGCACGGCCTTGAGGGTCGCCACCAGCCAGGTCTCGTAGCCGTACAGCAGCCAGCTGGCGAACTCGTCGACGCCGCGGACCACCCGGATGACCGGGCCGCGCCTGGGGGGCGGGAGGTATGCGCTGGCCACGCCTACTGCGCCCGCTGCTCGAGCAGGAAGGTGATGAGTGCCTGGAGCGCGTCCTCCGGCAGCTGCTCCTCGGGATGTGGCGGCATGCCGGTGGGCTCTCCGTCGTTGTAGTTGCCAGCCGAGTCGCGGATCCACAGCTCCAGCATGCGGCGCGGATCCTCCTCGTAGTCGGCGATCAGCTGCTCCTCCTGGCTGACCGGCGTGGGCAGTTCCTCGTTGGTGATCGGCTCGTTGCCGATGTTCTGCAGGCCCGGATAGGTCTCATTGCCGGCCAGGTCCTGGCCGTGGCAGCCGGCGCAGCCGGCGGTCTGGTAGACCTCCTGGCCGGCCTCCGCGGTGTCCGGAACCTCCTCCTGTGGCTGCTCGCCCGCCCCGGTGGCCCAGCTCTCGACCAGCGCGGTGAGAGCGTCGACCTGCTCGATGGTCAGCGGTCCGCCCACCTCGGTCGACCAGGCGGGCATCAGGGAGTTGACGTTGCCCGACACCACCACGCCGCCGAAGCGGATCACGAGGTTCACGTAGTTCGGGTTGGCCTGGAGCTTCTCGAAGAGCGAGCGGCTGTGCAGGTTCGGCGCGCGAACGCCCGTCCGACCGACGTCGCCGCCCTCGCCCTCGGCGCCGTGGCACTGGGCGCAGTTGGCGGTGGCCGGGTGGTCGGCGGTCGGTGGCCCGAACATGATCTCGCCGTACTCGACCAGCTCGGTCTGAAGGTCCTCGTAGCGCTGGTCGCGCCGCTGGGTGTCGGTGATCCAGTAAAAGGCGGTGAAGATGGCCAGCACGCTGACCAGGACGACGCCCAGCGTCTTGGCCGTCATCGGTCAGGCTGAGCAGTGAGGCATTTCGCTCGGCGCGCGCGTGTCGAACGTGGCGGTGCCGACCGGCGGCCCGTCCTCGATCTCGCCCGAGTTGATGACGTAGGCGTCGCCCTCCATCTCGACCACGAAGCGATCCATGCCGCGCGGCGCAGGGCCGTCCCGCTTCTCGCCGAGCACGGTGTACTTGCTGCCGTGGCACAGGCATTCGAACCACTGGCTCTGGTCGCACAGCTGCGGGACCTGGCAGCCGAGGTGCGGGCACTTGCGGTAGAGCGCCAGCACCGAGCGGTCCACGGCGGGGATCTCCGTACCGACGTTCGTGCCGGGATCCTCGACCGGCTGGCCCACCTCCCCGTTGCCCTCGACGCGCGCCTTGGCGGCCGGCACGTTCACGAGGAAGATCTTGGACTGGAAGACGTACGGCAGCCCCTCGGTCCATTCCGGCAGGTTGGTGGCAATGTCCGCCGCAGTGCCCACCGACAGCCGGCCGCCCAGCCCCTCGCGGATGTTGGGCCACAGGAAGGCGACCGTCCCGGCCACGAACTCGATGGACAGGATGCCGACCCCCACGCCCAGCATGCGCCGCATGAAGCTGCGGCGACTGATCTCGCCAGTGGGCGGGCCGTGGACCTCGCCGTACGTACGCTGAAGGCTCATAGAGTGAAGAACACCCCCTCCCATGGCCAGACCCAGTTCCAGCCGGGGCCGCGGAAGAACGAGCCGATGAAGGTGACCAGCAGCCCGCCGATCATGAGGCACAGGAAGAAGATCCACACCAGCTTGCGGTCGCGGGCGGCCTTGTACGGCGAGCGGTCGATGTAGGCGATGGCCATGAGGCCGATGAAGTACAGCGGCGGGAAGAGCACCCCCACCACCGTGGCGTTGAAGTAGGAGAGCATCTCCTGCAGGCCCAGGAAGTACCACGGCGCCTTGGCGACGTGCGGCGTGTTGCCGGCATTGGCCATCTCCTCCAGCGGGGCCTGGATGAAGAAGCTGGTGATGACCAGGAGCGCGCTGATGAGCGTGGCCATCAGGAACTCGGCGCGCAGCAGGTGCGGCCAGGTCAGGACCGTCTCGTCAGGCCGCTTGTCCACGCGAACCATGGACTCCTGCTTGACGTAGGCCAGCAGCCGGAACCGCTCGGTGCCAGGCACACCGGGTGGGCCGGGCAGCTTGGGGCCGGCGCCGCGCTCGATGGTCGGAACCTGCGGTGCCTGGCTCGGCGCGGTCTTGTCGGCGGTGGCGTTGGGTCGCTTCTCGATGGTCATTGGTCTGGTTGGTCCAAGCCTAGACGGGTCCGGAGATGCCGCCGTCCTTCCGGATCCTCCAGAAGTGGACGACCATCAGGATGGCGGCGATGAGCGGGAAGGCGATCACGTGCATGACATAGAAGCGGATCAGCGTCTCCTGTCCCACCTCGATGCCACCCAGCAGGATAAAGCCCGATTCCGTGCTGGCCAGCGGGGCGTAGGTGGCCATCTGGGTCCCGACCGTGATGGCCCAGAAGGCGATCTGGTCCCACGGCAGCAGGTAGCCGGTGAAGCTCAGCCACAGCGTGGAGAAGAGCAGCAGGACGCCGATGGCCCAGTTGAACTCACGCGGCGGCTTGTAGGCGCCGTGGTAGAAGACCCGGATCATGTGCAGGAAGACCGTCAGCACCATGAGGTGCGCGGCCCAGCGGTGCATGTTGCGGATCAGCGACCCGAACGCGACTGAGTTCTCGATGGTCTGGATGTCCTGGAACGCCCGATTGATGGAGGGCACGTAGAAGAACATCAGGTACACCCCGGTCACCGTCAGGGCCAGGAACAGGAAGAAGCTGATGCCGCCCAGGCAGAAGGTGTACGTGTAGCGCACCGCGTGCCGCTTGACGCGCACCGGGTGGAGGTGCAGGAAGACGTTGTTCATGACCGCCAGCGCGCGCGTGCGGCTGGTGGTCGGATAGGGCTGGCGGAACAGGCTCCGCCACAGGGCGGATTCCTTGATGACGCGGACCAGGAGGCTCATCGCTCCACCGCCGGACCGGCCTGCTGACCGATCTGCCCCAGCACGTTGTCCTTGTAGCTCTCCAAGAGCACCTTCCCGTCAGGCGTGAACCGCTCCAGCTCTAGGCGGTCCATGGTGATGCAGTTGGTCGGACAGCGCTCGACGCACAGGTTGCAGCGGATGCAACGCTCCTCGTCGATGATCATGGCGATGCCGCGCGGCCACGACTGGAAGATGTCGATCTCCGGGTCGTCGCCGCCGACCTGCGCCTTGTCGACCATGTAGATCACGCCCTCGGGGCAGACGTCGGCGCAGAGCCCGCACAGGATACAGCGAGGTCCGTCGATGCCGATGTTGTGGTTGCACTGCAGGCACCGCTGTCCTTCGGCCACCGCCGAGCGCGTGTCGTAGCCGACCTCCACCAGGCCGGTGAAGTCGCGGCGCAGCTCGGGTGGCGCCATGGGGATGTGCTGCCGCTCGGTCGCCTCGTAGAAGCGCGGCATGTCGTGCTCGAGCGTCTGGGTGATCACCGCGCGGTTGATGACGGGAAGCTCCTCCAGCTCCTCGCCGCGCAGCCCGGCCATCCAGCGGTCGAGGGG
>DATADC010000038.1:0-38435 GCA_036258735.1 Candidatus Limnocylindria bacterium
CCGCACGGTGGTGCCGGGCGACACGCTCCGCCTGGAGGTCACGCTGGAGAAGCTGCGCGGCATGTTCGGCCGGGCGCGGGCCGTGGCCAGCGTGGACGGAGAGGTCGCCGTTGAAGCCACCATCAGCTTCATCATGCCGCGCGACCAGTCGATCGCCGGAGGCAGGACCGATGGCTGAGGGCATCGATCCGCGCTGGCGCCCCTCCTTCCGAGACCTCGGGGAGCGGCGCGTCGTCGTCACCGGCATGGGCGCCGTCACGCCCATCGGCAACGACGTGGAGACCTTCTGGGACTGCCTCGTGGCCGGCCGATCGGGCATCGGGCGCATCACCGCCTTCGACCCCAGCCGGCTCGACTGCCAGATCGCCGGCGAGGTCAAGGGCTTCGAGCCCGAGGCGGTCATGCCGCGCAAGGAGATCCGGCGCAACGACCGTTACGTCCACTTCGCCTGGGCCGCGGCGTCCGAGGCGATGCGCGACGCGGGGTTGGAGCTCCCCATCACCGATGAGACGCTGGCGGACCGCACCGGGGCCATCATCGGCTCGGGCATCGGCGGCATCAACACCATGATCCGCGACATCATCGAGGCCCACGACCATGGCGTGGACCGCATCGGTCCTTTCCTGGTGACCTCCATGATCCCGGACATGGCCGCCGGCTTCGTGGCCATCTACGCCAACGCCCGCGGGCCGAACTGGGCGGCCGTCAGCGCCTGCTCCAGCAGCAACCACGCCATCGGGGAGTCGCTGGGACTCATTCGGCGCGGCGACGCGGACCTGATGATCGCCGGCGGCGCCGAGGCCGGCATCGGCGAGATCCCGGTGGGTGCCTTCGCCGCCATGCGCGCGCTCTCGACCAAGCGCAACGACGAGCCGCAACGCGCGTCCCGTCCCTTCGACGCCGATCGGGACGGCTTCGTCATGGCCGATGGCGCCGGCGTTGTGGTGCTGGAGGCGCTTGATCACGCCCTGGCGCGCGGGGCGCCGATCCATGCGGAAGTCGTCGGCTACGCCGCGACCGACGACGCGTCACACATCACGCTGCCCGCGCCCGGCGGGCGTGGAGCGGTGGCGAGCATGTCGCTGGCCATGGCGGATGCCGGGCTCGGCATCGGCGATATCGACTACATCAACGCCCACGGCACCAGCACGCCGCCCAATGACCGCAGCGAGACGGCGGCCATCAAGACGACCTTCGGCGAGCGTGCCTACGCCATCCCGGTGAGCAGCACCAAGAGCATGACCGGCCACCTGCTCGGCGCCGGCGGCGGCGTGGAGGCGATCGCCTGCATCCGGGCCATCGAAACGGGGATCGTGCCGCCCACAATCAACTACGAGAACCCCGATCCTGACTGCGACCTCGACTACGTGCCGAACGAGGCGCGCCGTGTACCGGTGGCGCGGGCGATGAGCAACTCCTTCGGGTTCGGCGGCCATAACGCCACGCTCGTCTTTCAACGGTACGACCCGTGACCGAGGCCAGCGAGCGCGTCCTGCGCGCCGTCGACGTCCTGGCGCCCGCGTTCGAGGCCACGGGGCTGGACGAGCTCGAGGTGGAGGCCGGAGAGCTGTCGGTCCGCCTGGCGCGCCCTCGCGCTGTGGCGGCCACGCCACCGGCTCCAGTAGCGACGCCCGCGGCTCCAGCCGCCGAGGGGCGCCCCCCCGCGTCCCCGTTCGGCGAGCCGGCGCCCGGCATGCGGTTCGTCGCGGCGCCGCTGACCGGCGTCTGGTACTCGGCGCCCTCGCCCGGGGCGCGCCCTTACATCCAGCAGGGGTCGGAAGTGGGGGTTGGCACGGTCATCGGGCTGATCGAGGCCATGAAGCTGTTCAACGAGATCAAGTCGGACGTGGCGGGCCGGGTGGCCCGCGTCCTCGTCGAGAGCGGGACGCTGGTGAAGCGCCAGCAGCCGCTGATCGAGGTCGACCCCAGCGCATGACGGGGGCAAGGAGGCGATGATGGGCCCCAATGGCCAGAACGCGGTGATCACGGGCTGGGGGATGTACGCGCCGTCGCGCGTGTTGACCAACGACGACCTCACGCGGATGGTCGACACCACTGACGAGTGGATCGTCAGCCGCACCGGCATCCACGAGCGGCGCATCGCCGCCGACGACGAGACGACGACCACGCTCTCGGTCAACGCCGCCCGCGACGCGCTCGCGGTCGCCGGGGTGGACCCGCGCGAGGTAGGCATGGTCATCGTGGGCACCTGCTCGCCCGACTACCCGCTGCCGGCCACCGGTGTGCTGGTGGCCCAGGAGCTGGGCGCCACGCGCGCGGCCGGCTTCGACCTCCAGGCAGCCTGCTCCGGCTTCCTCTTCGCTCTGGCCACCGGAAGCAGCTTCGTGCGCAGCGGGGTGTACCGCCACGTGCTGGTCATCGGCGTGGAAGTGCTGAGCCGGTTCATCGACTGGACCGATCGAAACACCTGCGTCCTCTTCGGCGACGGCGCCGGCGCGGTCCTCCTTTCGGCGTCCGACCAGCCGGGCGGCCTGCTCGGCGCCGACCTGTTCAGCGACGGCAGCGGCTGCGAGGCGATCATCGTGCCGGCCGGTGGGTCCGCCAACCCGGCCACGGCCCAGACGGTCGCTGGCAGGCAGCACTACATCCGCATGCTCGGCCGCGAGGTGTACAAGTACGCCACCCGCCAGCTGGCGGACTCGGCCGCCAACGCGCTGCGGGACGCCGGCCTGACCGTTGACGACATCGACCAGTTCGTCTTCCACCAGGCCAACCTGCGCATCATCGAGAGCGTCCAGGAGCGGCTCGGCATCCCCGGCGAGAAGCTGTTCATCAACATCGAGAAGTACGGCAACACCAGCGCCGCATCGGTCCCCATGGCGCTGGTCGAGGCCGTGGCCGCCGGCCGCGTCAAGCGCGGCGACCGGCTGCTGATGGTCGCCTTCGGCGCCGGCTATACCGCCGGGGCGGCCGTGGTGGAGTGGACCGCAGACCCCGCCCGCGCCTTCCTGGCTCCCGGCGAGCAGACGCGCCTCGGGAAGCCACGGATCGACGAGCCGGCGCTGGCGGCGGCGCGCTGATGTTCGACCTCAGCGGCAAGGTGGCGCTGGTCACCGGCGCCAGCCGCGGGCTGGGCCGCGCCATCTCCCTTGCCTTCGCCGCGCAGGGCGCCGACGTCGCCGTGAACTATCGCGACAACCAGGAGGCCGCCCGCCGGACAGCGGATTCCGTCGCGGCGGCGGGCCGCCGCGCCGAGCTCGTCCAGGGCGACACCTCGGGTGGCCGGGAGGCGTGCGAGAGCATCGTCAGGGCCGCCCTGGAGGCCTTCGGCAGGGTCGACATCCTGGTCAACAACGCGGGCATCACCCGCGACAACCTGCTGATGCGCATGGACGCCGACGAGTGGGACAGCGTCCTGGCCACCAACCTATCCGGCCCGTTCTGGATGACCCGCGCCATCTCCCGGCCCATGATGAAGGCCCGATCCGGGCGCATCATCAACATGTCCTCGGCCGCCGGCCGCATGGGCAATCCCGGCCAGGCCAACTACGCGGCCGCCAAGGCGGGGCTCATCGGCCTGACCAAGACGACCGCGCGCGAGCTCGCCAGCCGCGCCATCACCTGCAACGCCCTCGCGCCCGGCCTGATCGAGACCGACCTGACCGCCAGCCTGCCCGATGCCGCAGCCGAGGCCATCAAGTCCCTGACGCCGATGGGCTACGTCGGCTCAGTCGACGACGTGGCCGCCGCAGCGGTCTACCTCGCCTCCGACGAGGCGCGCTACGTCACCGGCCAGATCATCGGGGTCGATGGCGGCATGGTGATGGGCTCGTAGATCGTGTTAGGCCGAATGTGATTCACATGGGTGGTTCAGTTCACGCTGGAGCCCTGCCTCACGCACGATTTGATGACCCCAGTGGAATCAAGCACCACCGGATGGGAGCCATCCGCGCGATCTGATGACCCCAGTGGAATCACGGGCTGACACGGCGCCTGGGCCGACCCGCGATCGCGCCATTCTTGGGGAGGGGCGTCTGTTTAGCGTCAGCTGCTCACCACGTGCGCTAACGCGACCGATACCCGGATTCGACGTCACTCGCCTGCAATCCGGACGACTGACTCCAATTCGGGGCCAGCGCCGGACTTAGCTCACCACCTGAGCGAGTGACAAGTCACAGCCCGCCCACCAACCGAGCAAGCGCCCAGCCAGCGGCACGGGGATTGCTGCCACAATCTCACCGACACCCATGACGCTTCTGCCGAAGAGGAGACCCATGCTCACGCTACGTTCCCTCCTGCGCCCGACGCGGCGCGTCCACGCCCACTGCGACGTCCCCTGCGGCGTCTACGACCCCGAGCAGGCGCGCATCGAGGCGGAGAGCTGCCTGAGGATCATCGAGAAGTACGATGCCAGCGACGACCCGCTCTTCCGCGCCCGATGCATCCACGTCAAGGAGGAGCGCGCCGAGCTGGTCAAGCAGCACCTGGACGTCCTATGGCATGACTACTTCAAGCCCGAGCACATCGAGCAGTTCCCGGACCTGCACGAGACGTTCTGGAAGGCGACCAAGCAGGCCTCGAAGGTGAAGCAGTCGCTGGATGCCGGCGCGGCCCGCGAGCTGCTGGCCATGATCGACAAGGTCGACCAGATGTGGAAGGGCAGCGGCGGTCCGGACAAGACGCGCGTCAACGGCCGCCCGGGCTGACCCGCCTACGGGCCCGATGTCGCCGCGGACGGGCCTGATCCGGCCGCTTCTCTTTGGTCTCGGGACAACGGCGGGCCTGGCCACCGCTCTCGCCGCGGGCGGCTCGCTGCGGCGGCTGGACGCCGTCGAGGTGGAGGGCCGCTCGATGGCGCCGACCCTGCTCCCCGGCGACCGGCTGCTGGTCGAGGACTGGACGTTCCGGCGTCGCGCGCCCGCGCGGCGGGACCTCGTCGTGGTCCGCGACCCGCGGCTCGCGTCCCGGGAGCTGGTCAAGCGGGTGGTGGACATGTCCGACGGACGCCTCGAGCTGAGGGGCGACGCCCCGGACCAGAGCACGGACTCACGCTCCCTCGGCAGCATCCCGTTGTCCGCCGCGCGCTGGCGCCCGCTGCTCCGGTACTGGCCGCCGCTGCGCGCCGGCCGCATCCGGTAAGCAGGAAGGGCGTTCGGCTAGCGGTCCGCGCAGAAGGTAGCCACGGCCTCGACGCACGCAGTGGCCTCGGCGGGCAGCATCTGAACCCCCTCGCCGGCCTCGGCCGCCACCAGCCATTCGGCGCCGGTCCTGGGGCGTACGGCAAGCCGCGCGGCGGGGGCCCGTTCCCGGACGAAGCTGACCACGGGGCCCAGGCCCGCGTCGCCGTATTCCTCGCGGATGGCCCCGGTGTCGACCACGACTGCATCGGGCCGGCGCAGCATGATGGCCTGGTGCAGGCGCGCGGCGTCGTTGTAGAAGAAAGCGATCGCCGCCTGCAGCCGCTCGTCGATGGCGGACGCCAGCTCGTGGTCGCGGGTCAGGCAGTACAGGACGGTCTCGGCCGCCGGCTCCGGCACGCCCGAAAGGATAGTGGTCGGTCACGGAGCTTCGGGAAGGTGACGGGTACAATCGAGGGTCCATGGCAACGACCACTCCCGCTCGCCGCGACCCCGCGCGCGATCCCGCTCGGGACCTCACCGCCCCGCGCCACCAGGCGCTGGGCAGCCTGCTCGGTCGCGTGTGGCCGGTCGACCAGGTCGGCGCCCAGGAGCGAGCTGCCTCGCTCGCGCGGCGCAGCATCAAGCGAGAGTCGAAGCTTTGGGCGCTGGACCTGGCCATCCGCATGATGGACCTGACCACGCTCGAGGGAAAGGACACTCCCGGCAAGGTGCGCGCCCTGGCCGGCAAGGCGCGCAGGCCTGATCCGACGGACCCGGCCGTCCCGTCGGTCGCCGCACTCTGCGTGTACCCCAGCATGGTGCCCACCGCCGTCGAGGCGCTACGGGGCAGCAGCGTGAAGGTGGCAGCAGTGGCGACCTACTTCCCGTCCGGGCAGGCGCCGTTGGAGGTCAAGCTCCAGGACGTCCGCCAGGCGATCGAGCTGGGCGCCGACGAGATCGACATGGTCATCGATCGGGGCGCCTTCCTGGCCGGCGAATACGCCCGCGTCTACGACGACATCGTGGCCGTCAAGGAGGCCTGCGGCGAGCACCACCTCAAGGTCATCCTGGAGACCGGGGAGCTGGAGACCTACGACAACGTGCGCCGCGCATCGGTCCTGGCCATGGCGGCCGGGGCCGACTTCATCAAGACGAGCACCGGCAAGGTCAACCCGGCGGCCGAGCTGCCCGTGACGCTCGTCATGCTGGAGGCGATCCGCGACTTCCACCGCCAGACCGGTCGCGCCGTCGGCATGAAGCCGGCGGGTGGCATTCGCACGGCCAAGGAGGCGATCGCCTACCTCACCGTGCTGTACGAGACGCTGGGGCCGGAGTGGATGACCCCTGACCGCTTCCGGTTCGGCGCCTCCTCTCTGCTGAACGACGTGCTCATGCAGATCCGCAAGGAACGCACGGGCCGATACAGCGGCGGCGACTACTTCACGCTGGATTGACCGCCGTCGCCGCCGAGCCGGGCACCATCCAGATCTGGTCGGACGTCGGCTGCCCGTGGGCGCATGTCGCGATCTGGCGGCTGTGGGACGCCCGCCGGCGGCTGGGCCTGGAGGAGCGGGTCCGCTTCGACCATCGTGCCTTCCCGCTGGAGCTGTTCAACTCGGAGCCGACCCCGCGTAACGAGCTCGAGCCGGAAATCCCCATCTGCGCGACGCTCGCGCCGCGCGCCGGCTGGCAGCCGTGGGCGGCGCCGGACTGGGCATGGCCGGTGACCATGCTGCCGGCGATGGAGGCAGTGCAGGCCGCCAAGGAGCAGGGGCTCGCCGCGTCGGAGGCGCTGGACCGCGGCCTGCGGCGGGCGTTCTGGGGTGAGAGCCGCTGCGTCAGCCTGCGGCACGTCATCCTGGAGGTGGCCTCGGAAACCGACGGGCTCGACATCTCGGCTCTGGCCGCCGCGCTGGACTCCGGCCGCGCCCGGCGCGCGCTGTTCGAGCAATGGGACGTCGCCAAGACCGATGCCGTCCAGGGCTCCCCGCACCTCTTCGCGCCAGACGGCACGAACGCGCAGAACCCCGGACTGGAGATGGACTGGAACCAGGGCGAGGATGGGGTCTGGCTGCCGACCATCACCCGCGACGACGCCACCGCATACGAGGACCTGCTGCGCCGCGCGGCCGCGTGACCTCACGTCCCGCCCTGCAGCCGCGTTTCATCCTCGTGCGACTGCCACCCTTTCAGGCGCTGGTCGATGCCCACGCCGCCGAGCTGCACCGCTTCCTGGTTGGCTTCGTGGGGACCGATGACGCCGAGGACTGCCTGCAGGAGACGCTCATCGCCGCCTTGCGGGCGTACCCGCGGCTGGACCACGCGGAGAATCTCAGGGCCTGGCTGTACACCATCGCGCGCCGCAAGGCCAACGACCTCGGGCGAGCGCGAGCCCGGCGGCCGATAGCCCGCGCGCTGGGCGCGCTGGAGCGTGACGCCGAGCCGCGCGCCGACGCGCCGACGCCGTCCGACGACGGCCTGTGGGCGTCGGTCCGCGGCCTGCCCGCCAAGCAGCGGGCGGCCGTCGTGCATCGGTTCGTGCTCGACCTGGACTACCGGGCCATCGGCGAGCGAATGGGGATCAGCGAGGAGGCGGCACGCCAGAACGTGAGCGCGGCGCTGCGACGGCTGCGAATGGAGGTGGAGCGATGACCGACTTGGAGCGACGCCTGGGCGATGCGGCCCCCGCCGGTGAGCTCGACGCCCAGCGCCTCCAGCGCGAGCTGAGCGCGCGCGCGGCAGCCAATGGCCTGCTCGACGTGGCCTACGCCACCATGGACTCCCCGGTCGGGGAGCTGTTGGTCGCGGTCACGCCGCGCGGGCTCGTCCGTCTCGCCTACCCGGCGGACAGTGAGGAGGCCGTCGTGGAGGAGCTGGCCGCGCGCGTGAGCCCGCGCGTCCTCCACGCGCCGGAACGGACCGACGCGGCGCGGCGGGAGCTCGACGACTATTTCGCCGGCGGCCGAACGCACTTCAGCCTTCCGGTGGACTGGTCGCTGGTCCGCGGGTTCGCCCAGGGCGTGCTGCGGGCCACGGCGAGGGTGCCGTTCGGGCAGGTCGTGACCTACTCCGAGGTCGCGGTCGCCGCCGGCTCGCCGCGCGCCTACCGGGCGGCGGGCAACGCGCTGGGGTCGAACCCGATCCCCATCGTGGTGCCGTGCCATCGGGTGGTGCACGTCGGCGGGGGACTGGGCGGCTACACCGGCGGACTGGAGCGCAAGCGCTTCCTGCTCGAGCTGGAGGGCGCCCTGCCGACGGGCTGACTCGCGAACCGCATCAGCTTGCTCCGGGCAGCAGCTCGTTGTAGCGGCTTACGAGCTCCGCCGGAACGCGGGCGGGCCGGCCGTCGCTCAGCCGGACCCAGACCCACTCGGTCAGCACGTCGGCGAGCAGCATCCCGTCCGCGCGGCGGATCCAGGTGCGCCGCACGCCGCGCACGCCGCCCAGCGCCTCCACCCGGACGACGGCCTCGATCTCGTCGCCGGCCACCGCCGGGACGTGGTACGTGATCTCGTGGCGACGGACGACCCACGCCCCGCCGCGCTCGACGCTCCAGCCGCGGCCGAAGCCGGCGGACTCGGCGTGGTCGGCGGCCAGGTTCTCGGTCCAGGCCAGGTACACGCTGTTGTTGACGTGCCCGTTCTGGTCGAGCTCATAGGTGCGAACCCGAAAGCGATGGGAGTGCTCCAATAGAGAGCCGCCGTCATCGGTCAACGTTGGGGCAAACCCCGGCTCATGGGTGCATCCTAACGGGGCTGATAGCATGCGGCCGACGCACCGGAGGACGCGGCACGGACATGAAGCTCGAGCTGGTTGGAGTCCCCGTGAGCGACGTCGACCGGGCAAAGCGGTTCTACGTCGAGCAGGTCGGCTTCGTCGAGGACCAGGACGCCACGGTGAGCGACGAGGTCCGATTCGTCCAGCTCACACCGCCCGGGTCCGCCTGCTCCATCGCGATCGGAAAGGGCCTCACCCGGATGACGCCGGGCTCGCTCGACAGCCTGCAGATCGTCGTGGCCGATGCCGAGGCAGCACGGACGGAGCTCGCAGCCCGAGGCGTGGAGGTCAGCGAGGTTGACGTGCAGCCGTGGGGATCGTTCGTCTACTTCTCCGACCCCGACGGCAACCGATGGGCGCTCCAGCAGCTGCCCGAGTGGGCGCCTGGCGCGGGCGGCGCGGGGCATTCGCCTGCCGGCTGAACCAACCGAGGCTGCCATAATCCACGGCGCATGACACTCACCAAGAAGAAGGAGAGCCGACCTGCCCCCGCCTCCTGGGGGCTCGCGGCGCGGGGCGGCATCCCATGGGAGTACGCGCCTGCCCCGGAGGCGACCGACCACGTCGAGGTGCGGCCCGAGTACGGCCTGTTCATCGACAACGCCTTCGGGCCCAGCCGTCCTCGCGCGACGTTCGAGGTCATCAACCCGGCCACCGAGGAGCGCCTGACCAAGGTCGCCCGCGCCTCGAAGGCCGATGTCAACCGGGCGGTGGCCGCCGCACGCCGCGCCTACGACACCTCCTGGTCGCGGCTGCCTGGCAGCGAGCGCGCCAAGTACCTGTACCGCATCGCGCGGATCCTCCAGGAGCGCTCCCGCGAGTTCGCCGTGGTGGAGACGCTCAACTCCGGCAAGCCGATCAAGGAGTCGCGCGACGTGGACGTGCCACTGGCCGCGGCCCACTTCTTCTACTACGCCGGCTGGGCGGACAAGCTGGCGTACGCCTTCCCGAACCGCGAGCCACGGCCGCTCGGCGTGGCAGCCCAGGTCATCCCCTGGAACTTCCCGCTGCTGATGCTGGCATGGAAGATCGCGCCGGCCCTGGCGGCCGGCAACACGGTGGTGCTCAAGCCGGCGTCGACCACGCCGCTGACGGCGTACCTGTTCGCGGACGTGGTGCAGCAGGCCGAGCTGCCGCCGGGCGTGGTGAACATCATCACCGGGCCGGGCGAGATCGGCATGGATCTGGTCCGCCACCCCGACGTCGACAAGGTGGCGTTCACGGGGTCCACCGCCGTGGGCAAGATGATCGCCCGCGCCGTGGCGGGCTCCCACAAGAAGCTGACCCTGGAGCTGGGCGGCAAGGCCGCCAACATCGTCTTCGACGACGCCCCGCTGGATCAGGCCATCGAGGGCATCATCAACGGCATCTACTTCAACCAGGGCGAGGTCTGCTGCGCCGGCTCGCGGCTGTTCGTGCAGGAGAGCGTGTACGAGCCGCTGCTCGAGAAGCTCAAGGACCGGCTCTCGACCCTGCGCGTGGGCGACCCGCTGGACAAGAACACCGATGTAGGCGCCATCAACTCGGCGGGGCAGCTGGCCAAGGTCCAGGAGTTGGTGCAGTCGGGGATCGAGGAGGGGGCGGAGATCTTCCAGCCGGACTGCGAGCTGCCCAGCCGCGGCTTCTTCTTCCGGCCGACCCTGTTCACCGGCGTCAGCCAGTCGCATCGCATCGCCCAGGAGGAGATCTTCGGTCCGGTCCTATCGGTCCTGACCTTTCGGACGCCGGACGAGGCGGTCGAAAAGGCCAACAACACGCCCTACGGCCTGTCTGCCGGCGTCTGGACCGAGAAGGGCAGCCGCATCTTCAAGATGGTGAGCGCCATGCGCGCCGGGGTGGTGTGGGCCAACACCTTCAACCGCTTCGACCCGACCGCCCCGTTCGGCGGCTACAAGGAATCGGGCTATGGTCGCGAGGGCGGCCTGCACGGGCTGGCCGCCTACCTCGACCTGTCGGCCAACGGGGACGGCCGCTGATGGCGCGGGCCAGGACCGCCTCACGCTCACGCACGGCCACCCCGGCCCCGGTGCTGCGCGAGCCCAGGCCCGCGCCGCTCGCGCTGCGCAACGGGCGGGGAGCGGATCGGCTGGACGTCCGCAAGACGTACAAGCTCTACATCGGCGGAGGGTTTCCGCGCACCGAGTCGGGCCGCTCCTACGAGGTGGTCGACGCGCGGGGCCGGCTGCTCGCCAACGCCTCGCGGGGAACGCGCAAGGACATCCGCGACGCCGTCCGTGCAGCGCGCGCCGCCTTCCCCGGTTGGGCGGCCCGCACAGCGTACAACCGCGGGCAGGTGCTGTACCGCATCGCCGAGCTGATGGAAGGCCGCCGGGAGCAGTTCGTCGCCGAGGTGGCCGGTGCGGAGGGCGTCGGCCGCAGGCGAGCCGCCCGTCTGGTGGACGCCGCCATCGATCGCTGGGTGTGGTACGCCGGATGGGCCGATAAGTACCCGCAGGCCCTCGGCACGGTGAACCCGGTGGCGGGCAGCTACTTCAACTTCAGCGTCCCCGAGCCGACCGGCGTGGTGGGCATCATCGCGCCCGAGGAGTCGAGCCTGCTGGGGCTGGTCAGCCGCCTGGCGCCGGTCATCGTGTCCGGCAACGCGGCGGTCGTGATCGCCTCGGAATCGCGCCCCCTGCCTGCGGTCACGCTGACCGAGGTGCTCGCCACCTCGGACGTGCCGGGCGGCGTGGTCAACGTCATCACCGGCCTGCGCCGCGAACTGGTGCAGCACCTGGCCGGCCACATGGACGTCAACGCCCTCGACGCCTTCGGCCTGGAGCCCGATGCGGCGGCAGCGGTCGAGGAGCTGGCCACCGAGAACGTCAAGCGCCTGGTGCGGCCCCCCGGCGGCGGCAGCGCCACGGTGGACTGGCTCGCCGAGCGCGCCCAGTCTCCGTACCTGATCGGCGAGTTCGTCGAGACCAAGACGGTCTGGCATCCCATCGGCTCCTGAGCAGCGGAGGGTGCACCGGTGAGTGATCACCCTGACCGACCGCTCCAGGAGCTGATCCACGCTTCGGACCTGGTCGCCATCGACGCGTGGCTCGGCGAGCGCAGCGTGGTGGAGGTGGCCGAAGAGCTGGGGCGGCTGCCGCGTGAGGACCGGGCCATCCCGTTCCGCCTGCTGGCCAAGGATCGGGCGCTCGAGGTGTTCGAGATCCTGGACCCGGCCCTCCAGCAGGAGCTCCTGGAGGGGCTGCGCGACGCCAACGTGCGGCAGCTGTTCGAGGGCCTCGACCCCGACGACCGTGCGCGGCTGACGGAGGAGATGCCGGCCAAGGTCGCCAAGCGGCTGCTGGAGGGCCTCTCGCCGCACGAGCGGCGGATGACCGCCACCCTGCTCGGCTACCCGGAGGACTCGGCCGGTCGCATCATGTCGCCGGAGGTCGCCAACCTGCGCGCCGGCATGACGGTCGGCGAGGCGCTCGAACGGCTGCGTCGCATCGGGCGCACCGCCGAGACGATCTACGCCCTGCCGGTGACCGATGACGAGCGCCGCCTGGTGGGTGCGCTGGGCCTGCGCGACCTGGTGCTAGCGCCCCCCGACTCGCGGGTCAGCGAACTGATGGACACCGACGTGTACTCCGCGCCAATCACCGCCGACCAGGAGGAGGTCGCGCGCCTGATCCGCGACGCCGACCTGCTGGCGCTGCCGATCGTCGACACCGAGGGCCGCCTGGTCGGCGTGGTGACGGTCGACGACGCCATGGAGATCCTGGAGGAGGAGGACACCGAGGACGTGGCCCGCGCCGGTGGTGCCGAGCCGCTGGGGCGCCCCTACCTGTCGGTCTCGGTGCTCCGCGTGGCGCGCAGCCGCGTGGTCTGGCTACTGGTCCTCATCGCGGCAGCCTCGCTCACCGTCAACGTGCTGGCGCTGTTCGAGGACGCGCTGTCGGAGGCGGTCCAGCTGGCGCTCTTCATCCCGCTGCTGATCGGGACCGGCGGCAACACCGGCGCGCAGGCCGCGACCACTGTCACCAGGGCCATCGCGCTCGGCGAGGTGCGCTTCGCGGACCTGACGCCGGTCATCCTGCGCGAGGTGCGCGTCGGGCTGCTGCTGGGCGGCATGCTCGCCGCGCTGGCCTACGTCCCGGTGCTGCTCATCTTTTCGCCAGGGATCGCCGCCGTGGTGTCGCTGACGCTGGTGAGCATCTGCACCCTCGCGACGCTGGTCGGCGCACTGCTGCCGCTGCTCGCCCAGCGCGTGGGCGCCGATCCGGCGGTCATGAGCGCCCCCTTCATCACCACCTTGGTCGACGCGTCCGGGCTGGTCGTGTACTTACTGATCGCGCGGGCCGTGCTGGGCAGCTAGCCGGCGATCGCTGCCTCGGCGGCGCGCAGGCGCGCCAGGTGCCGCGCCACCTTGGCGTGATTGCCGCAGGTCCGCATGTCGCACCAGCGCCGACGCCCGGCCGGCGAACGGTCGATGAACAGGTAGCGGCAGCCCTCGTTGGCGCAGACCCGCAGCCGCTCGGCGCCCTCGGCGGCCAGGAAGTGGGCGAACGAGCCGGCAATCGTGGCGCGTGCCTGGTCCAGGCGGTCGCCGACCTGCGAGACGGCGAAGCGCGTCCCGCCGCGCTCCCTGCGCAGCTCGTGGTAGTGCAGCCCGTGGCGCAGGATGTGGTTCAGCTCGCTTAGGTGCTCGGCAGCCACGTCGCCGTCCTCGACGAGGTCCCGCGCGCTGGCATGCAGCACGTCGCGCAACCGCTGGAACCGCTCCAGCCGCCGCCGCGCCTCGGACGGAGCGCGGCGCAGCCGAGCTGCCTCGGTGGCCCGGCCGCGGTCGCTGAGCAGCCCCGCGTCGCGCAGCCAGGCCAGGAGGGCGTCGGCGTCGGGCAGGTGCTCGACCGGGCGCCCCCGGCTGAACTCGAGGGTGTTGGCGAAGCGGATGAAGAGCTCCTGCTGAGCCTCCGGCTCGGCGGGTAGTGCAACGTTCGCGGACATTTCGGTAACCAGTATAACCGCCTTGACAAGTTACCCGTGGTCGCCTACCCTAACGGTGTAACCAGTCATGAGGGAATTAAGAGTTACCACCATGCTCGAGATCCTGGCGGTTTTGGCCGCGTTGATCGCCTTCGACCTGGTTGCCGTGCGGTTCGGCGCCGATAGCCGATGGCACGGGACGAACGACAAGACAGGAGGTCTACGATGAGCCGAGGAGCAACGTACCTCGGCCTGCTGGCCGCGCTGCGCCAGGAGGAGCTGCTCGGGGAGGCGATGCGCCGTCAGCGCTCGACGGCGGTCATTCGCCGCCGACGCGGACGGTCGGTCGCATCACGTCTGCGCCACGCCCTGCGCTTCACCCGGTCATGACGAGGCCACGCAGGCATCCACCGAGGGCCCGCCCCACCCAGGGCGGGCCCTTATGCTGCCCCTAGAATTGCCCGATGCCGCGACCGCGCTCCGTCGCCAGAACGACCGAGGCCGGCCTCACCAACGGGGAGATCGCACGGATCTTCCGCGAGATCGGCGACATGCTCGAGATCCTGGGCGAGGTCGTCTACAAGGCAGTTGCTTACCGCCGCGTGGCCGACGCGGTGGAGCGCTATCCGGATGACGTCTCGGTGCTGTTCCGCCGCGGCACGCCGCCCAAGCTTCCAGGCGCCGGCCCGGCCCTGACGACGAAGCTCGCCGAGCTGGCGGAGACCGGCGAGCTGGCTTATCACCAAAAGCTGCGCGCCCAGGTGCCGGACGGGCTGCTCGACATGCTGCGCGTCCCGGGCCTCGGTCCGCGAACCGTCAAGCAGCTCCACGACGAGCTCGGCATCGACTCGGTGGCCGCGCTGCGTGCCGCTGCGGAGGACGGCCAGCTGCGCGCGCTGAAGGGGCTCTCTGAACGGACCGAGGAGAACGTCATGGCCGGCATTGCGCGGCTGGAACGGCTCTCGACCCGCCTCGTGCTCCATGATGGCGACGCAATGATCGCCGGCCTGGTCGATCGCCTTCGGGCGGTGCCCGGCGTCGTGCGGCTGGAGCCCGCCGGCTCGCTGCGACGGCGCAGGGCGACCATCGGCGACCTGGACCTGCTCGCCGCCACAGAGGAGCCGGAGCGGCTCGTACGCGCGCTCGACCGGCTGCCCGAAGTCGAGCGCGTCCTGTCGGCGGGCGTCGACAAGTCGAGCATCGTGCTGGGCGACGGCCCGCGCGTGGACCTGATGATCTGCCACCCGAGCGCATGGGGGACGCACCAGGTCCACTTCACCGGGAGCGCGCAGCACAACGTGGCGCTGCGGGGAATGGCGCTGGACCGGGGCCTGTCGCTGTCGGAGAAGGGCTTCAAGGTCGTGGAGACCGGCGAGCTCCAGCTGGAGGCCACCGAAGAGGCCGTCTACGCCCGGCTCGACCTGCCGTGGATCCCGCCCGAGCTGCGCGAGGACGGCGGCGAGGTCGAGGCTGCCGTGGCCGGAAAGCTCCCGCAGCTGATCGCCGAGCAGGACGTGCGCGGCGACACGCACGTGCACTCGGACTGGACCGATGGGGTGGACTCGATCGAGGTCATGGCCCGCGCCGCGCGCGCCAGGGGGCTCGAATGGATGGTCCTCACCGACCACTCGCCGTCGCTGGGCATCACCCGCGGACTGCTCCCCGAGCGCGTCGCGGAGCAGCGCGCCGAAGTCGTGCGTCTCAACGCCGAGCTGGCTCCGTTTCGCATCCTGCACGGCACCGAGATGGAGATCCGAGCCGACGGGACGCTGGACTATGCGGACGACCTGCTGTCCGGCTTCGACGTCGTGGTCGCGTCGGTTCACACCGCGCGTGGACAGAGCAGCGAACGCCTGACGCAGCGCACGCTGGCCGCCATCGAGAACCCGCACGTTGACGTCATCGCCCACCCGACCGGCCGCATCGTCAACCGGCGCGACCCGATCGTGTTGGACTGGCCGCGCATCTTCGCCGCGGCCGCCAGGACCGGCACCGCGCTGGAAATGAATGGCAGCCCGCGGCTGGACCTGGATGACTCGCTGGCCCGCGCGGCGCGCCAGGCCGGCGCGCGGCTGACGCTGGCCAGCGACGCGCATCGGACCGAGGAGCTCGATCAGCTTCGCTATGCGGTCTCGACCGCGCGACGGGCGTGGATCGGCCCCCACGACGTCCTCAACCGGCTGACGGCCGACGAGCTGATGGGCGGATCCCGGTGACGCCGCGCCGGGTGGCACGCCGCCCGTTGTCGTGGCGGATCGCGTCGCGCGTCGAGCGCCCCGAGGGCGTGATCCTGGCCCTGGTGCTCGCCGGAGTGGCTGTGGGCGGCTGGTACGGGAGCAACTTCTGGCTGGCCGTCGCCATCGCCGGGGAGCTGGTCCTGGGCGGGCTCGGCGCGGTGTGGATCATCGGCCCGGCCACCGCACGGCTGGGTTTCGCGCGCTACGCCACGCTCGCGGTCAGCGGGGTGGCGGTCACCATCTTCGGGCGGCTGACCGCCGAAAGCCTGGGCCTGCTGCTGGCGCCAGGTGCCGCGCTGGCGTTGTGGCTGGTCCTGTGGCTGGAGCTCCGGGCGAACCGCGCCGGGCGGAGCGACCTGGGACTGGAGCTGAGCATGATCGGCATCGTCTTCGCCGCGGCGGCCGGGTTCCTGTCGCTGGCAGGCCCGTCGGGCTGGGCTTCGGGGATCGGCCTGACCATCCTGGTCTCGACGGTCCCGGCGCTGCGCACCGCCGAGGGGCGCAGGCGTTTTGGTGCGGAGGCGGTGGGACAGGCGCTCCTGCACCTTCTGGCGCTGGCGCAGGTGGCCGCCGCCGTGGCCCTGCTCGCCATCCCGCCCGTGGTCGGCGCCGCCCTGCTGGCCCTCGCCTTCCACGCCTGGGCGGGCGCCGCCGAAGCCCTCGACGGCGAGGCATCGGGCAGGGCGGTGGCGCTCGAGTTCGGTGCCCTGGCGGTCCTCGGGATGGTGGTGGCACTGCTCCTGCACGGGTCGCGGTAGCCCCTCGCGCGCGTCCGTTGACACCCCCTGCGGGCGGTGCTACAACAAGGCGCTTTTGCGGGGGTGCCGCCTGCGCGCGGGCCCCTCTGCGCGCTGGCAGGACCACTCAGATTCGCCGGTTGGCGGGGAGACACAGCCCTTCATGACGCTGGGTGACACCGACACCAACATCCGACAGCGGCGGCAGCTGGTGGAGACCGCCGTCGGACATGCGACTCGCGGCGAATGGGAAGCCGCGGTAGAGGTCAACCGCCAGCTGCTCGAGTCCGGGCCCGATACCGACGCCTACAATCGGCTCGGCAAGGCGCTGGCCGAGCTCGGTCGCGACGCGGACGCGCTCGAGGCGTACCAGAACGCCCTGGCCCGCGACGCCACCAACCGTATCGCCGAACGCAACGTGGCGCGCCTGCAGGTCCTCGTCGACGCCAAGGCTGGAAGCCGAGACGACGGCAAGCCCGAGAAGGAGAAGGCATCGGCGGCGAGCTTCATCGAGGAGATGGGCAAGACGGGCCACGCCCGGCTGATCAACGTGGCGCCGGCTCGGCAGCTCGCGCCGCTCTCACCGGGGGACGCGGTGGAGCTGTCGCTGGACGGCGAGCTGCTGATGGCCACGGTGGGCGAGGTCCAGCTCGGCCAGGTCGAGCCCCGGGTCGGCACGCGCCTGGCGAAGCTGATGAAGAACGGCAACCGCTACGAGGCCGCCATCACCGTCCTCGGCCGCGACGAGGTGCGCATCATCATCCGCGAGGTCTTCGCCCATCCCGACAACTTCGGCAAGGTCTCGTTCCCGGGCAGCGCGGCGGCCCGCCCGGGTGGCGTTCGGCCCGACATTCGGGGCAGCGCGCTCCGCTACGATGACGAGGAGGAGAGCGAGGAGCTCGAGGAAGAGCCGGAGGAGGTCGAGGAGCTCGACACGACCCTGCCCGAGTTCTCGACCGAGCCCGAGCTCGAAGAGGAGCTGATCGAGGAAGCGTAGGAGGCCCAATTGGCCGACGCGGGGCCGAGACGACTTGACCACGTCGTCCTCCCGCGCCGCCTCCCCGGCCTGGCGCTGCTGGAGCGCTACTTTCCCTCCCCGGCCGACAACCAGCTCGACGCCGAGCTAGTCGCGTTCGCGCGCCCCGGCGACACGGTGCTCGATCCGTGGGCCGGCACCGGCTGGACGGCGCGGCGCGCCATCGCCCAGGGCATGCGCGCGGTGGCGGCCGATCCCAGCCCGTTTGCGCAGCTCGCCGCGCAGGCCTTCCTGCTCGCGCCCGACGCGGGCGCGATGGACGCCGCCTTTGCGCAGCTGGCGTCTTCGCGTCGCGTGGATGTGCCGCTGCGGCAGCACGTCGAGGAGCTGTACGCCACGCGCTGCGCAGCCTGCCGCCGGCCGGTCGTGGGCGAGCAGTTCATCTGGCCGCGGGACGCGGATGCTCCCACTCGCAAGCTGTACCGATGCGCCGGATGCGACCTCGCGGTGGGCGGCGGCGAGGAGCGGGTTGCCCCCGTCGACGAGACGGACCTCGCCAAGCTGGGCTTGGATCGCCCGCCCGCCGCTGACGCCGCCACTGATGCCGCGACCGATCCGGACCTCGACGACGAGCTGCCGCCGGCGCCGGTCGGCCTCACCGGGGTCGATCCGACCGTCGGCCCGGTCGGCGTCCTTGGCGAGGTGCTCGGCGAGCCGGGCGAGCCGCCACCGCCACCGCCGGTCGCGGCGGATCCGCCGACAGGCCCGGGCGAGGGGCCTCGCTTCGCCTCGACGGTGCTGCCCGAGCCGGCGCCGCCCGCCGCCGCGGTCGACGCACGGCGCGGCGCGCACTATGACCAGCTGCGGGACCGTTTCCCGGTGCTCGATGGGCGCGCCGAGCTCGTGGACGAGATCCTGGACCTGTACACCCCGCGCAACCTGTACGCGCTCCAGGCCATTGCGACCAAGATCGAGACCGAGATCCGGGACACGGCGCTGGCCGCCGCCTTCCGGCTGGCGCTGGCCGCGTGCCTGCTGCCTGCCAGCCGCCTGAACGGCTACCCGGGCCGCGTGGCGTCGCTTCGGATCAGCGGAGGCCACGTGCGCCACCCCGCGTCGCGCTTCCAGCGCGAGGTCAACGTGTGGCGCCTGTTCGAGTCCGCCGTCCACGACGTGCGCGTGGCCCTGGCGGCGCTGGGCCGCGAGCGCCGCCCGGCGCGCTTTGCGGCGGGACTCGAGGAGCTGGGCGGTGTGGCGGCGGCGAACGTCCTGTGGATCCGCTGCCGGCCCGCCGTGGTCGGCCAGTACCTGCCGGGCGACGGCATCGACATGGTGCTTGGATCGGTGACCGGCCCGGCAAGCGCCGACGAGCTGAGCTTCGAGTACCTGGCCACCGCCTGGCTGCTCGGGCGCGAGGCGGCCGAGACGCTGCGGCTGGAGCCGCTGTTCGGCTCCGCGTCGGGGCGGAGCGACGTGGCCGAGGCGACGGCCCTGCGGCATGCGGTGGCGTCGGCCGCCGGAGCGTTGAAGCCGGACGGCTGGTTCAGCGTCATCGTCGAGGGCCCGAACCCCGACCGCGCCATGGCCGTGGCCATCGCCGGAGCGGCGGCCGGCCTGCGCCTTGTGCACGTCATCCATCGCGAGTCGCGGCGCAGCGGTGAGGGCATCACCATCCACATGCGCAAGCCATCCGCCGAGGACCGGCTGCGCGAGGCGATGCAGCCGCACCCCCTGCGCCTCGGTGCCGATGACGGCCACCTGACGTATCCGGAGCTGGCCGAGGCGATCGACCGGGCCGCGGTCGGGCTGCTGCGGACGCGCGGGGAGCCGGCCGGCCTGACGCGCATCGCCGCGTCGGTGCTGCTCGAGCTGGAGCGGAGCGGGCTGCTGCGCCGGCTGGCCCAGCCCCGGGCCAACGGCGGCAACGGCTCGGAGGCCGGCGCTGCGCCGGCCGACCAGCGGATGGAGCGCGGCCCGGCTGCCCTGCTCAGCACCCTGCTGCGAGAGGAGCTGCGCCGCCACGACCATCCGCACCTGGTCGGGCTGGGTGACCCGGACCGACCGCTGTGGTGGCTCCGCGATCCGGAGCTGGCCGACGCGCCGCTGGCCGACCGGGTGGAGTGGTCCACCTTCTCGATTCTGTCCACCGCCGGCCGGCTCGACGAGGACGCCTTCCTGGAGCGCATCTACGCGCTGTTCCCGGGACTGGAGGCCCCGGATGAGGAGCTGGTGCGTGCCTGCCTGGCGGCGTACGCGGTCACCGGCGAGGGCGGGAGGCTGCGGACCGAGGAGGAGCTCGGGCGCCGGCTGGAGGAGCACGCGCGGATCATCGGCCTGCTGGTGGACTACGCCCACCGCCTCGGGCTGCGGGCCTGGGTCAGCCGCCGGGAGCACCTTCGCGCTTACGCGGGCGGCAGCCTGCTCGACCGGCTCTACGAGGACGAGCGGCGCGCGTACCTGCCCCTCATCGTGCGTGCGCCTGCCGAGGTCCTCGGGTCGGTGGACGCGATCTGGTACCGGCGCGGGCGGCTTGCGTTCCTGTTCGAGGTCGAATGGACGGCCATGATGGGGGAGGCCGTCCTACGGCGCGGCCGCCAGATCGAGCCGACCGACCAGCAGGCCCGGTTCCTGGTCTTCCCGCGCGAGCGGACGGAGCTGGTGCGCTTCAAGCTCGAGCGCTCTCCGTGGCTGCGCGAGGAGGTGGAGCGCCAGAACTGGCACTTCCTCAAGTGGCAGCACCTCGAGGATCTGGTCGAGCGTGACGGGGCCGGCCTCGATCGCCTCGAGCCGATCCTGGGCCTCTCACCGCTCATCGAGCGAGGCGGTCAGCAGCTCACCATGTTCGGCGAGTAGCGCGCCTTGACCGCGGCGCTATCCTCAGGCGGGAGTGCCGTGGTTCCCCCCTGCGGCACTCCCGCTGCGTGCCCGCGCATCGGCCCGCCGGGGGGTCGGCCGCCGCCCCACCGCCCGGCGTACCACGGCCATGACCTCCTCCACGTAGGGCTCGCCCTCGCCGGCCTCGATGGCATGGCTCAGGCAGCCGGCGATGTGGTCCTCCAGCACGAGCATGCCCACCTGATCGGCGGCCGCGGTGAGCGCTTCGACCTGCTGGAGCACGTCCAGGCAGTACGCCTCCTCCTCCACCAGCCGCTGGATGCCCCGTGCCTGGCCCTCGATCCGTCGCAGACGGTTGAGGAGCTTGGCGCGGTCGCGGGTGTAGGCGTGCCGGAAGTGCTCCGCGGGACGATCGGTCATACTACCCCTGAGTATGCGAACCGAGCGAGCTGACGTCAACGAGAGCGTGGAGCGTCACGAGCTGGTCTCGCCCCTGGAGCGCGTGCTGGTCGTCTTCAGCCACCCCGATGACGCCGAGTTCGGCGCCGCACCGACCATCGCCGCCCTGGCCCGGGCCGGCGCGCGGGTCGACTACGTGGTCACCACCGACGGGGGCAAGGGGACCGATGATCCGTCGGTCTCGCCCGAGTCGCTGGCCGCCACCCGAGCGCGCGAGCAGAGGGCCGCGGCCGACGTGCTGGGCGTCACCGACATCGCCCACCTTGGCTACCCCGACGGCTACCTCACCCCCTCGCTCGAGCTGCGACGCGACATCACTCGCCAGCTTCGGCGATATCGGCCCGACGTTGTGATCGCCCAGAACCCGATGCGGCGGCTCGACGGCAACCCGTTCATCGGCCATCCCGACCACCTGGCCACCGGCGAGGCGACGCTGGCCGCCGTCTACCCGGCCGCCCGCGATCGCCACAACTTCCCCGAGCTGCTGGACGAGGGCCTCCAGCCGTGGAAGGTGCGCCAGGTCCTGGTCAGCGGCGTGGAGCGGCCGAACCTGTGGGTGGACGTGGAGGCCACGCTGGATACCGGGCTTCGGGCGCTGCGCTGCCATGCCAGCCAGCTGCCCGATCCCCAGGAGGTCGAGCTGCGCGTCCGCGAACGAGCGGCCGAGGCGGGCCGGCCGGTCGGGCTGGCCAGCGCGCAGGCCTTCCTCTCGATCGTGCTCACATGATGCGTGGCCGCGGCGGCCACTGGGGCGGCAACGAGCCGGACCTCACGGCCCGGCCCGGGAGCGGCCCGCGCACTTTCCGCCAGATCGTCAGCTTCTTCCGACCGTACCGCGGGCGGCTGGCGGTCATATCGGTCCTGATCCTGGTCACCGTCTCGATCGGCGTCGTCAACCCGATCCTGCTCAAGCTGATCATCGACAACCTCCTCGGGCCGCGGGACCTGGGCCTGCTGTACCTCCAGGCGGGGCTGATGATCGTGCTGCCGGTCGTCAGCTCCGGCATCGGCGTCTGGCAGTCGTACCTGTCCAACGTGGTCGGGCAGCGGGTCATGGACGACCTGCGCCTGGCGCTGTACAGCCACCTGCAGTGGATGCCGCTGCGCTTCTTCACTGAGACGCGAACCGGCGAGATCCAGAGCCGCATCGGCAACGACGTCAACGGCGTGCAGTCGGTGGTGACCGATACCGCGGCGTCGCTGCTCTCCAACTTCGCCACCGTGGCGACCACTGTGATCGCCATGCTGATCCTCGACTGGCGGCTGACCATCCTCTCGCTGGGGATGCTGCCGATCTTCGCCTACATCACCTACCGCGTCGGCAAGGTGCGGCGCGAGGTGAGCGGCATGACCCAGCGCTCACTGGCCGAGGTGAGCGCCATCACCGAGGAGTCGCTGAGCGTCTCCGGCGTCCTACTGTCCAAGACCTTCGGCCAGCAGCGGGCGTCCATCGAGCGCTTCCGCCGCGAGTCCCGGCGCCTGGGCGACCTCCAGATTCGCCAGCAGATGATCGGACGCTGGTTCTTCGCCATGATCGGGACGTTCTTTTCCATCGCGCCGGCGTTCGTGTACCTGCTGGCGGGGTCGCTGATCATCGGCGGCGACACGAACGTCAGCATCGGAACCATCGTGGCCTTCACCACGCTCCAGTCGCGCCTCTTCTTCCCGCTGGGGCAGCTCCTGAACGTCCAGGTCGAGATCCAGGGTGCCCTGGCCCTCTTCGACCGCATCTTCGAGTACCTCGAGATGCCGCACGAGATCACCGACGCTCCCGATGCGGTGGAGCTCGACACCGCCACGCTGCGCGGCGAGGTCCGCGTCCGGGATGTGTCCTTCTCCTACCCGCGCAGTGCTGCGAGCGAGGCGACGCAGGCCGAAGCCGAGCTCGCCGAGGCCACCGGTCGCGCCGTGCACCTCCCCATCCGGCCGTTCCGGCTCGCCGAGATCGACTTCACCGCCAGGCCCGGCGAGCTGGTGGCCCTGGTCGGGCCGTCGGGATCGGGCAAGACGACCACGACCTACCTCATTCCGCGCCTCTACGACGTCGACGCCGGAGCGGTGGAGATCGATGGCCATGACGTACGCAAGGTGACCCAGGAGTCGCTGGGGCGCGTGATCGGCGTCGTCACCCAGGAGACGTACCTCTTCCACGCCTCGGTGCTCGACAACCTGCGATACGCCAAGCCCGATGCGACCATGGACGAGATCGAGGTGGCGGCCCGCGCGGCCGCCATCCACGACCGCGTGCTGGAGCTGCCCGACGGCTACGACACGATCGTGGGTGAGCGGGGTTACAAGCTTTCCGGCGGCGAGAAGCAGCGCGTGGCGATCGCCCGGGTCCTGCTCAAGGACCCCAGGATCCTAATCCTGGACGAGGCGACGTCAGCCCTCGACACGGTCAGCGAGCGCCTGATCCAGTCCGCCCTCACCCGGCTGATGGATGGCCGGACCACGATCGCCATCGCCCACCGCCTGTCGACCATCCTGCGCGCCGACCAGATCCTGGTCTTCGACCGTGGTCGGATCGTGGAGCGCGGCAGGCATGAGCAGCTGGTGGCGCACGAGGGCCTGTACGCGCGGCTCTACGCGGAGCAGTTCACGGCGGAGCAGCCGCTGGCGCGCTAACCGGCGTCGATGCCGGTCGATTCCTCCGGCTCCTGGACCGGCACGTCCTCCCAGCGGCGCACTTCGTCGACCGCCTCCTCGGGCAGGTCTGTCGTCCCGCCGGCCTCGTGAGCCGCCTCGTCCCCTGGCATATCTGCGCCCTCCGCCGGCTCGCGCTCCTGCTGCTGCCGGTCGAGCTCGCCGCTGCGTCCAGTCACCTCGTCCATGCGCGTTCTCCTGCTGCGTCCTGCCCCTCGCGGCGCCATTCGGCGCGGCGCGTGCCACACTGACCCGCATGACCGATGCCGCGGCGGGCCAGCATGACGCGACGCATGCGCCTCGTCACACCAACCGCCTCGCCGGCGCGACCAGCCCCTACCTGCTCCAGCATGCGCACAACCCAGTGGACTGGTATCCATGGGGACCCGAGGCGCTGGAGCGGGCCCGATCCGAGGACAAGCCGATCTTCTTGTCCATCGGCTATTCGGCGTGTCACTGGTGCCACGTCATGGAGCGGGAGTCGTTCGAGAACGAGGCGATCGCCGGCCAGCTGAACCGCGACTTCGTGGCGATCAAGGTCGACCGCGAGGAACGGCCCGACCTCGACGACGTCTACATGGCCGCGGTGCAGGCCATGACCGGCGGCGGGGGATGGCCGATGAGCGTCTTCCTGACGCCCGAGCTGGAGCCCTTCTTCGGCGGGACCTACTTCCCTCCGGAGGACCGCCACGGCATGCCCGGCTTCCCCCGCGTGCTGGCTGCCGTGGCCGAGGCGTACCGTGAGCGCAGGGAAGAGGTGGTGGAGCAGGGCCGACAGCTCGCCGCTCACCTGCGCGAGCAGCTCGAGGTGCGACCCGGCACCACGGCCCCCGAGGAGCGGCAGCTCGACCTGGCTGCGACTCGCCTCGGGGCGGCCTTCGACGCCGTTCACGGCGGGTTCGGCGGCGCGCCCAAGTTCCCGGCACCGATGACGCTGGAGTTCCTGCTGCGCCGATGGCGGCGCACCGGCGACGTTGCGCTGCTGACCATGGTCACGACCACGCTCGAGCGCATGGCGGACGGTGGCATCAACGACCAGCTGGGCGGCGGCTTCTGCCGCTACAGCACCGATGCCCGCTGGCTGGTGCCGCACTTCGAGAAGATGCTCTACGACAACGCGCTGCTGGCCCACGCCTACCTGGAGGCCTACCGGGCCACGGGCAACCCGCGCTTCGCCGCGGTGGCCCGCGCGACGCTCGACTTCATGCTGCTCGAGCTGCGAACCGACCAAGGCGGCCTGGCCTCGGCGCTGGACGCGGACAGCGAGGGCGTCGAGGGGCGCTACTACACCTGGGCTCACGACGAGCTCATGGCGGTCCTGCATGGTGCGGGCATCGATGATCCCGATGCGACCTTACTGGCCACTTACTGGGGCGTTACTGAACCGGGCAACTGGGAGGGAACGAACGTCCTGCACCGGCCGCGCGGGGGTGGAGATGCGGCGGTGCCGAATCCCGGCCTCGTCGAGCGGGGGCGAGCGGCGCTTCTGGCGGCGCGCGCGGGGCGCGTGCGCCCCGGACGGGATGACAAACAGCTGGCGGCCTGGAACGGATTGGCGTTGCGGGCCCTTGGCGTGGCGGCCCTCGTCCTGGGCGACGACCGCTACCTTCGAGCCACGGCCGACCTGGCCCGGTTCGTCCTCACCGACATCATCCGCCCGGACGGCACGCCGTGGCGCGCGGTGCGCGACGGGACGGCGCACACGCCCGGCTTTGCCGAGGACCATGCCAACCTGGCCGACGGCCTGCTGGCGGCATACGCCGCCACGGCGGAGGCCGATCACCTGCTCGCCGCCGAGCGGCTGATGCGCCGGGCCGTGGAGCAGTTCTGGGACGAGCAGAGCGGCACATTCTTCGACACCGGGCAAGAGCACGACCGCACCTTCACCCGTCCACGCTCGCTGATCGACAGCGCCACGCCGTCGGCGAACGCCGTGGCAGCCGACGTCCTGCTGCGGCTGGCGATGCTCGTCGGTGACCCGGAGCACGACCGGCGGGCACGCCGCATCCTGAGCGCCGTGGCGCCGGCCCTCGAGCGCCAGCCCTCGGCGTTCGCGCGCATGCTGTCCGCCGCGGACCGCTCGCTGAGCGAGCCCATCGACGCCGTCGTGGCCGGGCGCCCCGACGACGCCGCGGCGCTGGGGCTGCGCGGTGCGGTCGCCCGACCGTACGCGCCAGACCTGATCGTCGCGCCGCTGCCAACCGATCCGGCGGGGAACGCGGAACGCCGCCTCGCGAATCTCCCGCTCTTCGAGGGCAAGGTGGCGGGGGACGGTCGAGCCACGGCGTACGTCTGCCGCGGCTACGCCTGCGACGCGCCGACCGCTGATCCGGAGACGGCGCGTGCGCAGGTGGCGGGGCTCGCGATCGGCGGGCCGCGAGTCAGCCCGGCAGGAAGCTGAGGCGCAGCCGCCGTCGCGGGTTGTCGGCGTTCGGGTCGACCACCGCAACCGACTGCCACGTTCCCAGGCGTATGCGGCCGCCGATGACCGGCAGGACGAGGCTCGGCGGAGCTAGCAGCGGCAGGACGTGATCGGCGCCGTGGCCTGGGCTGCCATGCGCATGGCGCCAGCGCGAGTCACGCGGCAGGAGACTGTCGAGCGCGTCCATCAGATCTGCCTCCGAGCCGCTGCCCAGCTCGATGACCACCAGGCCAGCGGTGGCGTGCGGGACGAAGACGTGTAGGAGCCCGTCGCCGCTGCCCGCCGCCTCGGCCACGAACGAGGCACATTCGCGCGTGACGTCCGTTAGTCCGCGCGCGTGGCCGGTGTCGACGTCGATCTCGCGCGTCTGCATCGGACCCGCAGCGCGCAGCCTCAGTGGAGCTCGGGGACCACCATGGTGGCGCGCGTCCCGCAGCGGTAGCAGGACTCGTCCGCAGCGCGGATGGTGGTGCCGCAGTTGGCGCAGGCCACGACCAGGTCGGCCTCGCACTGGGTGCAGTACCGGGCGCCGGCGGGGTACTGGAGGCCGTCGACCGGGCAGTAGGGCAGGCCGCGCGGCGGCGCGAGCTGGCCAGCCTCGGTCCGCGGCAGGGCAACCGCCGGTCGCGGGACCGATTGCTCCTGGATGGCCACCTGCGAGACGCGCAGGTAACCGATCACCAGCCACAGAACATAGAGCGCGGCGAGGGCCAGCAGGCCGTATGGGGCCAGTGTGGCGGCGGCGTTGACGGTGTCGGTAGACACCCACTCGATGAAGTTGCGCACCGCTTCCATGGCCGGCCGATTCTAGCATCGGCCTCCCGCCGATCGGCTCCGGGCCGCTGGTACACTCCGCGGACACTCGCGCCCGTCGGAGGACCATGCCGCGGCCCAAGCTGGACCCGCGTACCCCGC
The DNA here is from genome assembly GCA_036258735.1 of Candidatus Limnocylindria bacterium. Classification (GTDB taxonomy): domain Bacteria; phylum Chloroflexota; class Limnocylindria; order QHBO01; family QHBO01; genus JAPSGM01. Next base: position 27,009 of record DATADC010000038.1, read on the forward strand.
TCACCGAGCTGCATGTGCACCTCGGCGCGGCGGTCACGCCGGCCATCATGTGGGGCATTGCCCACGCCCAGGGCATCCGCCTGCCGACGAAGGACTACTGGGCCTTTCGCGACCTCATCACGGTCGGCCGCCGCCGCCGCGGCTCATTCCAGTCGTACCTGGACCTCTTCCACTGGACCGAGCTGATTCAGTCCAGCCCGATCGCCGTCGAGCGCAGCGTGTACGAGGTGATCGGCGGCGCGTACCGCAAGAACAACGTCACCCAGATCGAGCTGCGCTTCAACCCGATGAAGCGCAACCGCGGCGGAGAGCAGGACCTCGACCACATCATCGCGGCCGCCGTGCGCGGCATGGACCGAGCCGTGCTCGAGTACCCGCAGGTTCGCGCCGGCCTGATCTTGTGCCTCGACCGCGCCTTCAGCTACGAGCTGAACGAGATCATCGCCGCCAAGGCCATCGCCTGGCGGGATCGGGGAGTGGTGGCGGTCGACATCGCGGGGCCCGTGGCGCCGTCGTTTCGCCTCGGCGACTACGCCGGGCTGTTCGCGCAGGTCCGCCGCGCCGGCCTGGGCGTGACGGTCCACGCCGGCGAGACGGGCGGGCCGGATGAGGTGCGCCAGGCCGTGGAGGAGCTCGAGCCGGCTCGCATCGGCCATGGGGTCAAAGCGGCCCATGACCCGCGCGTGATGGACCTGCTGCGCGAGCGGGGGATCGTGCTCGAGGTGTGCGTCTCGTCCAACCTCAACACGCGCGTGGTGCGCAGCATCGCGGAGATGCGCGAGCTGGTGCGGCGCCTGGTCGACCACGACGTGGCGCTCGCGCTGTCGACCGACGGTCCCGAGATGCTGCGCGCGTACCTGCGCGACGAGATCGCCACCGTGCTCCGGCACGACATCCTGTCCTTCGACGAGGTCCAGCGAAGCATCGCGACGGCGCGCCAGGCCTCGTTCGTGGACCGCGCTCCGGTCCCTGGCGGCGCGCGCTTTGCGCTTGGATCGAACGGCGATCGGCGCGCCTCCATCGCGCTCGAGGTCGAGGTTTAGGCTGATAGACTGCCGGCCGTGTCCTCGATCTGGCGGCCGATACGGGAGCGGCAGCCACCCCGCAGCCTGATGGTCATCGTCGCCCATCCGGGCGACGAGGCATTCGGATTCGGGGGCGCCATCGCCCAGGCGGTGGCATCGGGTGCGTACGTCGTGGTCGTATGCGCCACGCGCGGCCGCTTCGACGCGCGGCTGCTGGAGAAGGCGCCGGCCCCGGGCGGCCGCAACCGGCACTACACCCGCCCGGTGGTGTGGCGCAACCTGGACACCGTTCGCGAGGACGAGCTGCGACGGTCTGTGACGGTGCTCGGGGTGCGCGTGCTGCGCATGCTCGACTACGCCGAGGAGGACCTCGCCAATGCCGACTTCGACGAGCTCGTGTCACGCCTGGTCGAGCCGATCCGCATGCATCGGCCGCAGGTCATCCTCAGCTTCGGGCCCGATGGCGTCAGCGGAGACGCCGACCACGTCGTCGTCGGCCGGGCGGCCCTGGCCGCCTTCGACCTGGCCGGGGAGCCGCTGGCTTTCGAGGACGACCTGGAGGAGGACCAGGTAGCGTGGCGCGCCGCCAAGCTCTACCAGCTGGTGGTGCCCGCCAGCCAGCTCGAACCGCTCGGAGACCGCGCCCCCGCCGAGTACGGCTCCGGCGACGACGCGGGCACGCTCGCCATCGAGCTCGGCGAGCTGGCGCAGCTCAAGCTGGCCGCCATCTCGCGTCACGTGTCCCAGACTGGCTCGGACGGCGCGTTCCGCGACTGGACGCCCGAGGCGCGCGCCGCCTTCCTGGCGCGCGAGCATTACCGGCTGGTGCGGTCGAACCTCCCGGTGCCGGCCGGGGGTGGCGAGCCGGCGAGCGAATCCGGGTTCTGGGACGGCCTCGGCTGAGCTGACGCAACATAGGTAGCATCGGTACAGACCGATCCTCTGGTAGGCTCGCAGAAGCCCGCCCCGCTTCGGTACACGAAAGGACCCGAGTTCGGCATGTCCGAGCAGCTGACCAACGACAACATCATGGCCGCCCTGGCGCAGGTCAAGGACCCGGAGATCGGGCGCGACCTGGTGAGCCTGGGCATGGTCAAGTCCATCGACATCAACGGCAGCGCGGTCGACCTCACCGTGGAGCTGACCACGCCCGCCTGCCCACTGAAGGCCAAGATCGAGTCGGACATCGTGGACGGCCTCGAGGCGCTCGGCGCCTCGGTCGTCCGGGTCGACTGGGCCAGCAACGTCAAGCGCTCCTTCGGTGGGCCGGCGGCGGACCTCATCCCGGGCGTCAAGAACACGATTGCCGTGGCATCCGGCAAGGGCGGCGTGGGCAAGACCACGGTGGCGGTCAACCTGGCCGTCGGCTTGGCCCGCGACGGCGCCCGCGTCGGCCTGCTGGACGCCGACATCACCGGGCCCAACGTGCCGCTCATGATGGGCACCGGCGGCGCGCACGTGACCGGGGCCGGCGGCCGCGTCAACCCGGTCGTCAGCCACGGCGTCAAGATGATGAGCATCCAGTACTTCCTCACCGGCGACGCGCCGGTGATCTGGCGCGGGCCGCTGATCCACTCGGCCATCCAGCAGTTCCTGCGCGACGTGGAGTGGGGCGAGCTGGACTACCTGGTCATCGACCTGCCGCCGGGCACGGGCGACGCTGCGCTCTCAATCAGCCAGCTGATTCCCCTGTCGGGCGCGGTGGTGGTCACCACGCCCCAGGAGGTGAGCCTGCTCGACGCTCGCAAGGCGATCGCAATGTTCACCAAGGTCAATGTCCGGACGCTGGGCGTGGTCGAGAACATGAGCTCGTTCATCTGCCCCGATTGCGGAAGCGAGCACGACATCTTCGGCTCGGGTGGCGGCAGCTCGATCGCGCGCGAGCTCGGGCTCGAGGTGCTGGGCCGCATCCCCCTGGAGCCCGGCGTGCGTGCGGGTGGCGACGCGGGCGTGCCGGTCACCTCGCCACAGCACCCCGCGTCAGACGCCTCCGCGGCCGCCACCGCGCTGCGTGAGCTGGCACGGACCGTGGCCGGTCGCGTGAGCGTCATCGCCGCGCCCTTCGCCGGAGCGGCCACCGCCTGAGCTGGGGCCTGGACGCACCTGTTCGGGCGCATCGGACTCACGACCGCAAATGCTCAAGGAATGAGCGTTACGGGCGCTCAGTGGCGGCGGAGGTGACCGATGCTCGCCCGGTGACCACGAGACCGGCCTTCGTAGCGGTCGGAGCGGTGGCCGCCGCGTAGCGCTCACCCGGTGAGCATCCGTACCCCGTCGCGGACGAACCCAAACGCCGTCGCCGGAAGGGTTACGCCGAGCTCACGAAGGTACTGCCGTCGAGGCCTATCTGCCCGCACGGGGCGTGACTAGAATCCGCCGCATGCGGATCGCCCTGCTCGCCGACGTGCACGCCAACGAGCCTGCCCTGCGCGCGGTTCTCACCGACGCGGCCAGGATCGGCTGCGACGCGATCTGGTGCGCCGGCGACGTGGTCGGACGCGGACCCCATCCCAACCAGGTGGTCGACCTCCTCCGCGCGCTCGAGATCCCGAGCGTGCAGGGCAACTGGGACGAGGCGGTGGGGATGGGCCGCGAGGTATCGGGCAGCATCTGGGAGTCCCCGCAAGCCGAGAAGCAGGGAGGGCTCTCGCTGGAGTGGAGCCGGGAGGCGCTGACCGAGGAGAACCTGGCTTGGCTGCGCCAGCTGCCCGCCACGCTTCGCTTCGAGGCCGACGGCCGCACCGCACGGCTGTTCCACGGCACCCCGCTGAAGCAGAACGAGTACCTGTGGGAGAACCGCCCATCTCGCTACTTCGCGCGCATCGCAAGCGACGAGGGCGACGACCTGTTCTGCTTCGGCCACACCCACGAGACGTACCATCGCGTCTCGGGCCAGGCGCACTTCGTGGCCGCCGGCTCGGTGGGCTGCGGCGAGCCCGGCGTCCAGAGCGCCCGCTACGCGGTGATCTACGTCACCGAAGCCGACGTGGTGGTCGGGTTCCGGGGAATCGAGTACGACCGGCAGTCGGTGCTCGACGACATGGCTGCGGCGGGGCTGCCGGCCGAGCTGCTGACGCACCCGCCCGTGCCGCACCCGCTGGTCGATCCCGGCGCGCTGCCTGCCCACGGCATGGGCGGGCCGGCCCGCAGCGACGCGCCCGCCTCGGCCTGACGAAACTCCGGGCCGGCCAGGCGTCGCCTCCAGGAACTCAGCCGGCCTTGCTCTCCTTGGTGTATGGCTTGCCCACGGCGGCCGGCGCGATGCTGCGACCGACGACTCCGGCCAGGATGACGATCGTCATGATGTACGGCAGCGCGCCGTAGACCTGGGTCGGGATGGCGCCCATGACGGCGCCCAGGTCGGGGTAGTCCGCCCCGGGCGGGCGGATGCGGACGGCCTGTCCGAAGGCTCCCGAGAACGCGAACAGGAGGGCCCCGGCCCAGGCCCCGATGGGCGTCCAGCGACCGAAGATCACCGCGGCCAGGGCGATGAAGCCACGTCCGGCGGTCATGCCGTTCTGGAATGAGCCGGTGCCCTCAAGCGTCAGGTACGCGCCGGCGAGGCCGGCGAACACGCCGCCGACGATGACGTTGCGGTATCGCAGGCCGATGACGTTGATTCCCACCGTGTCCGCCGCCCGCGGGTGCTCGCCCACGGCACGCGTACGAAGGCCCCAGCGCGACCTGAAGAGGAGGATCTGGAGGACGACGACGAGAACGATCACGCTCATGGCGATCGGGCCCTGGCTCAGGAACATGTCCAGGATCCAACCGACCACGGGGAAGTCCTCGACCTCGCGGGGGAGGTTGAAGGACGAGAACGTGCCGGCCCCGAGGCGAGGGTTCGGCGAGATGAGCAGGCGGTTCAGGTACCCGGTCAGGCCGAGGGCCGCGATGTTGATGATCGTGCCCGAGATGATCTGATCGGCCGCGAGCGTGACACATAGCCAGGCGTGCAGGACCGATAGCAGCACGGCGACCGCGATCGCGGCCAGGACACCGACCACGAGCGCCGGCGTCGCTCCCCACGGCCCGATCTCGGCGCCGCCGAATGCCTGCTGCCACAGGCCGGCGGCGAGGAACCCGGCGAATGCGGCAGCCAGCATCATGCCCTCGATCCCGATGTTGACGACGCCCGAGCGCTCGTTCATGACGCCGCACAGGGCGCCCAGGGCGATCGGAGCCGCCAGGCCAACCACGATCGGCGCGATGCCGGGTGTGACGTCGATGACGTATCCCAGGAACTGGAACAGGACGCCGAGTACCGGGATGCCATACAGCGCTTCCACCTAGACCGCTCCCTGGCCGTAGGTCTTGGTCACCGTCTGCAGCTCCTCGGGCCCCGCGCTCGGCGCCCGGACGCGCAGGATGCGGCGGACCAGCACGTCGGCCGCGAGGAACAGCAGGATCGTGGCCTGGATGACGTCGATGATCTCGACCGGGATGTCGGCCTGGATCTGCATCAGCCCCGAACCCGCCCGCATGGCACCGAACAGGAGGGCGGCCAGCGTGATCCCCACCGGGTGCGCCCGCCCCAGCAGTGCGACCGAAATCGAGTCGAAGCCGATCGACGTCCCGTACGAGGCGTTCATGAAGTGGCTGATGCCCAGGATCTGCCCGGCGCCCGCCAGACCGGCGAGGAGGCCGCACAGCGACATGGTCAAGATGGTGATCAGTGCCGGGCGCATGCCGGCATAGCGGGCGGCGTCCGGGTTGGCTCCCACCGTCCGGATCTCGAAGCCGATGGTCGTGCGCCACAGCAGCCACCAGATGATGGGGACCAGGCCGAAGGCGATCAGCACGCCGAGGTGCACGGTGGAGCCGAACAGCGTGGGCAGCTCCGCGTTGCCCAGCGGCCCGGTGCGCGAGAACGAGAACCCCGGCGCCTCCAGCGGCCCGGTGATCAGGTACCCGATCAGGGCCCCGGCGATGAAGTTCAGCATGATGGTGGTGACCACCTCGTGCGCGCCGGTCCACGCCTTGAGGGCGCCGGGGATGAATCCCCAGGCCGCGCCCAGCAGCGCTCCGGCAGCAACCGCCACGGGGATGGCGACGAGCGGCGGCGCGCCGGCGACAGCAGCTCCCACGCCGGCCGAGGCCATGGCTCCCATCAGGAACTGGCCCTGCGCACCGATGTTGAACAGGCCAGCCTTGAAGCCCAGGCCCACCGCCATGCCACCCAGGATCAGGGGCGTGGCCGTCACGATCGTGAACAGCACGCCGCGCACGCTGCCGAACGCGCCCTGGAGGAGGCTGCCGTACGCGGCGAAGGGGAGCAGCGGGTCCACCTCGCCGGTCGCGAACCCGGACACGAAGATGATCACGCCGCCGACGAAGAGGCCGCCCAGCACGGCGGCCAGCGGCACGATCGAGAGCGAGACCAGACGCGCCAGCAGTGAGCGCGGACGTCGCACCGCACTGGCCGCCGGAGCACCGCTCATGCCGGTGACTCCAGGTCGACCCGCATGTCGCGCGTCGCCTCGTCGACGCTCAGCTTTCCGCCGGTCGCCATGAGCAGGCCGATCTCCTCGCGATCGGCGGTCCGGGCGTCGAGGACGGCGACCATCTCGCCGCGGTAGAGCACACCGATGCGGTCGGCCAGTTCGAGGACCTCGTCGAGCTCGGCGGACACCAGAAGGATCGCCGTGCCGTCGTTGCGGCGATCCACCGCCTGCCGGTGGATGAACTCGATGCTGCCCACGTCGAGGCCGCGCGTGGGTTGGTCGAGCACCAGCAGGCGCAGGTCGCGGTCCAGCTCCCGGGCGACCACGCACTTCTGCTGGTTGCCGCCCGACAACGTCCCGGCCGGGACGGTCGCAGACGGCGTGCGCACGTCGTACTCGGCGATCGCAGCGTTCGCATGCTCGAGGATGGCGTCGTCGTCGCGAACCAGGCCGCGGGCGTACGGTGGGCCGTAGTAGTCGTTGAGGACGAGGTTGTCGGTGATCGGGAAGCTCAGCACCAGGCCGTACCGGTGCCGGTCGGCGGGGACGAAGCCGACGCCCGCCTGGTGCAGCTGCCGCGGCGACGCGCCGCTAACGTGGCGGCCCTGGAGCGAGATCCGCCCCGAGGTGACTCGCCGCAGCCCGGTGATCGCCTCCACCAGCTCGTCCTGTCCGTTGCCAGCCACGCCGGCGATGCCGAAGATCTCTCCCGCGCGAACGTCGAAGGTGACGCCGTGGACGACCTCGTGCCCACGGTCGTCGGCGACCCGGACGTCCTCGACGGCGAGAACGGCATCTCCCGGCGAGCTCTCTCCGCGGTCGACCGACAGCTCGACATCACGACCGACCATCAGCTCCGCGAGGTCCTCCTCGGTCGTCTCGCCGGGCAGCCTCGTGCCGACCACGCGGCCACGACGGATGACGGTGATGCGATCCGCGATCTCCAGGACCTCGTTCAGCTTGTGGCTGATGAAGATGATCGACGTTCGCAGCTCGGTGGTGAGCTGGCGCAGCACGTTGAAGATCTCCCGCGTCTCCTGTGGCGTGAGCACGGCCGTGGGCTCGTCGAGCACCAGGATCTGGGCGCTGCGATAGAGCGCCTTGAGGATCTCGACACGCTGCTGCCAGCCGACCGACAGCGAGCCGACCCGGGCCTCCGGATCGACGATGAAACCGAACTGCCTGCCGAGCTCGCGGATGCGGACGTGCGCGCCGGCACGGTCGAGGAAGATCGGGTTCGCCATCCGCTCGTCGCCCAGCAGGATGTTCTCGGCGACGCTCAGCACCGGCACCAGCATGAAGTGCTGGTGAACCATGCTGATGCCACGCCTGATCGCGTCGACCGGCCCGTGGATCGTGACCGGCGCACCGTCCAGCAGGATCTCGCCCTCGTCCGGCTCCGCGAGGCCGTAGAGGATGTTCATCAGCGTCGACTTCCCGGCGCCGTTCTCCCCGAGCAGGGCATGGATCTCCCCGCGCCGGACCTGCAGGTCGATGTGGTCGTTGGCCACGACGCCCGGGTAGCGCTTGGTGATGCCGCGCATCTCGAGCGCGGGCCGAACCGCTGCTGAGGTCATCGGTCGAACGCTGCTACGCCATCGGCTCCCGATACGACGAGAGGCGAGCCCGCATGGGCCCGCCTCTGGTCATGAGGTGCGCGGTGCTCTAGTCCTGCTCGAATGGAGCTCCGCAGACCCCCTCCCCGGAGCACGGGTCGAGGTCACCCGACGCCATCGTCTCGGTCGCCTCGTCGAGCTGTCCCTGGAGGTCGGCAGTGAGGAGCTCGGGATGGTTGTGGAATGGCGAAACGCCGACCTTCGGCGGTTCGGAGGACGCGTCCAGCAGCAGCGTGCCACCCACGGCCGACCCGTCTGCCACGCGCTGGATCGCCTCGCTGACCGCGTCCACCAGCTTCTTCTCGGCGCTGGTAACGATGCAGGTCAGGTTGGGCAGCGCCAGCGCTTGATCGGTGTCGACCCCGATGCCGTAGGCGTCGGCGTCGCAGGCGGCCTCCAGCGAGCCCTGGCCGGAGAGGCCGGCGACCTGGAAGATCACGTCCGCGTCCTGGCCGATCATCTGCTCGGCCAGCGAGCGTCCCGTCGTGGGATCGTTGAAGGCCGTGGTGATGTCGTCCGACACGTAGGAGACCAGGACCTCCACCTCGGGGTTCACCGACTTCGCGCCGTTGACGTAGCCGCCGATATAGGACACGACGGCCGGGATGGTGTCGATGCCGCCGACCGCACCGATGACACCCGACTCGGTGATGGTGCCGGCCACGATGCCGGCCAGGTAGCCAGCCTGCGCCTCGTTGAAGATCAGGCCCTGATAGTTCGGCAACAGCTCCGCTGCGTCGCCGGCGCAGGCGAACGTCGGATCCGGGTCGCCGTTCTCGTCCACGCACACCGGCTGGTCCAGGCCGATGAAGTTGACCTCGGGGTTCTCCTTGGCCGCGATGGTCGTCGCGTTGCCGAGGGCGAACCCATAGGTCACGATCATGTCGTAGTCCTGGTCGATGAAGGTCTGCATGTTGTTGGCGTAGTCGGCCGGGTCCTCGGTCACGATCACCTCGGCCGATCCGCCGACGGCGGTGGCCCCGGCGATGGTGCCGCACCAGCCGCCCTCGTTGAACGACTTGTCCTCCAGCTGCCCGACGTCGGTCACCCCGCCGATCAGGAACGCGTCCCCGCTGTCCTCTTCGCCGCAGGCGGCCAGCCCGACGGGCGCCTGGCTGGCTCCCGCCCCCAACTGGGACCCCGACGGCTGCGCTCCGGGGCTGCCGCCCGTGCAGGCCGAGGTCACCAGCGCCAGAACGGCGAGTAGCGCCCCGTAGGCGAAGGTGGGATGCCTTGGCATGAACGGTCTCCTCTGCACCGATGGGTCCGCGCGTCCGCGGCGCCTCCGAACGCGCGCGGGCGGCGAGAGCCCGGCGCGGAATCGGCGGCATCATAGCGCTTGAGATCGACGCGACTCAATATCGACGCGCGCCGGCGCGCGAGCCGGCGTCGGAGGGCGCCACCATCGCGCCTATCATGCCGCCGCATGAGTGCCCGGCTGACCGGCATTCGCCTGGTCATCTTCGACCTCGACGGGGTCATCTACCGTGGCGACCAGGCCATTCCCGGAGCGTCGGGGCTGGTCGCCGCCCTGCGACGAGATGGCCGCCTGGTGCGCTTCGCCACCAACAACTCGCAGGCCACGCGCGAGGAGTACGTGGCGCGGCTGGCGGGCCACGGGATCGTCACCGGCGTCGAGGAGATCGTGACCTCCAGCTCCGCCACTGTGCAGCACCTCCAGGCCCACCTGCCCCAGGTGCGCACCATCCTGGCCGTGGGAGCGTCGGGACTGCTCGCCGAGCTCGAGCGCGGCGGCTTCAAGGTGACCTGGGCGCCGGACGCCGCGCCGCCCCGCTGGAACGGCGCTCCCCTGGCGACGCGTTACGACGCGGTCGTCACCGGGCTCGACCGCCACATCGATTACCGCCGGCTGGGCATCGCCGCGGCCGCCATCCGCCAGGGTGCGCGCTTCGTGGCGACCAACGCCGACGTGCGCTATCCGACGCCCGAGGGCTTCGTCCCCGGCGCCGGCGCCATCGTCGCCGCGCTGGCCACCACCACCGGCGTCGACCCACTGGTCATCGGCAAGCCGCAGCCCGCCATGTTCCAGGCCATCCTGGAGCGCGCGGGCGTGCCCGCACGGGACGCGGTGGTCGTCGGCGACAACCCCGACGCGGACGTGCCGGCCGCCCGTCGCGCGGGCATTCCATCGATCCTGGTCCTCACTGGCGTGGCCGAGCCGGGCTCGGTAACGGCGCTCGACGGGGATCGCGTGCCGGACCGCGTGGCGCCCGATCCGGGGGCGGTCGCCGCCGTGCTGGGCGTCTCGCTCAGCTGATGGCCGCCGACGCCCAGGCGCCCCACGCCGCCTCGGCATCGGCCAGGGCGTCGCGCAGCAGCGCCGGCGCGGCAAACGCGCGGCGGAAGGCGTTGACGGCGATGTCGCGCAGCTCGCCGGCGGTCAGCGCCAGCGCGCTCGTCACGCGGGCGTACTCCTGGCTGAGGGTGATGCCGGTGACCGTGCGGTCGTCGGTCGAAAGCGTGACGCTAACGCCTGCCCGATGCAGCCGCGCCAGCGGGTGCAGCTCCAGCGACTGGACCACCCCCGCCTGCACGTTCGAGGTCGGGCACAGGTCCAGGGTGGTGCCGTCGTGGCGAAGGGTCGCGACCAGCTCCGGATCCTCGATGGCGGTCACCCCGTGCGCGACGCGCCTCACGCCGAAGGCGAGCACCTCGCGCACGCGCTCGGGACCGCGCACCTCGCCGGCGTGCGCGGTCAGCGCCAGGCCACCTTCTGCGGCCGCCCTAAAAGCGGCGGCGTGCGGGGGCGCGGGGTACTCGCTCTCGAGCCCGGCGAGGTCGAAGCCGATCACCGGGGCGCCGAACTCGGCGGCGCTGCGCGCCAGCAGGACGTTGGCACCCGGCGGGTGCGACCGCATGGCGGTCACGATCAGCCCAACCAGTGGGCACCGCGCGGGCTCCACCCGCGCGCGGCCGTCCGCCACGCCGGCCGCCACCGCCTCGATCACCTCGCTCACCGACAGGCCTCGCTCCAGGTGCAGGCGTGGCGCCCAACGGATTTCGGCGTACCGGACCCCATCGTCCGCCAGGTCATGCACCAGCTCCGCGGCCGCGCGCCGCAGCGCCGGGCCGGTCTGGAGCAGCGAGATCGGCAGGTCGAAAAAGGCAAGCAGCTCCGCCTGGCTCGCGCCGTGGGCCGGCGCCACCATGCGGCGGACCGCGTCGTCGGCGGTCAGCGGCATGCCGGCATCGGTGGCCAGCTCCACGGCGGTCTGGGGTCGCAGCGAGCCGTCGAGGTGTTGGTGGAGCTCCGCCTTGGGCAGCGCCCGGAACGCGTCTGGGTCCGCCGCCGACGGTCGCATGGGCGCATGATACGAGCGC
>DATADC010000039.1:0-2629 GCA_036258735.1 Candidatus Limnocylindria bacterium
CGTGGCAGAAAACGATCATCGGGTCGTACACGTTCTTGACCGTCTGACGATGCGGCGCGGCGGGCGATTCGCCGGACACGCTCGAGCATGGAGGTAGCTGCCGATGAGCTGGGACGAGGCGTTCGCGGACCGCTACGAGGAGTGGTCGGCTTCCATGACGGCCGACGTTGCCTTCTACGTCGAGCTTGCGCGCCGGGCCGACGGGCCTCTGGTCGAGCTGGCGATCGGGAACGGGCGGGTGGCGATCCCGGTGGCGCAGGCGACCGGCCAGCGCGTAATCGGCATCGACTCGTCGCCGGCGATGCTTGCGCACGCCCGTGCCCGTGCGGCCGAGGCGGGCGTGGCGCTCGACCTGCGCGAGGGCGACATGCGCGCCCTCACCCTCGACGAGCCGGCGGCGCTGATCTACTGCCCGTTCCGCGCCCTCCTGCACCTGCCGACCTGGGCCGACCGCCGGCGCACCTTCGAGCGCGTCGCCGCCGCGCTGCGGCCGGACGGGCGGTTCGCCTGGAACGCCTTTGCCTTCGACCACCGGATCGCCGCGCGCCTCGATGGCCAGCACCAGGACGAGCCCGTGCCGCACACGATCCAGTACGCCGTGGGCGACAACCGGATCGACATCGTGCTCGACGACGGCGCGACGAGCTCCCTGTGGTGGGCCACGAAGAACGAGTGGCTCGGGCTCCTCGACGTGGCCGGCCTGCAGGTGGAGGCGCTCTACGGCGGCTTCCCCGGCGAGCCATTCGGCGATGACAGCCGCGAGTACGTGTTCGTCGCCCGCCGTCGGCTGTCGAGTGACGGTCCCTAGTGCACTTCCAAGCTAGTCTTTCGGGAATGGTGGTGGCGCATGTATACTGGTCCGTATGAGACGCCCCATCTTTGTCCGTCCTCTGACCGAGGAGGAGCGCCGCCGGGTGGAGGCCGGCTTACGCTCCCAGGACCCGTTTATCCTCCGCCGCTGCCAGATCCTGCTGGCCAGTGCCCGCGGCGAACGGGCACCGCGCATTGCCGCTCTGCTGGGGTGCGACGACCAGACTGTGCGCAACGTTATCCGCACCTTCGAGGCCACAGGGCTGGAGGGCTGTTTGACGCGGGGCTCGACGCGGCCCAAGACCAGCCGCGCCAAGCTGGATGCCGCAGCCTTGGAGAAGCTGCGCGCGCTACTGCACCAGAGCCCGCGGCTGTTTGGCAAGCCGACCAGCGTCTGGACGCTGGCCTTGGCCGCCGAGGTCAGCTTCGCCGAGGGCATCACGGCCGAGCGGGTCTCCGACGAGACCATCCGCACCGCGCTCAAGCGCCTGGGCATTGGCTGGAAGCGCGCCAAGCGCTGGATCACCAGCCCCGACCCGGAGTACGCCCGAAAAAAAGACGGCGCGAGCGGCTGATCCGCTGGGCGGCGACTCATCCGGACTGGGTCCTGGGTTTCCAGGACGAGACCTGGTGGAGTCGGCTGGCCCACCCGGCGGTGCACACCTGGACCGAGCCAGACCAGCCGTTGCGGCTGGTGGAGCAGACGGTCGCGCCCGATGACCCTGATCCGAAGGCGCTGGCCTGCTATGGGCTGCTGCGCCCCGACACCGCTGCCATCTGGCTGCGCTTTGTCACCGGCCGGCCGGTCAGCGCGCTCACGACGCAATTCCTGGCCTGGTGCGCCGAACGGCTGGCTGGCGAGGGCAAGACGGCACTGCTGCTGGTGTGGGACAATGCCTCCTGGCACATCAGTCAGCACGTGCGCGACTGGTTCCGAGCGCACAACCGGCAGGTCAAGCAGACGGGCGAGGGGGTGCGCATCGTCAGTTGCCTGCTGCCAACGAAGAGCCCCTGGCTCAACCCGCTCGAGCCGCACTGGAGCCACGGCAAGCGCAACGTCGCCGAGCCCGATCGCCTGCTGCCAGCCGGCGAACTGGCCGAGCGGGTGTGCGCTTACTTCGGCTGTCCCTACGAACCACATCTGTCGATTCCCGAAAATGTCGCTTGATGATGCACTAGTAGGGACAAGCGTGCTGTGCCCCTACTGCGGCCGTATCGGCTCAATCGTTGGCACGGGTCCGCCCAGCGGCGCCAGCGACACGTGCTACTGCTCATCGCCTGTCCGGGCGCCCCTACTGGTCACTAGCCACTAGCCACTAGCCACTGCCTATCGCTCACAACGTCGGCAGCGAGGTCAGAAAGCCGGTCTTATCGTGCGCCGGCCGCTCGGGGAAGATCTTGTGCGGGTTGAGCAGGCCCTTCGGGTCCAGGGCGGCTTTGATGCGGCGCATCAGGTCAACCGCGACCGGCCCCAGGTCGTCCTCCAGGAACTCGCGCTTGAGCGTGCCGATGCCATGCTCGCCGCTGAGCGTCCCGCCCAGCTCCAGCGCCGTCCGGAAGATGGCCGCGGCGGCCCCCTCGACTCGCTGCACCTGTGCCACATCGCGCCGGTCGAACAGGATGTTGGGATGCAGGTTGCCGTCGCCGGCATGGCCGAAGACGGGGATCAGCAGGTCGTACTCGGTCGCGATCTCGCGCACGCGCCGCACCATGGCCGGGATAGCGCTGCGCGGCACCGCGATGTCCTCACCCAGCTTATTCGGTGAGACGCGCCCCATCGCGCCGGAGACGGCCCGCCGCGCGCGTAGCAGTTGCGCTC
>DATADC010000040.1:0-15476 GCA_036258735.1 Candidatus Limnocylindria bacterium
GAGGTCGGTCTTCTGCTCGGCGACCAGGATCGTCGCGCCCTCGCCGGCAAGGCGCTGCAACGCGTCGCCGATCAGCCGCGTGCCGGCCGGATCGAGCTGCGCGGTCGGCTCGTCGAGCACTAGGTGCGCCGGCCGTAGGGCCAGCAGGCCGGCGATAGCCACGAGTTGCTGCTGTCCGCCGGACAGCCGACGCGGGTCGCGCGCGGCGAGGGCCTCGATACGCAGCGCGCCGATCGCCGACTCCGTGCGCTCGACGACGTCGGGGCGCGGCAGGCCCAGGTTCATCGGCCCGAACGCCACCTCCTCGTACACCGTGGCCGCAACTCCGGAGAGCTGCGTCGCCGGGCTTGAGAACCCGATCCCGATGCGACCCACCAGGGCGTGCATCGGCTCGGGGGCGGTGTCCTCGCCGTCGAGCAACACCCGACCGGTGAGTGTCCCGCCCACCGCCCGCGGCGCGATTCCACCGGCGACCAGGCAGAGCGTCGTCTTCCCGGCCTCTGAGCGCCCCACGATGCCGACCGCCTCGCCGTCGGCGAAGGCGACGCTCACCTCGTGCAGCGATGGTCGCGCCGCCCCGGCGTAGCGATATGTGACCGACTCCAGCGCAAGCACGGCCTCAGCCCACCCGGTCGAGGAGCCCGCTGGCGCGCGCGGCCACGAGGGCGGGAACGGCCGCCACCAGGAGCCATCGGACCAGCGCCTGGCGGCTCGAGTCGGGCGGGTGCCACAGGAGGGTGCGCCGGCCGGGCCGGGTGAAGCCGCGCGCCTCGAGCGCCATCGTGCGCTCCTCCACCTCGGCGATCGACCCCAGCAGGACCGGGCCGGCCAGCGGCAGCACGCCGCGGAGCCGCTTCCAGAGGCTGCCCTCGGTATCCAGGCCGCGGGCCCGTTGAGCCGCGGTGATGGCCTCTGCGCGCTCGACCATGGCAGGCACCATCTGGACCGCGGCGTGGATGATGAAGGTCAGGCGGGCCGGCACGCCGCGGTGCTCGAGGTCGAGCGCGAGCTCGCCCGGCGGCGTGGTCAGGTAGAAGAGGGTGATGGCGCCCGAGATGGCGGCCAGGCGCAGGAGGGTCTCGATGGCGAACGCCAGGCCCTCGGCGGTGGCGCGGACCGGTCCGAGCGAGAAGATCACTTCCCGGCCGCCCGGGAAGAAGAGGACGTTGACCAGCAGGATGCTCACCGCAAGGGGTAGCGTCAGAAGGAGCGCCGTGCGGACCAGGGTCGACACGGTGCGGGCGGCGGTGGCCGGCGCCAGGACACCGACCACCACCAGCAGCGCCGGCGCCAGCATGCCGCTGGTGACCAGCGCCGCCGCCGTTACGACCAGCGCGGCGAGGAGCTTGGTCAGCGGGTTGAGCCGGCGGTAGGCCGTCTGTTCTTTGGGCTGGGTCAGGCGGCGCCCTCCCGCGCCGCCATGCCGGTTTCGACGAGGCGCTCTCCCTGCGGGTAACGCGCCTTGGTCCGGGTGGCCATGGCGCTGACGATGAGATAGACGATGAAGAAGGTCGTCACCTTGTCGATCGGATCGCTGATCAGGCCCTGGCCCAGGGTGGCCAGCCGCAGGTCGATGCCGGCCTGGCGGAACGCCGCTACCAGGAAGTCCGTGCCGGCGCCGGTCACGCCGCCGAAGACGCCCGCCGCGATGGGTGCGCTGATCAGCGCGGCGACGATGCCGGTGAGCATGCCGCACACGATGACGTAGGTCGCCGTGAGGTCTCGTCGCACGACCAGCAGCGCCGCCAGGCCTACCACCGTGGCGGCCACCAGCGCGATCGCCAGCCAGCCGAGAACGATGAACAGCGGAGAGTCGAACGCCGGGTTGTTCGGCGTGGGCGTCAGGCTGGGGTCACCACCGCCCACCGCGCCGAGAAAGGTCCGGTAGCCGATGAAGCCCAGGACCGCCAGGCCCACGACCAGCGCGGCGCCCACGACGCCGCCGACCACCAGCTCACCCGCCGCGCGATCCGTGCGCGGCCTGAGGAATCCAAGGCGCGCGTAGCTGCCGGCCAGCAGGCCGATGACCGCAGCCACGACGGCGAAGGCCGCGGCCGGCGGGTACTGGAAGGGTGGCGGGATGACATACGCCCACAGCAGGTTGGCCAGGAAGCCGGTCAGCGCGCCGGCGATGGGTCCGGCCAGCACACCGACCAGGATGGTGCCGATCGAGTCGAGGTAGATGGGAAGCTTCAGCGCGGCCACCACCGTCTGCCCCAGGATGATGTTGAGCGCGATCGCGAACGGGATGAGCACGAACGTTCGGGTCGTGAACTGGCTGGCGACCGAGTCGAGCCTGCCGGTCTGGGCGTACTCGACTCCCAGGTACGTCGCGATGCCGCCCAGCAGCGCAATGGCCAGCACCAGCGCCAGCACGTTCGCCGCGTTGCCGAAGGCGAAGAAGACCGGGTCCGGATCGCCTGGGTCGATGCGCCCGAAGATCAGCAGGCCGCCGGCGGCGAGGATCGCAAAGGCCACCACCGCGGCCAGGATCCGTATCCAGCGCCGGTACATTGGCTCCTCCTCATCCCCTCCAGCACAGCAGGTGAGCGTCGCCTGCCAAGTTTGCCCGTCAGGCCACAGCGGCCGCCAGCCGGCCGAGCAGCTCGGCCTTCATCGCGTCCGCGTCGATGTCGACCGCCACGTTCACCGGACGCCGATCGGCGGCGTCGTAGCGGTACAGGCTGCCGGCCACGTACGGGTCGGCGCTCGTGTCACACGCCAGTCGCTCGCTCGTCGAGTCGGAGACCAGCTCGGGGCGCAGCACGCCGCCGATGAGGGTCACCGGGTCGTGGAGGTAGCACCCGTCGATGCCATCGGCCTGGCGATGGAAGCCGACGTAGAAGCGGATCGCGTCGCGTACGACCCGCGCCAGGCGGGTCTCCGGCAGGGAGCCGAAGTCGTCCATGGTGAAGACCACGTCCTGGGTCGCGTCCAGCGGAAAGAGGCGCCGGATGGCCCCCGTGCGCAGGCACGCCTCGGCCGCTTCGGGGTCGACGCAGGCGTTCCACTCGCCGGTCTCGGTGGTATTGCCGCGCTCCTCGAGGGTGCCGCCCATCCACACCACGTCGCGCGCCCCGTCCGCCAGGTCCACCCCGGCGAGCGAGGCGGCCGCCAGGTTCGTGAGCGGTCCCAGTCCCAGCACCGTGACCTCGCCCGGGTGCCGCTTCACGTGCGCGCCCAGGTAGCGGGGCGCGGGGATGGGCGTGAACTCGGTGCTCCCCAGCTTGCGGTCCTCGCCGCGCAGCTCCACGAAGCCGGTGCCGGTCGGCCCGTGCGTCTCGGGCGCGGTCCGCAGGCGGCGGCGCAGCGGGCGGGCGGCGCCGATGCTGACCGGGACGTCGGCCCGCCCGACCATCTGCAGGATCTTGCCGGTGTTGCGCGCCACGTGGTGGATCTCGACGTTGCCGGCCACGCAGGTCACTCCCCGCAGGTTGAGCTCCGGCGCGGTGGCGGCGATCAGGATGGCCACCATGTCGTCGATGCCGGTGTCGACATCGAGGATGAGAGGGCGCGGCTCTGAAGAAGGCTCGGAAGACGGCTCGGGACGCGGCTCCGCCGGGGTCGGCTGCATCGGACGCATGCTAGGCGAGCAGGCCAGCCCGCGGCCAGCCGCCGGCGCGCCCAACCTTGCTGCCCAGCTCCTCCTTGCCCAGCGCGGTGCCGATGAAGCGCGCCGCGCGCAGGACCCCGTCAAGGTCCACGCCGTGCCGCAGGCCCTGGCGGTCGAGCAGGTACACCAGGTCCTCGGTCGCCAGGTTGCCAGCCGCTCCCGGCGCGAACGGCGAGCCACCGGTCCCGCCCGCAGCGGCGTCGAAAGCAAACACCCCCGCCTCCAGCGCCGCCATCACGCCCGCCAGCGCGGTGCCGCGCGTGTCGTGCAGGTGGAGGGCCATGAGCTCGGGCCCGATGCCCGCCGCGCGGAGCGCGTCAAGCACCCGCCTGACGTCGGCGGGCGCGGCGACGCCGAGCGTGTCGCTGATCGCGAGCTCGTCGACGCCCAGCTCCAGCAGCCGAGCGCTGATGGCCGCGACCGCCGATGGCTGCACCTCGCCCTCGTACGGGCAGCCGAATGCCGTGCTGACGTAGGCACGCAACCACCAGCCACGGCGGCGCACCTCGTCGGCGATCGGCGCGAAGGCGGCCAGCGAGTCGTCGATGCCCATGCCGATGTTGTGGCGCACGTAGGACTCGGTGGCCGCGGTGAACAGGCACACGGCCTCGACCCCGGCCGCGATGGCGCGCTCCAGCCCGCGGACGTTCGGGACCAGCACCGGGTACCGCACGCCGACCCGCCGATCGAGCCGGCCCATGAGCTCGTCCGCGTCGGCCAGCTGTGGAAGGGCCCGAGCTGACACGAAGGAGGTCGCCTCGATCTCGCGCAGGCCGGCATCGGCAAGGAGGCCGATGAAGCGCAGCTTGTCGTCGGTGGAGACCACGGTTGCTTCGGCCTGGAGGCCGTCGCGCGGCCCGACCTCGCAGATGCGCACGTCGACCGCGGTCATCGGGCGCCCATCCTAGGCCGACACCTCGGCCAGGACATCGCCGCGCTGGACCTGCTGACCTTCGACCACCGCCAGGCGCGCCACGCGCCCAGCCAGCGGCGAAAGAACGGCGTGCTCCATCTTCATCGCCTCCAGGATGACCACCGGCTCGCGCTCGCCGACCGTGGCGCCCTCCGCAACCCGCACGGCGATGACCCGCCCCGGCATGGGGGCCGCCAGGACCGCCCCCTCCTGCCCGATGACCGATGCGCGGAGTGCCGCCTCCTCGACCGTGGGCGCGTCGGCGAGCCGAAACTCGAGCGACTGGCCCTCGACCCCGAGGTGCAGTGTTCGGGTGGTCGGAACACTCGCGAGGGGGAGATCGATCGCCGAGGTCGGGTCGCGTGCGACGACCACGCTGCGAGTCTCGCCGCCGTGCTCCAGGCGCAGCGACGGAGTCTGGTTGAGGCGCCAGCCGCCGCCCCAGGCCCCGTCGGGCGCCAGGCCGCCGGCGACGGCCGCCGCAGCCACCGCCCGCCACGCCGCGTCGGACGGCGATGGCGGAGCGGGCAGGGCCATGGCGCCCACCGTGTCGGTGCGCATCTCCCCGCCGCGCATGACCGGCTGGTCCAGCAGCCAGCGGAGGAAGCGCAGGTTGGTGCGCACGCCCAGCACCTCGGTCTCGCCCAGCGCGGCGGTCAGCCGCTCCAGCGCCTCGGCGCGGCTGCGACCGTGGGCGATCAGCTTCGCCAGCATGGGGTCGTAGCGGTCGGTGACCTCGTCGCCGGGGCGCAGCGCCGTGTCCACTCTGACGCCCTCCGGCCAGCGGAGGTGCACGACCGATCCAGTGGCGGGCAGGAAGCCGTTCTCGGCATCCTCGGCGTACAGGCGCGCCTCGACCGCGTGGCCGCTCAGCTGCACGGCCCGCTGCGTGAAGCCGAGCGGTTCGCCCGCCGCGATGCGCAGCTGGTCGGCCACCAGGTCGCGGCCGGTCACCGCCTCGGTCACCGGATGCTCTACCTGGAGGCGCGTGTTCATCTCCAGGAAGTAGAACTGGCCGGCGTCGTCGAGCAGGAACTCGACGGTCCCGGCGCTGACGTAGCCAACCGCACGCGCCACCTGCAGCGCGGCCTGGCCCATGCGTTCGCGCAGGGCCGCATCCACCGCGGGGCCGGGGGCCTCCTCGACGATCTTCTGGTTGCGCCGCTGCGCGGAGCAGTCGCGCTCGCCAAGGTGCACGCCGGCCCCCTCGGCGTCGAAGAGCACCTGCACCTCCACGTGACGGGCACCGTCGAGTAACCGCTCCAGGATGAGGCGCGCGTCGCCGAAGGCGCGCTCAGCCTCGCGCCGGGCCGCGGCCAGGGCGTCGGGCAGCTCGTCCGCGCCTCGGACGAGGTGCATCCCCTTGCCACCACCGCCGGCCGAGGGCTTCACCAGCAACGGCAGGCCGATGCGGTGGGCCGCGGCGATCAGCGTCGCATCGTCCTGATCGGGTCCGTCGTAGCCGGGGAGCACCGCGACGCCGTGCGCGGCCGCGGTGGTCCGTGCCGCGGCCTTGTCGCCCATCGCCGCGATGGCGTCGGCCGGCGGGCCGACCCACCGCAGCCCGGCGGCGGTCACCGCGTGGACGAACGCGGGGTTCTCGGCAAGGAAGCCGTAGCCCGGATGGACGGCCTCCGCGCCGGCCTCGACGGCCGCCGCCACGACGGCCTCGGCGTCGAGGTAGCTGGGCACCTGGAAGGTGCGGTCAACGCCGGTCGGGGGGCGATCCTCGCGAGTGTGGATCGCCACCACCTCCACCCCCATCGCGGCTGCCGTGCGAGCCACGCGGACTGCGATCTCGCCGCGATTCGCGATCAGGAGCCGGCGAAGCGGTCGGCCGGCGACAGCGGCGCCCTCCGCCCGCATGGCGGCCAGCGACGAACGCGACAGGCGAAGGCGTCCGCCGACGCGTCTTGCCGGCAGCCGGCCCGCGGCGACCCAGCGCTGCACCGTCCGCACGGTGACGCCCAGCTCGTCCGCGGCCTGGCGCGGCGTCAGGGTGCCGTCGTCCATGTCGCGATTGTCGCAGTCGCCCGATCAGCCGCGCCAGGACGGCGCGCGCTTCTCGAGGAACGCGCCGAGCCCCTCCTGGCCCTCGGGCGAGACGCGCTGCCGAGCGGCGACTTCGAGCGCCTGCGACGCGAAGTCGTCGGGTCGGTTCGAGCGGCGGGCTCGAATCAGCGCCTTGGCCTCGCGCACGGCGTTCGGCCCCGCGGATAGCAGCTCGCCGAGGACGCGCTCGACGGACCCATCCAGCGCGGCGTCGTCGGCCGCGAGCTCGTGCACCAGGCCGACGCGGAGCGCCCGCTCCGCGTCGATGCGCTCGCCGGTCAGGAAGAGGGCGCGCGCGTGGCCCTCGCCGATGCGTGCCAGCACGAAGGGGCTGATGATGGCGGGCAGGATGCCGAGCTTCGTCTCGGTGAACCCGAAGCGCGTGGCGCTGGTGGCCAGCACCACGTCCGCCACGGCGCACAGTCCCATGCCGCCGCCCAGCGCCGCGCCGTGCACGCGCGCCACGACCGGTGCCGGCGACTCGTCGATGGCGCGCAGCATGGCCTGCAGCCGGCCCGCGTCGGCCTTGTTCTCCTCGAAGCCCAGGCCCATGGCGCGGCGCTGCCACTCCACGTCGGCGCCGGCGCAGAACGCCTCGCCGTCGCCCGCCAGTACCACGGCCCGCAGCGCGTCCGCCGGCTCGGCCGATAGAGCCTCGAAGGTCCGGTGCAGCTCATCGATGAGCTCGGCGTTGAAAGCGTTGCGCACCTCGGGCCGAGCCAGCGTGACGCGCGCCACGCGGCCGGCGGCGCCCGTCCGCTCCAGGCGCAGCAGGCCGCTCACGAGCGGCGGCGGTAGAACGGCTCGGCCACCGCGCGCACCGAGCCCAGGAGCGGCTCCTCGAGCCAGACCACGTCGGTGCCGTCGGGGACGTCCACCGTCGCGGCGGCGCCGTCCTTCCCGACCAGGCCCAGCAGCAGGCGGCGACGCCCGTCGCTTTCCGACTCGACCAGCCAGGCAGCGTCGACGTCCGTCGCGCGCAGCGATTCCGCCAGCGAGGCCTCCAGCGACAGCGCCTCGGCGCCGGGCAGGCGCAGCCTCAGCGAGCGGGCGGGTGGGGTGTCGAACAGAGGCGCATCCGAGCCCGGCACGCGGCCGGCGGCGAGAGCGGCGAGCTCGTCGGGCTCGAAGCGGTAGGGGATCGGTCCGGCGGGGTCCATGATGGCCGGCGTCCTGGCGGCCGCCATGTTGCCGACCGCGATGCGCGCTGGCAGCGGCAGCGTCGCCGTCCCGCGCGGAGCCCAGGCGGACAGCGCGGCGTAGGAGGCGAAGCAGACGCTGATCGGCTGCCCGTCGGCGTCCGCGGCCAGCATCACGCTGATCTCGACCTCGGCGTCGTCGTTCACCGCGGCGGCCAGCGCGTCGCGGGCCTCGACGCCGTGGTCGGGGGGAACCGGGAGCAGGAGGATGCCGCTCATCAACGCGCGGTAGAAGCCCCGCAACGCGGCGCCGTCGCGCTCGCCGCGTCCCTCTTCGTCGCGCGCCGCGAGCATGGCCTCGAAGATGGCCGCGGCCGACTCCTCGAGGGTGCCGGACGGGGTTCCGCGGTCGTGCGATCCCGGGGCGGGACGTTCGAGGGCCATCCATCGCAGCCTACCATCGGCGGCGTTAGCATCGGTCCATGCTGCGCGGCATCGATCACCTCGTTATCGCCGTCCCCGACCTGGATGTCGCACAGGCGGAGCTGACCGAGTCGGTCGGGCTGGCATGCAGCGCCGGGGGACGGCACCCCGACGCCGGCACGTCGAACCGCATCGCGTTCCTGGGCGAGGCGTACCTCGAGCTCCTCGCCGTCGACGACCAGCGGCTCGCCGGTGAGCGGCCGATCGGCGCGGCCGCGCTTCGGGCTCTGGAGGCGGGCGGCGGCCTTGCGACCTACGCCCTGGTCGACGACGCGCTGGAGGTCACCGCCGCCGAGCTCAGGGCCAACGGCAGCTCCATCGCCGAGCCGGTGCGTGGCAGCCGCAGCCGGCCCGACGGCGAGGCGGTGGAGTGGTGGACGGCAACCTTCGAGCGCCTCGGACCGGACGCGCCGCCGTTCGTGATCCGCCACGCCAACGTCGGCGCCGAGTGGAGCACGGAGGCACTCGCGCAGCGGCGCGCCCAGCGCCACCCCATCGGCTCGCCGGTCGAGCTGGTCCGGTTGGACATCGCGACCTCGGACCCGCCCGGCCTGGCGGCCGAGTACGGCGCGCAGCTCGGCCTCGAGTTCTGGGCCGTCGCCGACCTGGCGGTGACCAACGTCGGGCCGCACGTCATCCGCCTGGTGCCGAACCACGAGACGGACCTCCCGGCGGCGGTGGTGCTCGCAGCCGAAGTCGAGATGCCGCGCAGCGTGGACGCGCTGGGCGTCCGCTTCTACGTCGAGCATGCCGCCACCACGCTGGAGCGGCCTACATCCTGAAGACGCCGAACCGTGACCGGGGGATGGGTGCGTTGAGCGCGGCCGAGAGCCCCAGCGCCAGCACCCGCCGCGTGTCCGCTGGGTCGATTACGCCGTCGTCCCACAGCCGGGCGGTGGAGTGGTACGGCGAGCCCTCGCGCTCGTACTTGTCGAGGATCGGGGCCTCGAAGGCGTCACGCTCCGCATCGGTAGCGAAGCCGCCGCGCACGGTGGACAGCACCCGCGCCGCCTGCTGCCCGCCCATGACGCTGATCCGCGCGTTGGGCCACATCCACAGGAAGCGCGGCGAGTAGGCACGCCCGGCCATGCCGTAGTTCCCAGCCCCGAAGCTGCCCCCGATGATGACGGTCAGCTTGGGGACCGACGTGGTCGCCACCGCCGTCACCAGCTTGGCGCCGTCCTTGGCGATGCCGCCGGCCTCGTACTCGCGGCCCACCATGAAGCCGGTGATGTTCTGCAGAAAGACGAGCGGGATGCGGCGCTGGCTGGCCAGCTCCACGAAGTGGGCGCCCTTCAGCGACGAGGTGCTGAACAGGATGCCGTTGTTGGCCAGGATGCCGACCGGGTAGCCGTCGATGCGCGCCCATCCGCACACCAGCGTCTCGCCGTAGCGCTCCTTGAACTCGGCGAAGTCGCTGCCGTCCACCAGCCGGGCGATCACCTCGCGAACGTCGTAGGCCTGTCGCGGGTCGGCCGGGACGACGCCGTACAGCTCTTCGGGGTCGACCGATGGCTCCGCGGGCTCCAGCCGCTGCCAGGGCGCCTGCGGCCGGCGCCAGGCCAGGTTGCGGACGATCTGGCGCCCGATGGCGATGGCGTGCTCGTCGTCCAGTGCGTAGTGGTCCGCCACGCCGGACTGCGCGGTGTGCACTTCGGCGCCGCCGAGGTCCTCGGCGCTCACCTCCTCGCCGGTGGCCGCCTTCACCAGTGGCGGGCCGCCCAGGAAGATGGTGCCGGTGCCCTTGACGATCACCGTCTCGTCGGACATGGCCGGCACGTAGGCGCCCCCGGCGGTGGAGGAGCCCATCACCAGCGCCACCTGCGGGATCCCGGCCGCGGACATGCGCGCCTGGTTGTAGAAGATGCGCCCGAAATGGTCGCGGTCGGGGAAGACCTCGTCCTGCAACGGCAGGTACGCCCCTCCCGAGTCGACCAGGTAGATGCACGGCAGCCTGTTCTGCTCCGCGATCTCCTGGGCGCGAAGGTGCTTCTTGACGGTCATCGGGTAGTAGGTGCCGCCCTTGACCGTGGCGTCGTTGGCCACGATGACGCAGTCGACTCCCTCGACGCGGCCGATGCCGGTCACGATGCCGGCGCCCGGCGCGTCGCCGTCGTACAGGCCGTCCGCCGCCAGCGGCGAAAGCTCCAGGAAGGCACTGCCCGGGTCGAGCAGCAGGTCCACCCGTTCTCGGACGGGCAGCTTGCCGCGCTCCCGGTGGCGGGCCACCGATCGCTCGTCGCCCGCCGCGCCGCGTGCCACCAGCGCCTCGGTCCGCGCCCGAAGGTCGGCCACCAGCCCGGACATGGCAGCGCGGTTGGCGGCGAACTGCGGGGAGCCGACGTCGACGCTGGAGCGCAGCCTGCTCATCGGCCCGATTATGCCGGGCCGTGCGGCGCGATCAGGCCAGGGAGACGAGCGGCTGCAGCTGCACCACGTGCGCCGTGTTGACGATCACCACGCTGACCACGTGCTCGAAGGGGGGCTCGCCGCTGTGGAGGATGTACGCGTCGGTTAGCGGCAGGAAGTGTGGCGCCCGATGCAGGAAATCCGGCCCCGGCTCGGCGCCGGGCACCAGGTGCAGGTTGCCGGTGACGCTGAACGGCCCGGCCAGGACCGCGACGCGGCGCAGCCGGCGATGCAGCCGCAGCTGGCGGCTGGCGCGCCACTCCGGCGGCATGGCCAGGATGACGCGGTCGGTGCCGAGCGACTGCCACTCGCCGCCCGTCTCGGGATTCGCGGGCGGCGCGTCGGAGGTGGAGGCCGGCGCCGAAGGCGCCTCGAGCGGCCCTGGGCTGGGCCGCCACAGCCGCAGCTCGGATTCCTGGTTGAGCAGGTCCGTCACGCGTCTTCCGCTGGCCGCGATCCACGCCACGATGCGGCTGTCGGCGGTGTACAGCTCGATCGGCGCCAGCTCGGTCGCCAATGCCACGGCGGCGGTTCCGGAGGTCGCGCTCGTCCCCGCGCCGCGGCGCCAGTTCCAGAATGTCACGTCACAGTCTCGTGCAGGTCGCGGGGCAGCGCCGCGACGGATCGAGCCAAGGCTACCGGCGGCGGAGCGGGCGACCAACTGGCCGAGAGTACTAGCGCAGGCCGTTGCCGGGGCGCAACCCCTTAGGACCCTGGCCCTTGGCGGAACGCCGGGATGCGCGTATAACTCGCACGTGAGCCGGAGCCTTCGCATGATCCTCGCCGCCGCGGCGCTCGGCCTGGTGGTGGTCGCTACCGCCCTGGCGGCCCCGGCGGATCGAGGGCCGCAGCAGGTCGCGCCACTCGCCGCGTCGCACCAGCCGACCTCGCCCGACGACGACGGGCCGCCCACCCAGGCCGAGCTGGAGCGAATCGTCGGGAAGCTGTCGAACGCCAGCGTCAACGTCGACGTCGCGACGCTTCGCGCGCTGGCGGCGGATCACGGCGTGGGCGGCGCGGTGCGCCTGCTGGCCTGGGCCCAGGCATCGGGGCGATCCACCGGCAACCTGGCCGCGATGCACGCTTCCGGCAGGGGCTGGGGCGAGATCGCCAAGGAGCTGGACCTCCATCCGGGCATCGGCTGGATCATGGGCGGCGGGCAGGGGCACGGCCGCGCGAACGCGCCGGGGCAGCAGAAGAGCCGCTGACAAGCCTGCGCTGCGCCGCGGCTCCCCGCTGCGCGGCGATTGGGGCACACTCCCGGCGTGACCGATAGCTCAAGCGCCCTGCTGGCGGGCGACGCGCCCCAGGGCATGCCCGACCCCGTGCTGGCCCCGCCGCAGATCGCGCGCAGCGGCGACCCTTTTGCGCGGCTGCGCGTGCTGCACTTCCTGTCGCGCCTGCGCCGCAACACCACCCATCAGCTGCGGGACGTGGTCGCCGCCCTCAACGCGGCGTTCCTGGATTGGTCGTTCAGCGAGAAGGTGGTGCTCGCCGAGCTGGTCCAGCTGCAGGCCAACTGGGCGATCAGCTTCCACGGCGAGGATCGGATCGTGCTCGACCGTAACCAGCGGGGGCACACGTTGCTGATTGTGGACTCCAGCAAGATGACCTCGTTCCTGGTGGCCGAGGGGCGACGGGCCCTCGAGGCCGCCGAGGAGGAGCTCCGTCGATTCACGCTCGGCGACGGCATCAGCCGCGACAACTGAGCGCCGGCCAGGCAGCTAGCCGCGCAGCTCCTCGAGCTTGTCGTCCCGGCCGATCAATATCAGCTCGTCCCCCGCCGCCAGCCGCTCTTCGCCCGCTGGATTGATGATGACCTGCTGACCGCGCCGCAGTGCGATCGGCGTCACGCCCATGCGGCTCTTCAGTTCCAGCTCTGTCAGCGACTTGCCCACGAACGACGCGGGCGGCCGTACCCGCTCGATCCCGAAGTTCGGCCCCACGTCCAGGTAATCGATCACGTTTGGGACGTTGAACGAGTGGGCCAGGCGCGTTCCGGTCTCCTGCTCGGGCAGGATGACGCGGTCGGCACCCACGCGCGCCAGGATCTCCGCGTGCAGCCGATCGCGCGCCTTGGCGATGACGTTCCGCACTCCGAGCCGCTTGAGGACCATGGTGGCGAAAATCGAGGGCTCAGCCTCGCTGCTGATGGCCACGATGGCGGCCTGAAACTGGTCCGCGCCGACGCCGCGCAGCGCGTCTTCGTCCGAGGCATCCAGCTGGACGGCGTGGGTCACCTCGCGCGCGACGTCGTTGACCGCCTCCTCGTTGGCGTCGATCGCCAGCACCTCGTGCCCCAGCCGCTCGAGCTCTCGGGCCACCGCCATGCCGAACCGGCCCAGCCCGATGACGAGCACCTGCTGCCGCGCCATGCTCTGCCCGCTCCTCCTTAGCCGATGCGGATCGTCTCGATGGCCGGCCGATAGGGTACCGGCCGCACACGAGCGGTCAGCGCCAGCACCAGGGTGATGGGTCCCAGCCGGCCGATGAACATGCCCACGATCGCAATGATGCGCGAGGCGTCATTCAGCTCGGGCGTGATTCCCGTGCTGGCCCCAACCGTGCCGAACGCTGAAACGCCCTCGAACAGGGCCTCCACGAACGTCGCCTCGCTGGTTACCGCCATGCCCAGTCCGACGAGGAACACGAATGCGATCGAGAGCAGCGCTACGGCCAGCGCCCGGTACACGATGGCGTGCGGGATTCGACGCCCGAACACCTCTGCCGAGGGGCGGCCGCGGATGGTCGACCAGATGGCTGCGCCAAGCAGGCCGAAGGTGTTGACCTTGATCCCCCCGGCGGTCGATCCGGATGCGCCGCCGATGAACATCAATCCCATCACCACGAACAGCGAGGCCTCCGCGAAGCCAGCGGGGCTGAGCGCGGTGAAGCCGGCCGTGCGCAGCGTGAACGACTCGAAGGCCGCGTTCAGGAAGCGCTGCTCCGCCGGCAGGCGGCCGAGCGTTTCGGGGTTGGCCCACTCGATGAATCCGATCATCACGGTTCCGGTCACCAGTAGGCCTGCGGTGACGACCACGACCAGCTTGGTTTCCAGCGCCAGGCGGCGCCACCGGCGCCCGCTGAAGATGTCGGCCACGATCGCCCAGCCAAGCCCGCCGAGGAGCAGCAGAAGGGCGATCGTGCCGAGCACGACCCAGTCGTCGATGAACGGCGTCAGGCTGCGGAAGCCCCCGGTCAGGTCGAAGCCGGCGTTGTTGAACGCCGATACAGAATGGAAGACGCCCCACCAGATGCCCTGCGGATGCCACCTTGGCCCCGCCTCGGGGCCTGCCATGAAAGCGACGAGGAGGATCACCGCGCCGACGGCCTCCGCCACCAGGGTGAACACGGCAATCCGGCCGACCACGCGCGTCACGTTCCCGAGCTCGAGTCCGCCGAGCGACTCCTGGACCACGACCCGGTCGTGCAATCTCGTCCGCCTGCCGGCAATCACATACAGGAGCAGGGTCGAGCCGGTCATGATCCCGAACCCACCGGCCTGGATGAGGAGCAGGAGCACGACCTCGCCGAAGGCACTCCAGTGCGTCGCGGTGTCGACGACGACCAGCCCGGTCACGCACGCCGCCGAGGTGGCGGTGAACAGTGCCGTGACGAGGTCGGTGCTGGCTCCCTCGGCCGTGGACCACGGCAGCATGAGGAGCGCCGTCCCGAGCGCGATGAGGATGGCGAAGCCGAGGACGAGCGTCTTGGCCGGTGACAGCGGCTCACGCGCAGGGCGCAGCGGTTTCAGGACGACATGCTCTGGCCGCGCCCGCGAGAGCCTTACTCGGCGGTCGCCGGGGCGGCGGTGAGCCGTCACGGTCGCGCGCCGGCTCGGCTCATCGTTCTACGGTAGCGCGCCTCAGACCCGGTCGGAGCCTCCAGCCTGGCCGATGGCCGCCTGCGGGGGCTCGCCGTGTGGCGCCGGCATCGTCTCCCCCGCGGGCTCGCCGGTCGCCATCGGCACCGGCACGCGCCGGGGACGCGGCCGGAACGGAGAACTCTCGGGGACGATCGGCCCATCGGTCTCGGACAGCTGGCCGCCCCGGTACGCCTCCCACACGGCCATGACGGTGTCCCGGTGGGGTCGGATGCGGCAGTGCTCGTCGCGGTTGCCCATCTCGTCGCAGTAGCCGAGCGGCACGCACTTGGGGGCCAGGAACGAGCCGAAGAATGGCGAGACGCGGAAGATCTCGTGCCGGATCTGCTTGAAGAGCTGCCGGATCTCCAACTGCGCCATGGTGCAGAGCCGCAGCCCGCTCATGTGGATGAGCTGGCGAAGGTTCACCGTCATGATGAGATTGGTCTGCATCGCGTTCGGGAAGATGAACCGCGCGTCCTCGGCGGGGACCTCCGCCTGCAGCAGCTGCCCGTAGAGATCGAGGCTCTCGTCGATCGCGCGCTGGAATCGGCCCGCCAGGTCGTCGGGCAGGTCTCCGCTCGCTATCGAGTCGGGGACGGTGTAGTTGTCGCGTCCCTTGAAGCTGACGTAGCGCTGCGACTGCTGGTCGAAGGCCGTTCCGGCCCGGTGCCGGACGAGCTGGTGCGAGAGCGTTCGCGTCACGCCGCTGATGGCGAACGTGAAGTTGACGTGCTCGATCGTCGAGCCGTGCCCCGACTCCATCACCTTGCGCACGAGGCTCTGCTGCTTCTCGTCGGCGACCTGGCGGCTGACGGCCTTGTCCCAGATCTGGTCGGGCAGCTGCTCCGAGTAGCAGGTCCGGCAGGCGGTGTAGATGATCGGGAGGTAGAACTCCTCGACGATCTCCTTCGTGGGAAAGATGAGCTTCGCCGAGAGCGCCCCGGAGG
This sequence comes from Candidatus Limnocylindria bacterium, assembly GCA_036258735.1. Lineage (GTDB taxonomy): Bacteria > Chloroflexota > Limnocylindria > QHBO01 > QHBO01 > JAPSGM01. The sequence continues at coordinate 15,422 of DATADC010000040.1, forward strand.
TTGACGGCATCGAGCCGATTCTAGGTCGCCGATCCGGCCGCGACCCCGCCGATCT
>DATADC010000041.1:0-7208 GCA_036258735.1 Candidatus Limnocylindria bacterium
GCTCGGAGCAAGCCCATCACGAACCGGTCGGGTTCGAAGTAGCCGCTGATCTCTCCGCCGCCAGCGGCCTCCGGCGTGTTGTACGAAACCACTCCGTCGAGGGTGGAGACGAAGTTCGAGATGAAGGTCGGCCGACCGAGATGGAGCGGGATGGACAGGTCGCTGCCGTATCGCGCCGCCAGGCCGGCCGGCAGCTGCCCGCCGCGCGCCCAGCCGCGCGCGGGCGCCGCGGCAACCAGCGGCTCAAGGGCCATGGATGTCAGCGGGCCGGTTGCCGCAACCATCAGCGACCTCTGCGCCCGATGCCGGCCACCGCGAAGAACTCGCCGCGCAAAGCGGCATCCTTCTCGTACACGCCGCGGTAGGCCGTGGTGCGGGTCGTGGCGTTGTTCTCGCGCACACCGCGCATCTGGGTGCAGAGGTGATCGGCCTCCATGTACACCGCGACCCCGTGGGCGTTGAGCAAATCGGCCAGGGACTCGGCGATCTGGTGGGTCATGCGCTCCTGGACGCCGAACCGTCGCGTGAGCACCCGCACCAGGCGGGTCAGCTTGCTGATGCCAATGATCTGATCGTGGGCCACGTAACCCACGTATGCCTGGCCGAAGAAGGGCAGCGCATGGTGCTCGCACAGCGCGAAGAACGGAATCGGGCCCTCGACGACCTGCGCCAGCTCGCAGCTGGCGTCACCGTGGCACTCCGTCGGAAAGACGGTGACAAGCTTGGCGTCCCCCTCGTATCCGTTCGTCGCGTCAATGAGGGCCTGCAGGAAGCGCCGCGGCGTGTCGGTTGTGCCGGGCTCATCGAGGTTCATCCCGAGCGAGGCGAGGATCTCGCCCAGGTAGCCCTCGAAGCGCTCGCGCTGGTCTGGGTCTATAGCGCGAGCCTGGTCGGCCAGCCAGGTGGGATAAGCCACGGCGCTTGAGCCGTTGGTCGGTTGATGTGTCAGGGTCATTTTGTTCCTCGGTGGCTGAGTCGATGACGGGCTGCTGCACATCACGCGGCCGCCCGTCACCGGGCGTTATCGGCCGAAGCGGGCCGGGAACTGGGCGACGATCCCGTCACTCAGCATGTCGGCCATGTGGAGGATGTGGGCGTGGATCTCGTCGTAGGCGGCGACGTCGGCGGCGTAGTTGCCCTGCAGTCGCGCGACAGCCTCGGCCAGGGTCAGGTCAAGGTGGTCGGCCATCATGGCCTGCATCTCGGCACGGTCCCAGTTGCGAGGGTTCGCATCGGCCAAGAAGGCTCCGATCTCGGCGCCGTTGGCGTACCACGCCTCGTGGGCGGCCTCAAAACCGACGCCGGTCTTGGCGGCGACCAGCAGGTCCGCGGCACCGAAGATGTGCTCGCGCAGCAGGCGAGTCAGCTCGTTGCCAGCCGCCTCGCCGTAGAACGGCTTGATGGCGTCGCCGATGTCGTCCTGGTTACGCAGCAGCCGCTCGACCGCGAGTGACTGGTCGGGCCGGTCGTCGACGATTCCGATGATCGCCATGCGCGTCCAGACGATGTGGTCCTCCCACAGCTGCCGCATTGCGTCGTGGAAGGTGCTGCGGTTGGCGCGAGAAGCGGCCGAAGCGGTGTCGTGGTTGTGCGCGCTGGGGGCCAGAGCGATGGCGAGGCCGGTCAAGGCCAAGGCCATGGCGGCCACGAGCATGGGGCGCGCGACGGGCCGGAGAGCGAGGGTGCGGTACATCAGTCGGGTCCTCCGTTGTGGGCGGGCATGGGTCAGCTCTCGCTCACCACGACCACTCCACTCATGTCGTTGGGATGGAAGGAACAGTCGTAGCGGTGCTCGCCGGGCCCGGTGAAGGTGAAGCTCACGGTCTCCCCGGGCGGCAGATCCAGCACCTGCCCGCCATCGTCAAGCAGGCGGACGTTGTGGGTGAAGTTGTCGTGGTTGGTCCAGGTGACCGTGGTGCCGTCCGGCACGGTGATGACGGACGGCTCGAACTTGTACGAAGGTGGAAGGTCGACCTGGTTGGTGGCCACGGGCTCTGCCGCGGCCTCCGGGGAGCATGCCGCCAGCAGCAGAGCCGCACCAAAGAGCGGTCCGACGATCCACCCGAGGCGGCGGTTCATCAGGCCCGCCCTTCGCTGGTGCGGAACCCGGTGGTCAGGCTGCGAGTGGCCGCGGCGAAGATCAACACGAAGGCGGCCAGGTCGAGGACCTCGCTGATCGTGTGGGCGAACAGGAACACCGTCCAGTCCAGGTGGTAGGTCATGTAGCTGATCTCGGCCAGCGCGAACAGGCTGAAGCCCCAGCCGAGCAGGGCCGCGTCGGCGTTGAAGCTGCGCCAGGCGAAGTAGGCGCCGATCGCGAAGGCGGCCAGGTGGATCAGCAGAAATACGGGAGCCGGGATGATGTTGACGAAATCACCGATGGGCATTGCGGTTCAGACCTCCAGACTTGGCCGCCGCGCGGCGGAGTTGGCGACGGGCTCCGTGGACAACCACGCCCGCCAGGACGAGCACCATGCCGACGACTCCAAGAAGGTGGGCCAGGGGCTCCGGTCCGAAGCCGTGATGCCCGGCGTGCTCGCCCGCGGTCAAGTGCACGAGCACGTCGCCCGCGCCGGCCGCCAGCATGAGCAGCAGCCCGCCTCGGGTCAGCGTGGGCATCTCGCGAACCTGGCCGAGCACTTGTCTTACCTTCTCTATCGCTAGCATGGGCTAGTAATACACCCCGCCTGCTGACGTGTCAACTCTATCGCTAGTCGGAGCGTGTGATAGACTGGGGCCATGCCAACGCAGAGAGAGCAGAACCTCGACGCGCTGAGCCTGCTCGACGAGCCGACCAGGCGTCGCCTGTATGACTGGGTCGTGGGACAGGGCCGGCCAGTCGGCCGCGAGGAGGCCGCGAAGGCCTTGAAGCTCACCCGCGCGCTGGCCACATTCCACCTCGACCGCCTCGCAGAAGCCGGACTCCTGGAGAGTGGCTATCGCCGCCTGAGCGGCAAGGTCGGTCCCGGCGCCGGCCGCCCGGCGCGCGTGTACTGGCGCGCGGACCGGGAATTCAGCGTTTCCCTTCCGGACCGCCGTTACGAGCGTGCCGCGCAGCTGTTTGCGGCCGCGCTCGAGCACATGTCTCCGCAGTCCCTGCCACCGACGCTCCGAGACGTGGCCCATCACCTAGGCCGCGAACTGGGCTCGGCATCGCGTCGCGGCCGGCCCGAGAGGCGCCTGGCCGCAGCTCTCGCGGCCGGCGGCTACGAACCGGTCGCCGACGAAACAGGAACGATTCGCCTGCGGAATTGTCCTTTCGACGCCCTGGTCGACTCCCACCGGCCGCTCGTCTGCGGGACCAATCTGGCCGTGGCCGAGGGTCTTGCCAGCGGGGCCGGCGTAACGAACATGCGCCCGGTGCTCGACCCGCAGCCGGGATACTGCTGTGTCGCTTTCGTGCCCAATCGGCAGCGCGAAGCACATGAGCGCGGATCTGCTACGAACGGTGGGCCGGTCCCGGCCTAACTCGGCGACTTTCATGACCCACGAGACTGAAGCGGTCATGCCGCAGCGCTGCGGAATGAGCGTGAAATTCAGGTGAATAGCTGCCAATCCGGCAGCGTCAGCGGCTTGGCTGCGTGTCCGGTGTGTGGTTCGCGTCGGCCGGGGCGGGTCCCGATGCGCTCGGCGGCAGAAAACGGTAGCCAAGGCCACGCTCGGTTCGGATGAAGCGCGGCCGCTCGGGATCGTCACCGAGCTTGTCGCGCAGGCGGCGGACGTAGACGCGCAGGTAGTCCACCTCGTCGACGTACTCCCGGCCCCACACCTTGGCCAGGAGCGTCCCATGGGTCAGCACGTATCCGGCGTTGCGGACCAGGTGGTAGAGCAACTTGTACTCGGTCGGTGTCAGGTCAACCTGTGACCCGGCGAGGCGGACCTCCTGGCGCGCGAAGTCGACCTCCAGCTCCCCGGATCGGAACGATGGCACGCGTGCAGAGGGAGCCGGCATGTCGAGGCGTCGCATCACGGCCTTCACCCGAGCGAGCAGCTCGAGGTGGTTGAACGGCTTGGTCACGTAGTCGTCGGCGCCGAGCTCGAGGCCCTTGACCAGGTCCAGCGTGTCGTCACGCGCGGTGAGCATGATCACCGGCACGTCAGAGAACGCACGGATCTGGCGCAGCACCTCGTAACCGTCAAGGTCCGGCAACCCGACATCGAGCAGGACGAGGTTAGGCCTGTCGTGCTCCACCAGATCGAGGCCGCGCTCCCCTCCGTCTGCGCCGATGACCTCGACCTCCCGCCATTGGAGCGTAAAACCGAGCCGCACGGACTCGATCACGTCCGGTGCGTCATCGATCACCAGGATCTTCATTGGGGGTGGCTTGGTGGCCCGGCTGCCGGGACGATCAGACGGAACGTGCTTCCGCGGCCAAGCTGCGACTCCACCTCGACGCGGCCACCGTGCGCCTGCGCGGTGACCAGGACGATTGGCAAGCCCAGCCCGCTGCCGCCCGCGGCACGATCCGACGTGCTGACGAAGAAGCGCTCAAAGAGCAGCGGCTTGTCCTCCTCGGCGATGCCGCGTCCGTCGTCCACCACCTCCCAGCAGACGTCGTCCTCGACCTGACGGACGGCCAACCGGATCTCGGTGCCTGGCGCAGAGAACTTATGCGCGTTCGAGACCAGATTGACGATCGCCCGCTCTATGCGCCGATGGTCGGCGAAGACCCATACCGGCTGCTTGGGCATGGCGAGAGACAGATGCTGATTCTTCTCCTCGAGCACCGGCCCCAGTGCCAGGCGCACGTCGTCCCCCAGCTGCCGAGCGTCGAAGCGGCGCAACTGAAGCCGTATCTGCCCGGCGCGGAAACGGGCCAGCTCCAGGGTCGTGTCCGCGAGCCGCTGTAGCCGCTCCGCATTCCGTTCAACGGCCTGCAGCAGCTCTTGGCGCTTTGCGGGCGCCGCCCGAGTCGTCGGATCCAGAAGCAGCCCGACCGCGGTGCGGATGGCGGTCAGCGGTGTGCGCAGTTCGTGCGCGACGGTCGAGAAGAGGTCGCTGCGAAGTCGCTCGAGCTCGGCCAGACGGTCGCGCAGATCGTGGCGCTCGCCGAACGAGCTGGCGGCCAACTGTTCGCCGAGCGGCGTTCTGATGTACCGCGGTGATCCGTTTGCCTCAGTGATGCGCGCCAGGCCAAGCCCGACCAGCTCGTCGAGCAACTCGGCGGCTCGTGTGTCGGCGACCTTAGCTCCATCACTCTCGAAGCGATGTCTAAGCTCCACCGCCGATGCCGCCGTCTCCAGAAGGCCCAGGGCTGTCCACGCTAACGTCCCGGGCGCCTTCGGCGAGCGCTGCGCCATCGTCTCAGCATACGCGGGTGCGAGAGACGCCCATGTCGTCCCGTCAATTGGCTGATGTGGCGGCGCCCCCGCGGCCGTCGATGGGATGCCGTCGGGGCCGGGGGGCGCCATGCCGCGATCCTACGGCCGCAGACCGGGAAGGTCGTCCCGACTTGCATGAACGGGGCGTGAATACCGCCAATCACGGGCCGGCGCGTCTCGCGTGGTTTTCACGGCTTGTTCATGAGTTGCAACGGCGATCGCAATCGTCGGAACGGAGCATGGACAGCGCGATCGGACTGTGCCCGGTCGCGCCACTCTGGATTCGCAAAGGTGAACCCGACATGACACTCGCAGAGCGCAGGCCGCGCACCATTGCGGGCGACAGTGCGCTGGACTCGGCGCTGTCTCAATTCGAGCGCGTGGCCGACTACTTGGAGCTGGACCCCTGTACGCGCGCGATGCTTCGTGTGCCGAAGCGCGAGCTGACCGTGCGCTTCCCAGTTCAGATGGACGATGGGCGCGTCGAGGTCTTCACCGGGTACCGCGTCCAGCACAACCTCGCCCGCGGCCCGGCGAAGGGCGGGATCCGCTTCCACCCGGCGACGGACCTCGACGAGGTGCGCGCGCTGGCGATGTGGATGACCTGGAAGTGCGCGCTGGTCAACGTCCCGTTCGGTGGGGCAAAGGGTGGCGTGGCGGTCGATCCGTCCACGCTCAGCCAACGGGAACTAGAGGGCGTCACGCGGCGGTTCGCCGCGGAGCTGCAAGGCGTGATCGGCCGCGATACGGACATCCCAGCGCCGGACATGGGCACCAACGCCCAGACCATGGCCTGGATGATGGACACCATCTCGATGCACGCCGGATACACCGTGCCGGGCGTGGTGACCGGCAAGCCGGTCGCACTCGGCGGTTCGACGGGACGCGCGGACGCCACCGGCCTCGGCGTCACGTTCACCGTCGATCGTGCGCTCGAGCGCATCGGCTCCCGCCTCGACGGCGCCCGGGTCGCGGTGCAGGGCTTCGGTAACGTGGGCGAGGCAGCCGCCAGGCTCATGCACGAGCGCGGCGCGACCATCGTCGCGGTCACGGACGTCTTTGGCGGCGTCACCAACCCACGCGGCATGAATCCGGTCGCCCTCAAGTCACATGTCGATGCAAACGGGTCCGTGCGTGGAGCGCCTGACACGGAGCCAATCGACAATGCGGCACTCATTGCCATGGACTGCGACGTGCTGGTGCTTGCTGCGCTCGAAGGCCAAGTCACCGGGGATAACGCAGAGTCGGTGCGTGCCCGCGTCATCGCCGAGGGCGCCAACGGGCCGGTCACATCGGACGCCGATCCCATCCTGCGCGACCGCGGGATCGTGTCGATCCCGGACATCCTGTGCAATGCCGGCGGCGTAGTGGTCAGCTACTTCGAGTGGGTCCAAAACCTCCAGTCCTACAACTGGCCCGCCAGCGACGTCCGGACTCGCCTGGAACACGTACTCGCGCGTGCCTTCGATGAGGTGTGGGAGCTCCGCACGGAGCGAGGCATCGACGCACGACTGGCAGCCCACACCATCGCGGTGGCCCGCGTCGCGGAGGCCCAGAGGCTTCGAGGTCTCTACCCATGACGGTTAGCGCAGTCGACCTACACTCGACTCAATCAGCACGGAGCCCGTACTGGCGAAGCCAGGAGCATCGTCTTGAGCTCCGCGGCGTCAGCTATCGGCTGCGCTTGGTGCGCTTTGCCGCAGGATGGTTGGCATCCGTGGACACCGTCGAAGGCCCCACCCTGGGCTGCAACGCCTCCCCCTACCTGGCGGTTTCGGGTGCGCTCCAGCCGATTGGTGGAAGCCTGAACGACGCCATGTCGATCGTTGCTGCGCTGCGCCGAGCCGAGGAGACGGCTCCTACTTCGCCGGTCGTGTCCTTGCCGC
>DATADC010000042.1:0-2102 GCA_036258735.1 Candidatus Limnocylindria bacterium
GCATCGCTCAACTGGGATGGCCAGGTCGGCGAGCGCGGCCGCATCGGTCCGGCCGGCGACGAGCCCCGCCAGCATCTCCCGCGCCGAGCGGCCCATGATGTCGGACGCCACCGAGGCCAGCTTGTCGGACGCCACCGAGGCCAGCTTGTTTAGGATGCAGTTGGTCGGGCGCGTCGCATGCTATCCTCGCCGGCTGTTGAGGCGGCGGGGACGCTGACCGGGGCGCGTGGCGTCAGGGCCGACCGAGCGCAACATCTGGGACGGCGAGCCCGAAAGCTTGTTTGGTCGCCCGCTCGCATCGCTCAACTGGGATGGTCGGATCGGCCAAGCCCGCATCGGTGTGTGCTACCACCGGCCCCGAACGACGCGCCCGACCGGATCCCGGAGCGGAGGAGGAGGTCACCGATGGACCCACCGGCCGATGCGGCCACGCGGTTCGTGGCCCTGGACGTTGCCCGCAACTCCGTCATGGTCGCCGCCGTCGACGCCCGGCAGCAGGTCGTCCTGAAGCCCCGGCGCGTCGCGGTCGACGAGCTCGAGCGGTGGAGTCGGGAGCACCTGACCGGGACGGACGCGGTCGTGCTCGAGGCGACCGCCAATGCCTGGCACCTGCACGACCTGCTCCGCCCGCTTGTCGCCTCGGTCACGGTCTGCCACCCGCTGCTGGTGAAGCTGATCGCGGCCGCCCGCGTCAAGACCGACCGGCGCGATGCCCTGAACCTGGCCAGGCTGCTGGCGGCCGGGCTGATCCCCGCGGTGTGGGTCCCGCCGGTGGAGGTGCGCGAGCTCCGCGCGCTGGTCAGCCATCGCGCGCGCCTCGTCCGCCAGCGCAACCAGGCCCGCAATCGCCTGCACGGCGTGCTCCACCGCCACAACCTCTTCCCGCCCGCCGGCACGCCGTTCGCCGCCGGCCAGCGGGCCTGGTGGGAGGGGCTGGACGTCGCGCCGTCGGAGAAGCTGCGGGTCCGCCAGGACCTGGCGCTGCTGGACAGCCTCGAGCCGCTGATCCGCGAGGTGGACGCGGAGCTGGCCCGCCTGAGCACCCGCGAGCCCTGGGCCGGGCAGCTCGCGTTCCTGGTCCAGCTCCCCGGCGTGGGGCTCCAGACCGCGATGGTCATGCTGGCGGCGATCGGCGACATCACCCGCTTCCCCGCGGCCTCGAAGCTCGTCGGCTACGCCGGCCTCGGCGCCAGCGTCTCGGCGTCGGGCCAGACGCAGCGGACCGGCGGGATCACCAAGCAAGGCCGCCGCGAGCTGCGGGCCGCGCTGGTGGAGGCGGCCTGGGTCGCGGTGCAGGTCCACCCGTACTGGAAGCAGGTCTTCGCCCGCTTGGAGCGCCGGATCGGGCGCAGCAAGGCGATCGTCGCCGTCGCCCGCAAGCTGCTCGTCGTCATCTGGCACGTCCTCTCGGCGCGGGTCGCCGATCGGCAGGCCGATCCGGCCAAGGTGGCGCTGAAGATGATGACCTGGGCCTGGAAGATCGGGGCGGAGCAGCGGGCCGGGCTGACCCCGGGCCAGTTCGTCCGGCGCGAGCTGACCCGCCTGCGCCTGGGCGACTCCCTCACCGTCGTTCACCAAGGAGGACGCAACCTCCGCATCCCACCGGAGCGCCCCATCGAGCCGGTCCGGCACGACCACGTCGCCTGACCCCCGGGCGCCCTTTAGGCGACCCGCTGCCACAGCGGCGAGCGAAGCCCGGCCACTAGCACGACCGCCGGCCCGGGACGGACGACCATGCCCGGGGGCAACGGGGGCGGCTCAGGTACCGATCCCCTTGACATACCGACTCATCGGTGATGTTGGCGCCCTCGAGCGTCTTCTGCAGGCGGTTCGCCTCGGCCGCCCGCTCGCGCACCAGCGTCGTCCGATAGCGGGTCAGCTCGCGCAGCTCCCGCTGGGGACGGTCGGGCACGAAACTCGTCGGCAGCAACCCATGACGGAGCAGGTCGGCCAGCCACTCGGAGTCCTTGAGTCGGTCTTCCGGCCCGGCACCGCCTTGATGTGGCGGGCGTTGGCGAGCAGCAGGGCGAAGCTTCCCTCCAACAGGTTGTAGATCGGCTGTCAGTAGACCCCGGTGCTCTCCATCGCCACGTGGGTGCAGC
>DATADC010000043.1:0-3174 GCA_036258735.1 Candidatus Limnocylindria bacterium
GCCCCCGGCGCCGGGGGCGGCGCCGCGCCGAGCAAGACGTGGTCGCGGGGCAGCCCGCGCCGCCATGCGTCGCCCGGCATGGCCGGCCGGCCCGCGGGCTGGACCACATCCAGCAGCAGTGCTCCCTCGCCGCAGGCGACCTGCGGCCACCCACCGGGGAGCAGCGCCCCGATCGGGACGCCTGAGACTCCCGGCGCAGTGCGCGCGGCGCGAACGTGCAGGCGCTCGCCATCGATCGTGGTCCACGCCCCCGGCCACGGCTGGAGGGCGCGCACCTGCCGGTCGATCTCCTCGGCGGATCGGCGCCAGTCGATCCAACCGTCCACCCGCCGGAAGGGACGGATCAACGTGGCCGCCTCACCGTCCTGCGGCGTGGCCTCGGCCGCATCGGGCCAGTCGCGCAGCCGGTCCGGCACGACGTCGGCGGCCAGCTGTGCCAGGCGCCGCTCGAGCTCGGGCGTCGTCTCCCGGCCGTGGAGCGGCACGCGCCACTGCTCCACGATCGGGCCGGCGTCCAGCTCCTCGGTCATGATCATCAGCGTGACGCCCGCCTCGGCGTCGCCGGCCAGGATGGTCGACGCCACCGGAGCCGCTCCTCGGTGACGGGGCAGGAGCGAGGGGTGGACGTTGAGCGGGGGCCGTTGCGCCAGCCCCAGCAGGTCGGCCGGCACGAGCTGACCGTAGGCCGCCAGCAGCAGGCCGTCCGGCCGGAAGTCGGCCACCAGCCGTCGCGCCTCGTCAGAACGCAGCCGGCGCGGCGTCTCCACCCGCAGCCCGTTCTCGCGACCCAGCACCGCGACCGGCGAGGGGCGTGGCCGCAGCCCACGACCCGCCGGCCGATCGGGCTGGCTGATGACCAGGGGGCGCTCGCCCTGCGCCACCAGGCGCTTCAGGAGCGGCACCGCGAATACGCCCGTCCCGAGAAAGACAAGGCTGCCCAGCGAGCTCAATTAGATGCCCGCTGCGGCTTCTTCCTGAACCTCGGTCGGCGTGTCGGTGACCCGGACCAGCTCCTCGAGGGACTCGAGGTGGTCGATGTAGAGGATGCCGTTGAGGTGGTCGATCTCGTGCTGGAGGGCGCGAGCCAGCAGCTCCTCGCCCTTGACCCGGAACTCCCTGCCGTGGCGGTCTTTGGCCTTGACCGTCACCTTGGCGTGGCGCCTCACCTCGGCCACGAAGCCGGGGATCGAGAGGCATCCCTCCCAGTCCACGATCTCGCCCGACGCGCGCACGATCTGAGGGTTGACGAGCTCGGTCACCCGGTCCTCGAGCTCGATGACCGCCACCTGCAGCGGCACGCCCACCTGGTTGGCGGCGAGGCCAATGCCGGGCGCCTCGCGCATCGTCTCCAGCATGTCGTCCAGAAGGCGGTGGAGCGAGGCGTCGAACTGCGTCACCTTCCGCGCCCGCTGGCGCAGGATCGGCTCCTCGGCGGTCAAGATGCGGCGGATGACCATGCCCGCATTGTACCGATGGCCCCCGGTGCCGCCGGGGACCTACAGCAGCGACTCGGGGTCGACGTCGATGGCCACGCCGGCCGGCACCCGCTCCAGCGCGGCCAGGCGGCGGGCGTGGTCATCGGCGCGCAGCACGACCTGGAAGCGCCAGCGGCCTGCGCGTCGCGGCACGTAGGCCGGCAGCGGCCCGTGCACCTGCACGCCGTCGATGGCGGCCGCCTCGGCCGCGGCCGTCCCGCGAGCCTCTCCGCGAGAGCGATCGGGATCGGCCACCAGCAGTCGTGCCAGGACCGTCGCCGGCGGGTAGCCGAGCAGACGGCGGCGCATCAGCTCCTCGTCGGCGAAGCCGTCCACGTCCAGGCGGGCCGCGGCCTTGACGGCGTAGTGGTCGGGCGCGTAGGCCTGGACCACGACGCGCCCGGGCAGCGGTCCGCGGCCCGCCCTGCCGGCCACCTGGGCCAGCAGCTGGAAGGTGCGCTCCGGTGCCAGGTAGTCCGGCAGGTTGAGCGTCACGTCCGCGGCGATCACGGCGGCGAGCGTGACCGACGGCAGGTCCAGGCCCTTGGCGGCCAGCTGCGTGCCCACCAGCACGTCGGTGCGGCCATCGCGAAAGTCGTCGTAGATGGCCTCGAACGCGCGCCGCGCGGCCAGCGCGTCCGAATCGAGGCGCGACACGCGCAGGTCGGGGCGCAGCCCGCGCAGCTCAGCCTCCACGCGCTGGGTCCCGGCACCGAAGTAGCGGATGCGCCGCGAGCCGCACTGCGGGCAGCTCTCGGGCGGCGCCGCCGTCCGGCCGCAGTGGTGGCAGCGCAGCGCCTCGCCCACCGAGTGGTAGACCAGCGGCAGGTCGCAGTCGCGGCAGCGCAGGCTCTCGCCGCAGTCGCGGCACAGCACGAACGTGGCGGCGCCGCGGCGGTTGTGGAGCAGGATCGCCTGCTCGCTGCCGGCGCGCAGGGCGGCCAGCGCGTCACGCAGCACCCGCGAGAAGATCGACCGATTGCCCTCGACCAGCTCGTGTCTCATGTCGACCACCTGGACCTCGGGCGCCGCCCCCACGCGCCGCTGGCGCAGCCGGACGCGGTCGACCAGGCCGTCCCGCACCCGGGCGAGGGTCACCACGTCGGGCGTGGCCGTCCCGTGCACCACTCGCGCCCCGGTCAACGCCGCGCGCCGACCGGCAACCCAGCGGGCGTCGTAGCGCGGCGTGCGGTCGGACTTGTAGCCGCCGTCGTGAGCCTCGTCCACGACGATCAGCCCCAGGCGGCGCAATGGCGCGAACGCTGCCGAACGCGTCCCGACCACGAGCCGGGCCTCTTCGCGCAGGAGCCGCCACCACTGGTCGTGGCGCTCGCCGGGTGACAGGCCGGAGTGCAGGACCGCCAGCTCTTCGCCCACGAGGGCGCGCAGGCGATCGGCGAGCTGCGGGACGAGGCTCACCTCGGGCACCAAGACGATGGCAGCCTCGCCGGCCGCCAGCGTATCGGCCACGGCCGCCAGGTACACGTCGGTCTTGCCGGCCGCCGCGACGCCTTCCAGCACGAGCTCGCGACCGCGGGGCAGGCCGGCGATGGCTTGGACCGCATGGCGCTGCTCGTCGGCAAGGTCGTGAGACGCGGCCGCCGGGTCGAGCCGGTGCGCCAGCGGATCACGGACCTGCTCGCGCCAGTCGAGCTCGGCAGCGCCGATGGCTGCCAGGCGCCGGGCGGGTGACAGCAGC
>DATADC010000044.1:0-16761 GCA_036258735.1 Candidatus Limnocylindria bacterium
ACTCGGCCAGGAAGAAGACGTCGCTGCTCATCAGATCAGCTTCCGTGCCGCGAGCCAATCGGCGATGCGGGCGGCCGCCTCGTCGCCGCCGGCGTTCTCGATACGCTCGGTGGGTGGCTTGGCCTCCGGCGGCCGCGCCTCTACGACCCGCGTCAGGGCGGCGCCGCGCAGCGTTCCGGGGTCAAGGCCAACGTCCGCCAGCGACCAGGTTTCGAGCGGCTTCCGCTTGGCGGCCATGATCCCCTTGAGGCTGGCGTAGCGCGGCTCCCCGACCTGGTCGGTAACGGTGGCCACTACCGGCACCGGCGCCTCCCAGATGTCGAAGCCGGTGGCAGTGAGGCGCCGGATGCGTGCCGCACCGTCGCTCAGCATCAGCTCCGAGCCATACGACAGCAGCGGTAGTCCGCGCATGGCGGCCACCGCGCCGGGAACCAGCGACCCGCGGGCGTCGTCGGAGGCCATCCCCATCAGCGCCACGTCGGGCTCCAGCTTGTCCAGGGCGGAGGCGAGCACGCGGGCCGTCGCCCATTCATCGGCGCCGGCCAGGGCGTCATCGGTCACCAGGTACGCCTCATCGCCGCCCATGGCCAGGGCGCGCCGCAGTGCCTCGGCGGCTGTATCGGGCCCCATGGACAGGTACGACACCGATTCAGCGGCACCGTTCTCGGTCAGCCGCAGGGCCTGCTCGATGGCGTACTCGTCGAGCGGGTTGATCACCGATTCGGCCGCGGCCCGGTCCAGCCGATAGTCGGCGGTATAACGCTTCTCGGCGGTGGTGGCCGGGACCTGCTTGACGCAGACGACGATCTTCATCGGTCAGGCTTCAGAGCGCGCTGGAGGATCTGGCGGGCGATGATCAGGCGCTGGATCTGCTGCGTCCCCTCGTAGAGCTGGGTGATCTTCGCGTCGCGCATCATCCGCTCGACCGGGTACTCGTTGATATAGCCATAGCCGCCCAGGACCTGAACGGCGTCGGTGGTGACCCGCATGGCGGTGTCCCCCGCCACCAGCTTCGCGCTGCTGGTCCAGTACGGCAGGTCCGATGCCTCGGCGTCCACCTTGGCCGCCGCCGCGTAGGTCAGCTGGCGGGCCGCCTCGGTCTGGCTGGCCATGTCGGCCAGCATGAACTGGATGCCCTGGAAGTCCGCCACGCGCTGGCCGAACTGCTGCCGATCCGCGGCGTAGCGCAGCGCCTCGTCCAGCGCTCCCTGGGCGATGCCCACCGCCTGGGCCGCGATGCTCAGCCGCGAGCGGTCGAGCGTGCTCATCGCGATCTTGAAGCCCTCGCCCTCGTTGCCGAGGCGGTTCTCGATGGGCACCCGCACGTCGTCGAAGGTCAGCTCGGCGGTCGGCGAGCCGCGGATGCCCATCTTGTGCTCGACCCGCGGTGCGGCGAAGCCGGGCGTGGCCGTCTCGACGATGAAGCCGCTCATGCCCTTGCGCCCACCGGCGGCCGGATCGGTCAGCGCGAAGACGGTCAGCACGTCGGCCACGCTGCCGTGGGTGATGAAGCGCTTCGACCCGTTGAGGACGTAGCAGTCCCCCTCCAGGCGCGCCCGCATCCGGTTGGACGCGACGTCGCTGCCCGCCGCGGCCTCGGTCAGGGCGAAGGCGATCAGCCACTCCCCGGAGGCCAGCCGCGGGAGGTATCGGTCCTTCTGCTCGTCGTTGCCGGCCAACAGGATCGGGAGCGCACCCAGCTTCTGCACGATTGGGATGAGGCTCGTTGTCGCGTCCGCGCGGGCGATCTCCTCGACAACGATCGACTGCCCGATGGTGTCGAGGCCCGTTCCCCCGTGCCGCTCCTCGAAGGACGTGCCCAGCAGGTCCTGCTTGGCCAGCAGCTCCTTGAGGTCCCAGGGGAATTCCGCCGTCTCGTCGATCTCCGCGGCGCGTGGCGCGATGCGCTCCTCGGCAAGCTCGCGCACCATGGCACGCAGCTCCTGGTGCTCATCGGTCAGGCGGTAGGTCACGCGGCGTCCTCGAGCTCGTCCGGGGCGGCTGATCGGTGGGCGGCCGGATCGCGCACAGGATAGCGAAGCCAACCCACCTCGGGCGCGGGGACCGCCGGGGCGCAGACCGGGTGCCCGGCCGGGTGCCCCTACTCCATCGGGCCGAAGACCTCGACCTGGTCGCCGCTGATGCGCGCCCGGTAGGCTGGCTGGCGGTGCGTGGACGGACCGTGCCGCACCACGCCGTCCGACAGGCGGAAGTTCGAGTAGTGCCACGGGCAGATGATGACGTCGTCGCGCACCTCTCCCTTGGAAAGCGGGCCGCCGGCATGCGAGCACGTCTCCTTGAGGGCGTACACCACGTCGCCGCGGCGAACCAGGACCAGCGCCGTGTTGCCGAGCATGGCCTTGGCCGGCACGCCCTCGACCAGGTTGGCGACGGGCATGACCGGCTCGAACTCCTTGGCACGTCGGGCACGCGGAAAGTCGTTGTGGTTGACCATCACGCCGAGCTTGTAGACCACGTGCCCGCCGATGTAGGCACCCACGCTCAGGATCAGGTAGCCGATGAGCAGGCCCCAGAAGGCGGCGTCGTGGTTGCCGTTGATGCGCGACATGGTCGAGAAGGCCAGGCCGCCGGTGCCGATGAAGTTGATCAGCCCGTGCATCCCCGCCACGTTCGTCTCGTCGCCGGGCGCGGTGTCCTTGAAGTCGGTCAGGCCGGTGAAGATGGCGCCGATGGCAGCCAGCCAGGAAAGGCCCACCACCCAGGCCGCACCATCCTCGAGGCCCTCCACGCCGAAGAAGACGCGCAGCACGTCCAGGAAGAGCGCGGCAGTGGCGCCGCCGATCACCACGTCCACCAGCACGGCGTGCAGCGAATGACCCAGCCACACGCCGTTGAGGAAGTCCTGCAGGTACCGGCCGGGCATGCCCAGCACTCGATAGATGGCGTTCACCACCGAGGCGATGCCGCCCCACAGCCCTGCCAGCGAACTGGCGGCCCGCTCGATCATCCGGTCACCTCCCCCGCGAAATCGCGAAAGACGGCGATGTGCCGCTCGATCTCGTCATCGGAGTGCTGCACGGACAGCGTCCACTGGTCGTCGGGCCCGGGGGGCAGCAGCACTCCCCGGTTCAGGAGGTAGAAGAAGCTCGCCTCCCACAGCTGCGAATCGAGGCCGATGAAGTCACGGTAGTTGGTGACCCGCTCCGGCGTGAACATCACGCAGCCCTTGGGGCCGATGTTGACCGCGTAGGCCGGCAGCTCGTATTCGTCGAGCACCTCCTGGCAGCCGGCCGCGAGCCGATCGGCCATGGCGTGCAGCCGCGGGTACGCGTCGCGGGTCAGGATCGCACTTAGCGTCACCAGCCCGGCCGCCATGGACAGCGGATTGCCGTTGAAGGTGCCCAGGTGCGCCACCCGCGTGGCGCCGCCGGCGAGGGTGGAGTGCTCGATCCCCACGCCGGGGCCGTCCTGCGGCACTTCCTCGATGACGCCCATCACCTCCCGCCTCCCGACGAAGGCGCCGATCGGGATGCCACCGCCGATGCTCTTGGCCAGGCAGGCGATGTCCGGCTGGACGCCGAAGTACTCCGTGGCGCCGCCGTAGGCGATGACCACGCCGGTCTTCACCTCGTCGAAGATGAGCACCGCGCCGTGCTCGTCCGCGAGCTCGCGCACGCGCTCGAGGAAGCCGGGCCTGGGCGGAACCACGCCGATGTTGAACTGCACCGGCTCGACGATGATGGCGGCGATCTCGCCGCTGTGGGCCTCCAGGATCGCTGCGAGGAGCTCCGGCTCGTTGAACGGGGCGATCACCGTCTCCGCCAGGCGGCTCTTGGGCATGCCGGCGGTGGCCGCCACGGTGGCCGGCTGCTCGATGGGCCCCATCACCTCGCGCGGCGGCTGGATGCTGACCAGCACGTCGTCGTGGTGACCGTGATAGCTTCCCTCGAACTTGATGATCTTCTCGCGTCCGGTGTAGCCGCGCGCCACCCTGATGGCGTCCATGGTCGCCTCGGTGCCGGAGTTGCTGAAGCGCACCAGGTCGGCGTTGAAGCGGGCCTTGAGCTCCTCCGCCAGCGCCACGCCGTCCTCGACTGGGAAGGTGTAGCAAGTCCCGTTCGCCACGCGGCGTTGCAGCGCTTCCGCCAGCAGCGGGTGGGAGTGGCCGGCGGCGAGGACGCCGAAGGCCATGTCAAAGTCGATGTACTCGTTGCCGTCCGCGTCCCAGATCCGCGAGCCGCGCGCATCGGTCATGAACAGCGGGTAGGGATCGTAGGTCTGGAACGAGCTCGCCACGCCCAGTGGCAGCGCCTGGCGGGCGCGGGCGTGGAGCTCGGCGCTCCGCGGCGTGCGCGCCCGGTACGCGGCCTCCTCCCGCTCCCCGATCTCGCGGATCCGATCGCGGTCGAGCTCGCGACGCTGCAAAACAGCCACAGGCCAGCCTCCTACCTTGCGCCCCAGCGGTAGCTTTCCTTGACGAAGCGGAGCTCGACCATGGTCTCGGTGGAGCGCACGCCATCGATGCGAGCCAGGTCGTCGGCCAGGACCCGCAGCAGGTGCTCGTTGTCCTCGCAAACCACCTCGCAGATCATGTCGAAGCGGCCGGCAGTGATGACCACGTAGGTCACCTCGTCGAGCGCCGCGACCGCATCGGCCACCGCCTCGATGCGGCCGGCATCGACGTGCAGCCCGATGAAGGCCGGCTGCCCGAAGCCCATCGCCAGCGGATCGGTGACACCGACCACCTGCACCACGCCGCGGCTGATGAGCCGCTCCGCTCGCTGGCGTACGGTCGCCTCCGGGACCTTCAGCTCGCGCCCGATCTGGGCGTACGGCCGGCGGCCGTCGAGCTGGAGCGCCTTGATGATCGCCTTGTCCAGGTCGTCGAGGACCGGTCGCCGACCGGCCGATCCCATCGAGCGCAGGGCCATCGGCGAATCGTAGGTGCGGCCGGCCAGGCGGTCAAGATTCCGCAGGATTGAGGCCGTAAGCCTGCGGATTCGGGGGGTTTATGCGGGAACCGTGGACTTCGGCTCGGTCGCTGCGTCCGGGCCCGCCGGCGTGGCCGGCGCGGCCCAGGCGCCGGTGGCATCGGCCAGGAGCTCGGCCACGTCGGCGACGCGTACATCGGTCCGCTCCAGGTCCGTCACGCCGTCGCGCAGCATGATCAGGCAGAAGGGGCAGGCGGTGGCGATGGCCGTAGCATCGGTCTCGAGTGCTTGCCGCGCGCGGCGATGGTTGATGCGCTCGCCCTCGTGCTCCTCCATCCACATGCGCGCGCCGCCGGCGCCGCAGCACATCCCGCGCCGATGGTGCAGCTCCATCTCGGCCACCTCCTGTCCCGGCACCGCGGCGACGACCCGCCGGCCCTCGTCGTAGACGTTGTTGTATCGGCCCAGGTAGCAGGCGTCGTGGTAGGCGACCACCGCCTCCCGGTGCTCGGTGGGGTTCAGCCGGCCCTGCGCCACAAGCTGGTCGAGCAGCTGGGTGTGGTGGATGATCTCGAACTCTGTGAGGCCGAACTGCGGGTACTCGTTGCCGATGGTGTTGAAGCAGTGCGGGCAGCTGGCCACGATGGTGTGCACCCCGTGAGCCTCGCCGGTGGCGTTGAGGGTGGCGACGTTCTCCTCGGCCAGCATCTGGAACAGGTACTCGTTGCCGGACCGGCGCGCCGGGTCGCCGCTGCACGTCTCGCGCGGGCCGAGCACGGCGAACGGCACTTCGGCCTGGCGCAGCAACTGGGCCATGGCCCGAACCACGCGCCGGTTGCGGTCATCGAAGGCGCCGGCACAGCCGACCCAATACAGGATCGGACCCGGCCGCCCCCGGCCATAGATGGTCCGCCACGACCGCCCGTCGGTTGGCACGCGGCCAGTAGCCGGCACCCCGCCGGCACCTAGGACCGGGACGTCCAGGCCCTTGGCCCAGTCGAGTCGCGCCGACTTCGGCTGGCCCCACGGGTTGCCGGCGTTCTCCATGTTGCGGAAGGCCGCGTTCAGCTCCTTGGGGAAGCGGGATTCTTCCAGCACCAGGTTGCGGCGGATCTCCACGAAGCTGTCGACGTGCTCGATCAGCACCGGGCAGCCCTCCACGCACCAGCCACAGGTGGTGCACTGCCAGATCGCCTCCTCGGGGATGGCGTTGTCGACGATGGGCAGCGAAAGTGCCTCCTCGGCGCGCTGACGGGCGAGGTTCAACGAGGCGTCCGAGGCCTCGACGCCGCCGGCTGCGCCGCCCTTCGCCGCCCGCTGCGCCCCGGCGGCGGCCGCCAGCGCCGTCTCGGCGGCCGCGATCTGGTCGCGCAGCCCCTCCATGAAGTGCTTGGGACTGAGCGTCTTGCCGGTCATGCTGGCCGGGCAGAACTCCATGCAGCGGCCGCACTCGGTGCAGCTCATCGGGTCGAGCAGGTGCCGCCAGGTCAGGTCCTTGAGCCCCTTGGCGCCGAAGGTCGGCTCCTCGCCGTCAACCGGCTCGGCCTCGAGGTCCATGCTCCGCAGCGCGCCACGCGGCTCGAGGTTGCGGAAGTACACGTTCGGCTCGCTCGTGAGGATGTGCAGGTGCTTGCTGTAGGGCAGGTAGGTCCCGAACAGCAGCACGAAGCCGATGTGCAGCCAGGCGAAGACGCCGTAGCCCATGGCCGCCGCCTCCTGACCGATGGGCTCCAGCGCGCCGGCCAGCGGCGTGGCGAGGAAGGCCCAGCCGCGTGACGGGTCGTCCGGGGCGGCCACGAGCCGGAGCGCGTCACCGGCCAGTTCGGTCACGACCACCGCGCCGATGAGGGCCAGGATGCGGAAGGCGTCCCGGCTCAGCGCCAGCCGAGCCGGCCGTTCGACGATGCGACGGTAGGCCGCGTACAGCACGCCCGCCAGCACCAGGCCGATGAACAGGTTGGCCACCCCGACGGCGATGCCCCACAGGATGCCGCCCAGCGGCCAGCCCAGGACGGCCTCGACGAGGCCGTTGGTGAAGTAGTTGCCGGTCGTGACCAGGAGCGCCACGAAGCCCCAGAAGATGACCGCGTGCATCAGCCCCGGGGCCGGGTCCTGCAGCAGCCGCTTTTGGGCCATGACGTAGACGATGAAGCCCCAGATGCGCTTGAGCGGCTGGTCGCTGCGGTCCAGCGGGCGGCCGGAGCGGAGGATGTGCAGGTGCCACCGCGCGCCGCGCCAGAAGAGGTAGGCGGCAATCGCCACCGGCACCACGATCAGCGGGTAGAGGGGGATCCCGACCTCCATGCGGAGGTCATGCTACCCGCGGGTGGTCAATGCGAGGCGGCCGGTGAAAGGCGGCAAGCGGCGCCCGTCACAGCTCGTCGTACGGCACGTGCCTCAATCGGTCGAGGTCGACCCGCCATTCGTGGCGGACGCCGCGCGCCTCCATCAGTCGGCTGACGCGCCGTTCCAGCATCTGCTGGAAGGGCGGCTCGGGCGCGTAGAACAGGCGAAGCAGCGCTGCCTGAAGGACGCCCGGACGCCATGCCTGTGCGGCTTCCAGCTCGGCGAGGCGCGCGGAGAGCTGATCGAGGTACGGGGCGGGCTTGCCCTCCAGCGCGAACAGGGCCCTCACCAGGTGCAGGCCGGAGTCGGCAGCGTGTGCCCGCATGCCCAGGTCGTCACCGCGAGACGCCGACTTCAGCGAGTGGACGAAGCCGTGCAGGTAGGCGTCGTACTCCTTCGCGACCCGGTCGGGGTTGACGGCGCCCCCGGCCGCTATGGCCTCGACCAGCGCCTCGAGCTCACCATCCTTGTCGAGCAGGACCGCCGCTGAGCCGAGCGGCGGCGGCGCGTCGCCGGTGGACGCCATACGCCGCAGCTGCCCGATGCTCTCGTGCGCGATTTCGACCGGCGGCGCGTCCGAGCTGAACCGATGCTCGACCAAGGTGCCGCGGCGAGCGCGTTCCTCGTGCGCCTGATCGTGAACGATCACGATGAAGTCGTAGCTCGACGTCGGTCCGCCACGGCCGAAGCGCCGCGAGCCATGGAGCAGAAGACCCAGGCCATCGGGGTCGCTGCGGACCTCGGCCATGACGCCCGCGACCACCGGGTCGAGCAATGCGTCCCCGATCGCCGGGTCGGCGGGGCGAACCTCAAGAGCGGTCGGGGTCGGGGCGGACGCGAGCGCGCGGACCGAATCCGCCGATGGCGCGGCCGGACTCACCACCGTCGTCGCCGGCTCAGCGCGGCGCAGCGGCCGAAAACGTGTGCCGACTGCGAATGGATGCTTCAGCATGCGGGGGCACCTGCGCGAGTGCTGAGGATCGCCTGACGTGAATCATGGACCCGGCCGGCTCGCGGGGCAAGGGGGACAGCGGCCGAAAAATACCGGCGCTTGCGCTGCGTCAGTGGTCCCCGCCAGCGAGCTGGTCCACGGCGTGGCGCAAAACCGGCAGCAGCGCGCCCAGCGACTCCGCAGCACCGCGCGGCGAGCCCGGCAGGTTGGCGATCAGCGAGCCGCCGCGCGTGCCGACCACCGCGCGCGAGAGCGAGGCCATCGGTGTGGAGGCCAGGCCGGAGGCTCGCATGAGCTCCGCCATGCCGGGCACCTCGCGGTCGATGACGCGCAGCGTGGCCGACGGCGTGACGTCCGTCGGCGTCAGGCCGGTTCCGCCGGTGGTCAGGATGAGCCGATGGCCCTCGTCCGCGAGCCGCACGAGCGTCGCCGCGATCGTCTCCTCGTCGTCGGTCACGACGACGGGATCCGCCGCGACGTCCCAACCTGCCTCACGCAGCCGGGACACGAGGGCGGGGCCCGAGGCGTCGTCGCGCTCCCCCGCCGCGGTCCGTGTCGAGATGGTCACGACAGCCGCCTCGTGCGTGCTGGCGGAAGGCGTCCGCGCGGGATGCCGCGACCAGGAGCCGCTGCGGCCGCCCTCCTTCTCGATCAGCTCTACCCGCTCGATGACGATGTCGCGTTGGAGTGCCTTGGCCATGTCGTACAGCGTCAGCGCTGCGACGCTCGCCGAGGTGAGCGCTTCCATCTCCACGCCGGTGCGGGCGGTGGCGCGCGCCTCGGCCCGAACCGTGACCGTTCCCGCGTCCGGGTCCGCCGTGAGCTCCACCTCCAGGCGGTCCAACGGCAGCGGGTGGCAGAGCGGGATGAGGTCCGCGGTCCGCTTGGCTGCGGCGATCCCCGCCAGGCGCGCGACGGCGAAGGCGTCGCCCTTGGGCCCGCCGGCATCCAGCAGGATGGCCAGCACGTCGGGGCGCATGCGAACCGTGGCGGCGGCCACGGCGCGGCGGCTGGTCACCGGCTTTCCGCCCACGTCGACCATGCGAGGAGCGCCCTCGGCGTCGAGGTGGCTCGGCCGTTCCGCGCTCACGCCAGCTCGCCCGTCAGCAGGGCATCATAGGAACGTCCCTCTTCGGCCGCCTCCTCGCCCTCCGGCACGATCACGAGCGCGTTGGCGGCCGCCAGCGGCCGGAGCTGGTGCGACCCCTGGCCGCCCGCCGACTCGGCCACGTACCCACCGTCGCCACGCGCCCGCGCGACCACGCGCAGGTAGGCCCGCCGCTCCCGGTCCTTCCCGATGCGCGAGCCGGACACCACGCGGATCACCGCGCGGCCGTGCCCGCGGAGGCCAAGCATCGCGCGGATGAGCGGTCGGACGAAGATCTCGAAGGTCACCAGGGCGCTGACCGGGTTGCCGGGCAGGCCGATCACCGGCCTATCGCGGACCGTCCCGAAGGCGAGCGGCTTTCCGGGCTGCACGCGGATGCGCCAGAAGTCGACGCTGCCGTTGGCCTCGATCACCGTGCGCACGTGGTCGTGCCGCCCCACCGAGACGCCGCCGCTCGCCACAACGAGATCGACCTCCGACAGCGCGCCGAGCAGCACGCGGGCGATGACTCCCGGGTCGTCGACGGCACGCGGCAGCACCACGGCCTCGCCGCCGGCTTCGGCCACGGCCGCGGCCAGCGAGAACGAGTTGGCGTCGTGGATCTGGCCCGCGCCCAGCGGCTCGCCTGGCGCGCGCAGCTCGTCGCCGGTCGACAGGATCGCCACCCGTGGGCGGCGGCGGGCCTCGACCGCGCCGATACCCAGCGAGGCGAGCACCGCGATCGCAGCCGGCGTCAGCGGCGCAGCGGCCAGCTCGACGACGTCGCCTCGCCGCGTGTCCTCTCCCGCGTGGCGCAGGTAGGCTCCGGACGGCGCGACCGGCACGGAGACGACGCCATCTCGCTCGCTCACTGCCTCCAGCGGGACGACCGCGTCCGCCCCCCGGGGCATTGGTGCGCCAGTCATGATGCGAACGGCAGTGCCCTCTGCGACGGCCACGTCGGCCGCCGCACCGGCCGACGACTCCCCGACCACCCGCAGCTCGCCCGGAGCGTCGGCGGCGCGAACGGCGAAGCCGTCCATGCTGGAGTTGTCGAAGGGCGGCACGTCGACCGCGGCGGTGAAGCGGAAGGCCGCGGGGACGCGGCCGCAGCCTCGGTCCAGTTGAAGGGACTCGGTCGGCGTCACCCGCGCGTGAGCCAGGATCGCGCCGAGGGCCTCCTCGACGGACAGCATCGGTCTAGACGCCCAGCTTCATGCGCGTGTCTACCAGGCGCAGGATGCCGGCGCGCGTCAGCAGCCCGAGCACCGTGCGCCCGTCCTCGGCGACCACCGGAAGCTGGTTCACCTCGCGGTTCTGGAGGACGTCCAGTGCCTTCTCCAGCTGGTCGTCGGGCCCCACCTTGGCCAGGTCGGCGTGGCGGGTCATGATGTCGGTCACCCGCGCCCCCGGCCAGTCGTCGCGCCCGATGCGGCGGATGTCCGACAGGGTCACGATCCCCGCCAGCCCGCCGTCGTCGTGGCGAACCAGGAACGATCGGTTCTCCCCGCGCATGAGTCGCTCGTTGACCAGGTCGGCGACCGATTCGTTGGGCGTGACCGACGGGGGCTCCGCCTCCATCACGTCGCGGACCCGCACGCCGCGCAGCAGCCGCTGGACGCTGAGCTGAGCGACCGACGACTCGGCCGCGCTGGAGATGAACCAGCCGATCAGGGCGAGCCAGATGCCGCTGAAGACGTCGCCCTCGAAGGCGATGTAGGCGCCGATGCCGATGAGCAGGTACCCGAAGCCACGACCCACCGTGGCGGCGTTGCGCGTGGCGGCGAACTGGTCGCCGCGCAGCTTCCAGAGCAGCGCGCGCAGCAGCCGCCCGCCGTCCATCGGGAAGCCGGGGATGAGGTTGAAGAGCCCCAGCGTCACGTTGATGAATGCCAGCCAGCCCAGGACCGCGGCCAGCTGCTCCTGGCCGGCGACGACACCGATGACGTAGAACGCCGCGCCGACCAGCAGGCTGCACAACGGGCCGGCCGCGGCGATGAGCGCCTCCTGGCGGGGTGTCCGAGCATCGCCCTCCAGCGTCGCCGCGCCGCCGAACACGAACAGCGTGATGTCGCGCACCGTGACGCCGAAGCGCCGGGCCACCAGCGCGTGCGAGAGCTCGTGCGCCAGGACCGATGCGAAGAACAGCGCCGCCACCACGGCCGCCACCGCCCAGTACATGAGCGGCTCCCAGCCGGGAAAGTTGCGCGGCAGGTTGCCGATGGCCAGCGAGTATGTGACCAAGAAGGCGATCACCAGCCAAGACGGGTGCAGCGCGATGCGGATGCCGGCGATGCTGCCGATCGAGAAGGACGAGGGACCCATCTGCCGGCAGTGTAGCCCGCGACCCTCAGCGCTCCTCCGGCGCCGCGAGGTCGCGGCGCGCGAGCAACGCCACCAGGACCGCGCCAGCCACGATGGTCGCCCCGGCCACCAGCGCTACTTCGAACCAGAACGGCTGGGGGAAGAAGCGCAAGAGGTTGGAATCGGGCCCGAACTGCCATGTCCCGGCCTCGAAGAAGATGGCATGGAACGCCGCGAAAGCGGCGTCGAAGGCCAGGGCGAAGGTCGCCGCCAGGAGCACCGCCAGGCCGGCCAGCCCTCCCGCAGCGAGCAGCATGATCCGCCCGCGCCGGCGCCGTTCCGCCCGCAGCCTCCGCGCCCCGAGGAACGCGATCACGAGGGCCAGTGCGTCGGCCAGCAGCAGCCCGCGCACCACGCCGCCGACGTCGCGCATGTGGCTGCGCTCCTCGGCGTCGAGAACCGGCTCCGGTGACCCGCCGAGGCCGATGGTGAAGTGGCCGTCGGTGAGCAGGTCGCCCAGCATGGCGGCGGTGGCGCCGTCAACCTCTCCCTGCGTGGCGCCCAGGCGCTCGGGCACCTGGTGGCGCGCCTGCATCAGGGAGACGACCGGCGGCGCGAAGAGGAGCAGCGGGCCGCTGAGCAGGATCGCGAGCGCCACCGCGACGCCGAACACGAAGCCGACCAGGGGGTGCGTGCGGGGCTGGCTCATCGGTCCTGCGCGACGTGATGGCGCAGGCTAGAAGAGCTTTCCCGGCAGGCGGCTGGCGCCGACGATCATGGACAGGATCCAGCCCACGATCGAGATCACGATTGACCCGAGCAACGCCGCCCAGAAGTCGTCCACGCGCAGGCCCAGGTTCAGCTGGTCGCTGATGGCTCCGGTCAGCATCAGCATCAGCGCGTTGATGACCAGCAGGAAGAGGCCCAGCGTGACGAGGCTGATGGGGAAGGTGAGGATGCGCAGGATCGGCCGAATGTAGCTGTTCACCAGGCTGAAGACGATCGCCACCAGGAGGAACTTCCACCACCAGTTGCCGTCCGACTGGTCCAACTCCAGGCCAGGAACGATGAGGACCGCCACGTACAGCGCCGCCGCGTTGACGAGGATCTGCAGCACCCGATCCATAGTCGCAAGCGTATCCGATGTGCCCGCCCACGCCGCGCGGTCTCAGGGCTGCGCCCCGGCGTCAGGATCCCGATTCAGCCAGCCGGCAGCATGCGTCCACGCACCCAGGCGCCGCGAACCATGCGCGGGTGTGGGCGGAAGATCAGCCGGCTCATGAGCTCATCCGGCTCCGTGGGATCCGCGTCTCCGGGCAGCGGCGCGGTGACCGCCGGGTCCACGACGATAACGTCCGCCTCCTTCCCCGCCTCCAGCGAGCCGATGCGATCGCCGAGGCCCAGCGCGCGGGCGCCGTCGAGCGAACCGAGGCGCAGCCAGTCGAGCGGGACCAGCGGCGGCGAATGCTTGTCGCCGCCCAGCGCCAGGACGCGCTGGGTGATGGCGCCGGCGCGCATGACGCTGAACATCGACAGCTCGGGGCCGGCCGCGACGTCCGACCCCAGGCCGACCGCCATCCCCGCCCCGACGTAGCGGCTCAGCCGCATCAGGCCACTGGCCAGGAAGAGGTTCGAGGCGGGGCAATGCGCGACCGCGGACCCGGAGGCCGCGAGGCGGCTCACCTCCGAGTCGGACAGGTGGATGGCGTGGGCCAGGATGGCGCGCGGGCCGAGGCCGCCGGCGCGTTCGTAGACATCGACGTAGTCGCGGGCGCCCGGAAAGAGGCGCAGCACCTCGCGGCACTCGGCGGCATCTTCAGCGAGATGCGTCTGCCAGTACGCCCCGTAGTGCGCCGCCAGGCGCGCGGACTCGGCGAGCAGCTCCGCGCTGCACGAGATGGCGAAGCGCGGGGTGAAGGCGTAGGCCAGGCGACCGTCATCGTTCCCGTGCCAGCGCTCGCACAGCTGGGCCGACTGCGCCAGGCTGGTGGCCAGGATATCGGCGGGCGCGATCTCCGGGTCGTAGGTGATGCGATCCATCATCACCTTGCCGATGACGGCGCGGATGCCATGCGCCTCGGCAGCGGCGAAGCAGGCGTCGGCGCTGTCGGGCCACAGGGCCGCATAGGCGCAGATGGTCGTCGTCCCCGCGGCGGCCAGTGCCCGCAGCGCGAGCGGGAGCTGCCGCTTCGCCGCGTCCCGGTCGAACGCGCGTTCCAGCGGGAAGATGTAGCGCTGGAGCCAGTCCAGCAGTTCCATGCCGGCTCCGAGGCCCGCATTCGGGATCTGAGGAAGGTGCACGTGCAGGTCGACCATGCCCGGCATGGCTACCCACGGCCGGACGTCGACGACTTCCCCTGGCGCCGGCGCATCGGTCCAGGCAGCCACCGCGGTGAGGCGGCCGGCGCCATCCACCTCGACGCGTGCGTCAGGAAGGTGCAGCGTCCCGCCCGCGTCCAGCGGGGTCAGCAGCCGAGCGCGCAGGGTGAAGGGCGGTCGTTGCGGCAGTGCCGTGTGGTCGGGCACGCCGTGATCCTAGCGGCGGGCCAGCGCCGCGCCACGCGAACCTGCCTGCTCAGCGGGGGGCGCGGTCCTCCCACTCGCTGGCCAGCATCGCGTAGATGAGCTCATCGGTCCAGGTGCCCTTGACGAACTCGTTCTCACGGAAGTGTGCCTCGCGGCGCATGCCGAGCCGCTCCATGACGCCCGCCGACGCGCGGTTCCGACCGTCGCAGCTGCCGAAGATGCGATGCAGGGCCAGCTCCTCGAACCCGAGCCGCAGCAGCAGCGCGCTGCCCTCGGTCGCGAAGCCGTGGCCCTGGTGCGCGGGGTGCGTGATGAAGCCGATCTCGCCCTGCAGGTGCTCACGGCTGTACAGGCGCAGGCTGTAGTCCCCGACTAGCTCGCCGCTGTCGCGGAGCACGGCGGCCAGGCGCAGTGAGTCGCTCTCATCGTCGATCCGATCCATGGGCTTGAAGCGCTGGATCGACTGCGCCACCTCTTCACGATCGCGCGGCTCCCAGTACAGGTAGCGCGCCACGTCTGGATCGGCCTGCATGACCAGCAGCTGGTCGAGGTCGCCGTCGTCGAACGGTCGCAGCAGCAGGCGCTCGGTCCGCAGCGGGAAATCGGGCCGCAGCACGCCCATCATGCGGGTCCGCCCCCGGCTGCCGGTGACGCGGTTCGCAGGATGGCCGCCGCCGCCACCACACCGATCGCCACCCCGGCGAGGAAGATCGGCCAGGCGAATTCGGTCGGCGTGCCCCCTTCCAGCACTACCCCGGCGTTGAGCGTGAAGCTAACGATGACCACCAGGCCACCCAGCAGCAGGCCCGCGACCGGCAGGAGGCCTGCCCTTGCCTCCAGGCCCGCCCGATAGCGCCCGGCCAGCACCAGCCCGAAGCCGATCAGCGCCGCGCTGATGGCGACCGGCGCCCACACCGGGCCTGCCCACGGCACGGGCAGCAGGAAGAGCAGGTCCCAGGTGGTGAGGGCCGACGGCCAGCCGCTAAAGACCCACAGCCAGAAGTAGTAGCCGATGTCCCAGATGCCGAAGACAACCGCCGCCCACGCCAGCCGCTCGAGCCCGGCACGGCCCACCACCCAGCCCACCGAGCCGATCATGAACAGCGTGGCAGCTTCTCGCCCCAGCTCGATCCACCCCAGCCGCCCGCTCAGCTCGGTCCCGATCTCGATCGGGAATACGTCGCCGGTCCCGTGGCCCAGCGCCTGGCGCAGGTAGACGACCACCGCCGACTCGAGGTACGCCATCGCCAAGGCGTAGACGGCGACCGCCACCACGAGGCCGGCCGGCGGCAGCGACCGCGAAAGGGTTCTCATCGCAGGAAATCTAGCCCACCCGGCGGCCCGTGGCGGACGCAGGCACCCACCCGTCCGGGCGATCGATCGCGGTGCGACGCGTCAACCCACCGGCGCCGTTGGCCCCTCACTTGCACGTAGGGCGAGCATTCGCATGCTTATGAGGTAGGAACCCATGACCGACGTCCGCGAGGCGGTTTCGCGCACGGAGGCCGACGTGCTCCTGCGCGACTATCACGACGCCCGACGCCGCGAGGACCAGTGGCGCATCCCGCAGATCCTGCTCGCATTGGCAACGCCCATCTTCGCCCTGATCGCCGTGGTACTCGACATCCTGAACCTGGGCAGCCCGACTGCCGCGGGGGCGCTAGCCGTCATCAGCGGAACTGCCGCCGCCCTCCTCGCCATCCAGGTATGGCGCTGGCACCGCATCGCGCTCAGCCGCGTCAACGAGTTCCGCACCAGCTACCCCGAGGACGCGGCGCTCCTGATGAAGGACCCCATCTAGCCGCTGACCCATCCGCGGCGCTCGCGCAGCCGGACGCCCAGACGCTGCGTGGCGCGTGGCACCGCGAATGCAGCGTCCCCGCCGCATGGCCCGACCCCTACGCGACCAGGTCGTCGTTATCACCGGTGCGTCACAGGGCATCGGCCGCCAGACGGCGATCGCCATGGCGAAGCAGGGCGCGTCGATCGTGGCGGCGGCGCGCAACGAGGAGGCGCTCAACGAGCTCGCTCGGCAGGTCGAACGCCTGGGCGGCACACCGGAGCCGGTCGTTGCCGACGTCGCGGAGTACGACCAGGTCGCGAGGCTCGCCCAGCGAGCCCTGGAACGCTTCGGCCGCATCGACACCTGGGTCAACAACGCGGCCGTCAGCGTCTACGCCACGGTCGACGACCTTGAACCCGCCGAGCTGGAGCGCGTCGTCCAGGTCAACCTGCTGGGGGTGATGTACGGCTCCAAGGTCGCCGTGCAGCATATGAGGGGACGCGGCGGCGGAACCATCGTCAACGTCGGGTCGGCGCTGTCCGAGAGAGCCGTGCCGCTGCAATCGGCGTACGTGGCCACCAAGCACGGCATCCAGGGCTTCTCCGAGGCGCTTCGCCTGGAGCTGGCTCACCAGCAGGCGGGCATCGACGTGGTTTTGATCCTCCCGTCGTCCATCAACACGCCGCTGTTCACGCTGGCCCGCTCGAAGCTCGGCGTGCAGCCGGCGCCCATCCCGCCGGTGTACGAGCCATCCGTGGTCGCCGAGGCCATCTGTCACGCCGCCGAGCACGGTGGGCGCCGGCTGCACGCCGAGCTTCGAGCGGGCCAGCGTGAACAGCGGCGTGTTGATGGACGACGGGAGGATCAGGAC
>DATADC010000045.1:0-16085 GCA_036258735.1 Candidatus Limnocylindria bacterium
CCCGCGCGGCTCGGTCCAGGATCAAGCCCAGGTAGAACTCCTGGCCGATGTCCGCCGCCGGCGCGACGAGGACGGTCTTGACGGTCACGCCCTTGATGTCCAGCCCGATGATCTCGCGCGCTCGCCGCTCCGCCTCCTCGGGCGTGTTGGCCAGCTTCACGCCACCGGCCTTGCCGCGGCCGCCAACCAGCACCTGCGCCTTCACGCCCACCGGCCCGCCGATGCGCTCGGCCGCGGCGCGCGCCTGCTCGGGGGTGGTGGCCGTCTCCCCGGCAAGCATCGGCACGCCGTAGCGGCCCAGGATCTCCTTCGCCCGATACTCCTGGAGCTTCAAGCCGACCTCCTGTGCAGCGCGCCGCTCACCGGTGGTCCGGCGTCGCGGTGGGGCATCCTGATTGTAGCGAGCGGAGGCATCGGGGCTTCTACACTTACCGTCCCGTGAGCTATCGCGTGACGCTGATTCCCGGCGACGGCATCGGTCCAGAACTGGCCGCGGCGACCGTGCAGGTGCTCGAGGCGACCGGCATCGGCTGGGAGTGGGACGAGCAGTCGGCGGGCGAAGCGACCATCGCGGCGGAGGGGACGCCGCTGCCGGACCGCGTCGTCGAGTCGATCCGGCGCAACGGCGTGGCCATCAAGGGGCCAATCACCACGCCGGTCGGCAGCGGGTTCCGCAGCGTCAACGTGGGGCTGCGCCAGGCGCTGGAGCTGTACGCCAACGTCCGGCCGGCGCGGAGCATGCCCGGCGTGGAGACGCGCTACGACGACGTGGACCTCGTCATCGTGCGCGAGAACACCGAGGACCTCTATGCCGGGATCGAGCACAGGGTCGGGCCCGACGCGGCGGAGTCGATCAAGATCATCACCCGCGCCGCATCGCATCGCATCGCCCGCTACGCCTTCGAGTACGCGCTGCGCAACGGCCGCCGCAAGGTCACGGCGGTGCACAAGGCCAACATCATGAAGCTCTCCGACGGCCTCTTCCTGGAGAGCTGCCAGCAGGTCGCCGCCGAGTACGACGGGCGGGTGGCCTTCGAGGACCGCATCGTCGACAACATGTGCATGCAGCTGGTCCAGAAGCCGGACCTCTATGACGTGCTGGTGCTGCCCAACCTGTACGGAGACATCGTCTCGGACCTGGCGGCGGGCCTGGTGGGCGGGCTGGGCGTGGCCCCGGGGGCCAACATCGGCGACAAGGCCGCCGTCTTCGAGCCCGTCCACGGCTCGGCGCCGAAGTACGCCGGCCAAAACAAGGCCAACCCCACCGCGCTCATCCTTTCCGGCGCGCTGATGCTGCGCCACCTCGGCGAAACCCCCGCCGCGGACCGAGTCGAGGCGGCCGTTCGTGCGGTGATCGCCGAGGGCCGGACGGTGACGTACGACCTCGGTGGGTCGGCCGGCACGCGTGAGTTCGCAGAGGCCGTCGCGGAACGGGTCTGAAGGCCACCGACCGGCGCCAGGTTGGCATCGGGCGCCACTAAGTACCAAGTTGACGGTCTCGGGAAGCCAATCCGGCTCGCGTGGCACCGATTCCGTGGCGGTAGGGCAGATCTCCACTGGATCGATCGCGTGATCGGCCGCCGGAACCGGCTGCCTCTCGGTTGGTTGCACCCGGCGCAATCGGCAGCCACGCCGCCGGGCCGATCGCCGGGCTGCGCGCTAGAATCGAGGTGCGAACGGGGCTGGGGAGCCCGCCCGCGACCCGGGAATCGAGGAGCACATTGATCAGGCTGTTCGGATATCGGCTGAGCTGGGCCGAGCTGGCCTGGATCGGTCACCGCCTGTCGGGGATCGGCGTCCTCATCTTCCTGTTCCTGCACGTGGTGGAGACGGCCACCGTCCTGTTCGGACCGGAGGTCTACGACTTCACGCAGACGTTCTATCGCAACCTGCCCGCCCGACTGGGGGAGATCCTGCTCATGGCCGCGCTGGTCTACCACTCGCTGAACGGCCTGCGGGTGATCATCATGGACTTCTGGCCGCGGACGACGCTCCTGTACCGCCCGCTGACCTACGGAGTCGTGGCCGCCACGGTGCTGGCCATGATCCCCATCGGCTTTTTGATGATCACCCCCTACGCCCCGTGGGGTGGCGGCTGATGGCCGTCGGGCGGCGCATCTGGCCGGTCGAGGGCGACCCGCTGCGGCGCAACCCGTCCCGCGCCGCCACGCCGCTCCCAGAGCGGGCCGGCGCGGATCGGGCGTGGTGGTACTTCATGCGCATCAGCGGCCTGATCCTGGTGGTGATGGCGCTGGGCCACATGTTCATCATGCACATCCTGGTGGAGCTGTCCGGGCAGGAGATCAGCTTCGCCTTCGTCACCAGCCGCTGGGGGACGCCGTTCTGGCGCATTTACGACGGCGTGCTCCTGGTCTTGGCCATGGTTCACGGCGTACGCGGCGCCCGCCTGATCATCAACGACTACACCTACGGCGGCTTCCGCACGTTACTGGTCTGGCTGCTGGTCGCGATCACCGCCGTGTGGCTGCTGCTCGGGCTGCTGGTGATCGTCGCCTTCGACCCGAACACCGGCATCAGCGTGGGCCCCTTCTCGTGACCCTCATCAGGCCCGATGCCGCCGCTCGCGCGGCGGTTCGCACTCACGACCTGGACGCGGTGGTGGTCGGCGCCGGCGGAGCCGGCCTGTACGCGGCGCTGGAGCTCAAGCAGGACCTCGGGCCGGAGGCCCGCATCGGCGTCATCAGCAAGCTGTACCCCACCCGGTCCCACACCGGCGCGGCACAGGGAGGCGTGTGCGCCGCCCTCGCCAACACCGAGGAGGATCACTGGGAGTGGCACTGGTTCGACACCGTCAAGGGCGGGGACTACCTGGTCGACCAGGACGCCGCCGAGGTCATGTGCCGCGATGCGATCGACACCATCATCAAGCTGGAGCACCTGGGCCTGCCCTTCGACCGCACGCCCGAGGGGCTCATCAACCAGCGGCGCTTCGGCGGCCACACCCGCAACTACGGGGAGGGGCCGGTTCGCCGCTCGTGCTACGCCGCGGACCGCACCGGGCACGCCATCCTGCAGACCCTCTACCAGCAGTGCATCCGGGCCGAGATCGCCTTCTATGACGAGTACCAGGTGCTCGATCTCGCCATGCCCGATGGCCCGGACGGCCGGGTCAGCGGCGTGATCGCCATGCAGCTGGCCAGCGGCGAGATCCACGCCTTCCGCGCCCGCGGCGTGCTGTTCGCCACCGGAGGCTTCGGGAAGATCTTCAAGGTGACCTCCAACGCCCACACCCTGACCGGCGACGGCGTTGCGGTGACCTGGCGGCGCGGCCTGCCGCTGGAGGACATGGAGTTCTACCAGTTCCACCCCACCGGGATGTACAAGCTCGGCTTCCTGCTGTCCGAGGCCATGCGCGGCGAGGGCGGCATCCTTCTCAACAAGGACGGCGAGCCCTTCATGGAGCGCTACGCGCCGACCATGAAGGACCTCGCCAGCCGCGACGTGGTCAGCCGCAGCATCTACCAGGAGATCGCCGAGGGGCGCGGCATCGACGGCAAGGACTATGTCCACCTGGACGTGCGCCACCTCGGCGCCGAGGTCCTCAACCGGAAGCTGCCGGACATGACCGGCTTCATCCGGACCTACTTCGGCATCGACCCGTTGCACGAGCTGGTGCCGATTCAGCCAACCGCGCACTACGCCATGGGAGGCATCCCCACCGACCTCGACGGGCGCGTCCTGGCCGACGAGACCGGGCGCACCGTGCCCGGCTTCTACGCGGCGGGGGAGTGTGCCTGCGTATCGGTCCATGGCGCCAACCGGCTGGGCACGAACTCGCTGCTGGACATCCTGGTCTTCGGGCGCCGGGCCGGCATCGCCATGGCGCACGAGCTCGCGGACGCCCCGCCGGCCGCGGCCGACCCATGGGCGGAGGTGGCCGTCTCGCGGGCGGTGAGCTCGCTGCGTGGTCGACAGGCGGGCGAGCGGGCGGCGACCATCCGCCAGGAGCTCCAGGAAGTGATGTTCACCAAGTGCGGCGTGTACCGCTCCGGCGCGCTGCTGGAGGAGTGCCGCGCCGACGTGCGCGCCCTGCGCGAGCGCGCCGCGAACCTGGTGATCGACGACAAGGGCTGCCGGTACAACACCGACATGGTCGAGGCGCTCGAGCTCGGCTTCCTCATCGACTGCGCGGAGGCGACGGTGGAGTCGGCACTGGCGCGCCGCGAGAGCCGGGGCGCTCACGCGCGCGAGGACTGCCCGCAGCGCGACGACCAGGCGTGGCTGAAGCACACCTTCGCCTTCCGCGACGCCGATGGAGGAGGGCCCCGGATGGCCTACAAGCCGGTAACCATCACCAAGTTCGAACCCAAGGCACGCACCTACTGAGCCGATGGACGTGACGCTGCGCATCAAGCGCTTCAACCCCGAGGAGGATCTCGAGCCGCACTGGGAGCAGTACGCGGTCGAGGCGGAGCCCACCGACCGCGTGCTTGACCTGCTGCACCAGGTCAAGTGGTACCAGGACGGCACGCTCACCTTCCGCCGGTCGTGCGCCCACGGCGTGTGCGGCTCGGACGCCATGCTGATCAACGGCCGCAACCGCCTTGCCTGCGAGTACCTGGTCAAGGACGCCGGCTCGTCCATCACGGTGGAGGCGATCAAAGGCCTGCCGCTGGTCAAGGACCTGCTGGTCGACATGGAGCCGTTCTGGGACCAGTACCGCAGCGTCATGCCGTACCTGGTCAACGACGAGGTGCCCGAGGACGGCAAGGAGCGGCGGCAGTCCCCCGAGGACCGGGCGCGCTACGAGGACACCAGCCGCTGCATCCTGTGCGCGGCCTGCACCACGGCCTGCCCCGTCTTCTGGACGGACGGCTCCTACGTCGGGCCTGCCGCCATCGTCAACGCGCATCGGTTCATCGTGGACAGCCGCGACCACGCCCACGAGGAGCGGCTCCAGATCATGGCCGATCCCGACGGCGTGTGGCGCTGCCGCACGGTCTTCAACTGCGTCGAGGCCTGCCCACGCGACATCAAGATCACCCGGGCCATCATGGAGGTCACCAACGAGATCTCTGCCGTCTCGGGTGGCTGAAGGACCGATGGCGCCGCGCGCCGCCGCCGCGCGCCGCATGCTGATCTACACCGATGGAGCCGCCCGCGGCAACCCCGGCCCCGCCGGGGCCGGTGCGCTGCTGCGCGACGCGGCCGACGGCTCCGTAGTCGCCGAGATCGCCTCATTCCTGGGCGTGCGCACCAACAACTACGCGGAGTGGACCGCGGTCGAGCTGGCCCTCGAGGAGGCGCTGGCGCAGGGCGCCACGCACGTGGACCTGCGCCTGGACTCCGAGCTGGTGGCGCGCCAGATCTCGGGGCGCTATCGCGTCAAGCACCCCGACCTGAAGCCCATCCACGCCAGGGTCATGGCCCTGCTGGCGCGGCTGGCCGGTTACACCGTGGGCCACGTTCCGCGCGAGCTCAACCGGGAAGCGGACCGCCTCTCCAACGTGGCCATCGACCGCCACGGCTGAAGCGGCGCGTTGCACGCAGCGACACAAACGCCAGCCGCGATGGTCCACTATTGGAACGGACGTTCGAATCGGCTACAATATCGGTCCCTGGAGGCGGCCGGACGGCCGCGGGCGCAGGGGCCGAAAGGTCGCGCCCGAGGAAAGTCCGAGCTCCACAGAGCAGGCTAGCGGGTAACGCCCGTCCGCCGTGAGGCGAGGACCAGCGCCACAGTGACGATGCCCGCGCAAGCGGGAGTGAAACGCGGCAAGCTCTAGCCGGAGCAAGACCGAATAGGAGGGCCTCGAGGCTGCTCGCTCAGCCCTCGGGTAGGTCGCTCAGATGGATGGCCGTCGCCGGACCGATGCGAATCGGTTCGGGCACAGAACTCGGCTTACAGGCCGCTCTCCAGGGTTCCACCTCAGTCTTCGTCCGCGCGCCAGACGGTCGTGGCGGTGCAGGCGTTGCAGATCTCGCGCGCCTCGTCCATGGTCCCCAGCGGCAGCGGGTGGTCGCGGCCACCGAGCAGGCAGTCGACGTGGATTGCTGGCTTGTCCGCCCCGGCGACGATCGACACGTGGCGCACCCGGCAGCGGCGGATACGCCCCCCGCGGGGGACCGGGGTCCGCGTCTGGATGCCGGTCGTCTCGAGCGCCATGCGACCTCCTGGTCGGGTTGCGGCCAGGCGATAGTCCAGCCGGCGTCCAGCGTAATGACGCCTTTGCATCGGTCTCAATGACGCCTTCGTACCCCCTCGCCGCCCCCCTGTACCCCGAATCGGGACGCTAGACTCACGCTGCCGCGCCGCCCGCGAGCCACGCGCGGGCGGTCATGCGGGCGGGAGGTCAGCCAGTTGTTCGGACGCCGCAAGCAGCAGGAACGCGAGGAGGCCGCACGCGAGGCGGAGCGGCGCGCGCTGTTCGAGGAGCTCGCCAAGCGACCCGACACCGTCTGTCCCTTCCTGGGCCTGGCCGACGCGCGAACCGAGTACCGCGATCGCGTCAGCGACGCGCATCGGTGCTACGCCTTCGGCGATCCTGCCGAGCTGTCCGCCGAGCAGCAGCAGAAGGTCTGCCTGCAGCGCGGCTACGGAAACTGCCCGCGATACCTGCGCGGCGTGCTGGTGATCCCCACAGAGGAGCTCGAGGCGCTGCGTCGTCCCCAGCCCGTGCCGCCCGCCCCGCAGATCGCGCCGCGGGGCGCGCCGGCCAGCGTCGAGCCGGCTTCTCAGGGCGGGCGCCGTCGCGCGGCGGTGATGCTGGTTGGGGTGGTCCTCCTGCTGGCGGCGCTGGGCGGCGCGGGTTACTGGTACCTGCGCAACTACGTTCCCTCCTCGGTGGCCACGGCCGTCCTCCCCGGCGGGACCGATGTATCCGCCGAGGTCGTCAGCCTCTCGCCGCCGAATGACGGCTCGCAGCAGCTGCGGGCGGTGGCCGAGATCGGGGCGCCGCAGGCGGTCGAGGGGACCACCATCATCTATGTGCTGGACGTATCGCGAACCACCCAACGTGGCAATGGCTGTGGCGGGGACATCAACGTGGACGGTCGTCCCGACACGGTCCTCGACTGCGAGATCGCCTCGGCCGAGCGGCTGAACGCAGAGGCCATCGGCCGGGGGTCCGTGGAGGAGGTGGGCCTGGTCGGGTTCGCGGCCGGGGCCGTCACGGCCGACCTGGCGCCCGCCAGCGGCGCCCAGTCCAGAATCAGCCCGGAGGTTGACGACGACGACGACCAGCTCCCCAACGTCGTCGAGGCCATGCGCTCGGCGTTCACCGGCCGGACCGCGACCGATCCGGTGGGATTCCGCGAGTACAGCGACGTGACCACGCGTAGCCCGACGACCGAGTTCAGCTCCGGGATCACGGCGGCGTGCCAGGCGCTCGCCGAGGCGACGACTCCCAACCGCATCATCGTCTTCCTGTCCGACGGCCTCAACCGGTCCGGCGCGCACGTGTCGGAGGTCCTGCCGTGCTCGCCCGAAGCGGTCTTCTACACGTTTGCGGTGGGCAGGCGCGCCAGCTGCTCCGAGGAGCCCGACGTCGGCGGCCTGCAAACCATGGCCGACCTGACCGGTGGCACGTGCACCGACGTGCCCGACCTGTCCCAGCTGCCTGCGATCCTGGGCGCGGTGGTGCTGCCGCAGCTCGTCGAGGTGGAGCTGAGCGTAGACGGCGGCGAGCCCGTTGACATCACCGCCGCCGCCACGCCGTCGCTGCCGCGGACGGCACCGGCGTCGGTCAACATCACCTACGAGCTTCCTGCGCTGCCGCCAGGCGAGCACGAGCTCTGCATCTCCGTCGTGGCGTCAGACGCGGGTGGCGCGGCGAGGGTGGAGAGCTGCGCGACCGCGACCAGCGAAGGCGGACGGCTCACCTCGGACTGAGCCCGGTACCCGCCTGAGCTGACCCGGGCCGATCGCGGCCCCGGACCAACGTACCGCCCGATTCGTGGAGAAAACCCTTGACGGGTGGAGGCTGCCCTGTAATATGGCGCCCTGTGGCCCAAAGTGGGGCCGAATGGGGAGCAGTGGTGAACGGGACGCATGGAACGGGCCTCTCTCCTGACCGGCGAGTTCCGGCACGCGCTGGACGACCGCGGCCGCGTTGCCGTCCCGGCGCGATTCCGTCCACGCCTCGCCCAGGGCGCCACGCTGGCCCGCTGGCTGGACCGCTGCCTGGGCCTGTTCCCGCAGGACGAATGGGAGGAGCTCGCCACCAAGCTGCGCTCGCTTCCGCTCACCAACCCGCGGGCGCGCGAGTTCGCGCGCTTCATGTCCTCCGGGGCAGTGGAGGTGGAGCTCGACCGCCAGGGCCGGGTGCTGGTTCCCGGCTACCTGCGCCAGTACGCCGGCATCGGGGAAGGCGAAGTGGTGGTCGTCGGAGCTCTCAATCGCCTGGAGCTGTGGGCGCCGGCGGCGTGGCAGCCGTATCGGGCCCAGATCGAGGACCAGCCCGAAGCCCTGGCCGAGCACTTGGCCGACCTGGGCATCTAGCGGGCGTGACGCCGGCGACGCACGTCACGAGCCCGCCATTCATGCGTCTCCGGGCCGATCGGCCCGCCATCCGACCACAGAGGTGCGATCGCGAATGGGAGAAGGGCACCTGCCGGTCCTCGTCGACGAGGTTCTCGCCTCTCTCGACGTCCGGAGCGGCAGCTCTCTCGCTGACTGCACGGTCGGAGGCGGAGGGCACGCCGAACGGCTGCTGGAGGCCTCGTCTCCGGATGGTCGCCTGCTCGGCCTCGACGCCGATCGGGCGGCCATCGCGGAGGCGCAACGCACGCTGGCGCGCTTCGGCGATCGCGTCGTCCTGCGCCACGCCAATTTCGAGGCGCTCTACGACGTGGCGCGTGAGGAACGCTTCATCCCGCTCGACGGCGTCCTCTTCGACCTCGGCCTCAGCAGCTACCAGCTCGCCGATCCGCGGCGGGGCTTCGGCTTCGCCGGCGAGTCGGCGCCGGACATGAGGTTCGATGAAGCCGCCGGCGTATCGGCCCTGGAGCTCATCGACCGCTCGTCGCCTCGGGAGCTCGCCGCGATGCTCGCCACGTTTGGTGAGGAACGCCGTGCAGGTCGCATCGCGAAGGCGATCGTGGCGGCGCGCGCGGAAGGGCGCCTGATGACCGCCGCCGACCTGGCCCGCGTGGTGGCAGCCGCGGCACCGGCTCGCGGCGCCGACGCCGGCCGCATTCACCCCGCCACCCGCACCTTCCAGGCGCTGCGGATCGCCGTCAACCGCGAGCTGGAGGTGCTCGGCACCGGCCTGGCCGGGGCGCTGGCCGCCCTGCGTCCCGGCGGCCGGATGGCGGTCATCAGCTACCACTCCGGCGAGGACCGGATTGTCAAGCGCTTCATGGCGCGCGAGAGCCGCGACTGCGTGGAGGAGCCGCCGCCACCGGTCTGTACCTGCGGGCATCGCGCGCAGCTGCGCATCGTCGCCAAGGGGGGCATCACGCCCGGCGAATCCGAGGTTCGCCGGAACCGACGCGCGCGCAGCGCGCGGCTGCGCGTCGCCGAGAAGCTCGTACCCGCGAGCGACACGTTGTGAGGAGGAGGGACACCGTGAGCCGAGGACGACCACGCCACCAGGCCAGCCGCCGCCGACTGTACTCGGCACGGCAGCGCGAGGTCCGCGAGCGCCGGGCCCGCGACGAGCGCCAGAGTGACTACTGGCTCAGCCACGAGGCGGCCGCCATGGAGATCGAGGAGGGGCTCGAATTCGAGTCGCCGACCTCCTGGTCGCGGCGCCTCCACGGCAACAACGCGGCCTAGGGCGAGCCTCAGCGTATGGCCATCGCCGGGGCGCGCCGCGCCACAGCCTTCGGGCCGTTCGGGCGCCGCTCGCGGACGCGCCCGCAGCCGGTACGACCCGGTCGCCGCCGCTCCGGGGCCGGGCGACGTCGCGCTGAGGCCGGCGGCGGCAGCAGCGTGCTGGCGGCGATCGTGGCGGCGGCCATGCTGGCGCTCTTCTACCTGAGCCAGTCCGGCCACGTGGCAGCCACCGGGTACCAGATCACCGACCTGCAGGCACGCCTGGCGGAGCTGCGAGCCGACCAGCAGCACCTCGTCTTCCAGATCGCCGAGGCGCGCTCGCCGGCCGTGATCGAGCGGCTCGCCCGCTCGCGCCTCGGCCTCGCGCCCCTGCCGGTCGAATCCGTCACGTTCGCCGAACGCCGATCGATCAACGCCAAGGACTGACCGCCACCGACCCACCCACGGCCGCCGTTCCGGGATGACCGGGGGCGTCCGACGGAGATGCGAATGCTCGCCAGGACCGACAGCCGCGGACGTGCCCTCCTCCTGCTGATCGTCGCGACGCTCGTCGCCGGCGCGGTCGGCTCCCGGCTGGTGTGGTGGCAGGTAGTCGACCGAGACCGCCTTGCCGGCCTGGCGCTCCAGCAGCTGGCGCGCCAGGAGGAAATTCCCGCCGAGCGGGGCGAGATCGTGGATGCCACCGGCGTGCTGCTGGCGACGTCGGTGGAGCTGAAGTCGGTGTTCGCCACGCCGCCGTCGGTCGCCGACCCCAAGGGCAGTGCCGCGCTCCTCGCGCCGGTGCTGGGCATCGACGCCGAGGAGCTGGCCCGCGCGCTCGACTCCGACGACCCGTGGGTCTGGCTCAGCCGTCGCGTTGACCCGGAGGTTTCCGACCGCGTGGCGGAGCTGGACGTGGCGGGCATCGGAATGCTGACCGAGACCAAGCGGGTGTACCCGGTCAGCGGCGTCGCGCCGGCGACGACGCTGGCGGCCCAGGTGCTCGGCTTCGTCAACGCCGACGGGACCGGCCAGTACGGGATCGAGGCGGCGCGCAACGAGCAGCTGTCCGGGCTGCCGGGGTCGGTGACCGCGCAGGAGGACGTCTCCGGCCGCCAGATCGCCGACTCGGTTCGGCAGCTTCAGGAGCCGGTGGACGGCTCCGATATCCAGCTCACCCTGGATGCCGGCCTCCAGCACCTGCTCGAGACGGCGATGTGGGACACCTTCCGGCGCAACCGAGCCAAGGGGGTGACCGGCCTGGTGATGGACGTCCGCACCGGCGCCATCCTGGCGCTCGCGACCTTCCCGTCCTACGACGCGAACCGATACACCCAGACCGACGCCGCCCTCTTCACCAACCCGGCAGTGTCACGCCAGTACGAGCCGGGATCAGTCATGAAGGCGTTCACCGTGGCTGCTGCGCTGGACGCGGGCGCCATCACGACGCGGGATCGGTTCCGCGACGACAACAACCTGGTCGTATCGGGCGTCAGGATCCAGAACGCGGACCGCTACACCAGCCCCTACGGCCACGGCCGTATCACAGCCGAGGAGGTTCTTCAGCTGTCGAACAACGTGGGCGCGGCGAAGATCGGGCTGGCGCTCGGCGCCCCCCGGCTCTACGAGGCCTTCCGGCGCTTCGGCTTCGGCTCGCCCACGGGCGTTGATATCAGCGGCGAGGTCGACGGCGTGGTGTGGAACCCCGAGGGCCCGAACGGGTCGGGCGAGCTGACCGCGGCCCAGAACGCCTTCGGACAGGGGCTGTCCGTGACAGCCGTGCAGCTGGCCGCCGGCTACGCGGCCATCGGCAACGGGGGGACGCTGGTCACGCCGCACGTCGTGGCCGGCTGGCGCACGCCCGACGGCACGTACCATCCCGCGGAGCAGCCGCCGGGCGAGCGCGTCATGCGGCGCGAGACCGCTGAGACCGTGGTGGAGCTGCTGACGAGCGCCGTGGATGACGGCATCGCCCAGGCGGCCGCCGTGCCGGGCTACTCGATCGCCGGCAAGACCGGCACCGCGCAGATCGCCGGCCCGGTTCGGGAACGCATCCGCACGGGTACCGATGCCAACGGCGACCCCATCTACGAACGCGTCACGGTGCATCGGTACATCGACGGCTGGATCGACTCCAGCTTCGTCGGGCTCATGCCGGCGAGTGACCCGCAGCTGGTCACGTTGATCCTCATCCACCGTCCCGCGACCTGGGGCCTGTACCAGATGGCGGAGCGTCCGGACGCGCTGTTCCGCGAGCTGGCTCCCCAGATCCTGGACTACCTCGCCATCCCGCCCGACCGCCTGGAGCAGCCGGTCGCCAGCAGATGAGGCTGCTAGACTCCGCCGGAGCATCCGCAGGAAGCCGCGTGCCACCGTCGATCCCACTCGATGACCTCCTGGCCGCCACCCGCGGCCGCCTCATCGGTCCCACGTCGGTCACTTCCTTCTCCACCGCAGCCGTCGACTCCCGCCACGTCCTCCCTGGCTGCTGCTTCGTGGCGTTGCGCGGGGAGCGAACCGACGGGCACCTGTTCGTGGCCGAGGCGATCGCCAACGGGGCCAGCGTGGTGCTGGTCGAGCGCGCGGTCGGCGTGAACGCCCGACCCGACGTGGCGCTGGTCCACGTCCCGAACACGTTGGTGGCTCTCCAGGAGCTTGCCGCCTGGTGGCGGTCGCGCTCCGCCGTGCGCGTGGTGGGCATCACCGGATCCACCGGCAAGACCGTGGCGAAGGAGATCGTGGCCGACGTCCTGGCGACCACGCTCGAGGTGCTGCGCAACGAGGGCAACCTCAACTCCGAGACGGGCCTGCCCATGACGCTGCTGCGCCTCGAACCCGCTCACCAGGCGGCCGTGCTGGAGATGAGCATGTACACCGAGGGGGAGATCGCGCGGCTGGCCGAGATCGCCCGGCCCGAGGTTGGCGTGGTGCTGGCGGTGCACCCCACGCACCTCGAGCGAGCCGGCAGCCTGGAGGCCATCGCCCGCGCCAAGTCGGAGCTGCCCGCGGCCCTGCCGCCCGACGGACTGGCCGTCCTGAACGCTGACGACCCGCGCGTTGCCGCCATGCGTGGCGTCACGCGGGCCGAGGTCTGCACGTTCGGGCTGGGCCACGAGGC
Organism: Candidatus Limnocylindria bacterium; assembly: GCA_036258735.1. Classification (GTDB taxonomy): domain Bacteria; phylum Chloroflexota; class Limnocylindria; order QHBO01; family QHBO01; genus JAPSGM01. The sequence goes on from DATADC010000045.1 coordinate 12,837, forward strand.
GGACATCCGCGGCGAGGACGTCGCGTCGCTGGGCCTGGCGGGTACGGTCTTCACCCTGCGCACCCCCTGGGGCACGCGCCGCGTACGGTCCGGCACTCCGGGCCGCCACCTGGTGCCCCACGCGCTGGCGGCCGCCGCGGTGGCGGATCGGATGGGGGTATCGCTGGACGACGTCGAGCGCGGGCTGGCGGCTGGCAGCCGCGCCGCGCACCGCATGGAGGTCACCGAGGCGTCTTCGGGCGCGACGTTGATCGATGACAGCTATAACGCCTCACCGGTGTCCGTGGGTGCGGCGCTCGAGTTCCTGGCCGAGACGCCCATCCCGCCGCGGCGCCGCCGGCTGGCCGTGCTGGGGGACATGCTCGAGCTGGGCCCCGACGAGGAGCGCCTGCACCGCGGGATCGGCGCCAAGGCCGCCAGCGTGCTCGACGGCCTGGTGACCGTCGGCGAGCGCGGCCGCTGGATCGCCGAGGCCGCCCGCGCTGCGGGACTGGACCGGGTGGCCACCGCCACGGACGCCGCCGACGCGGTCGACGTGCTGGATCGGGAGCTGGCCCCCAGCGTGGGCGACCTCGTGCTGGTCAAGGGCTCCCGCGGCATAGAGCTGGACCGCGTGGTTGAAGCGCTGGCGGGTGGGGCGCATCGGCCATGACCATGCTGGCCATCCTGCTGGCGCTGCTGCTGGCCTTCGTGGGCGTGGTACTGCTGGGGCCGGTCTACATCGGCCTCCTGCAGCGGCTGGGCTTCGGCAAGCAGATTCGGTCGGAAGGCCCGGAGGGGCACGAGATCAAGGCCGGCACGCCGACGATGGGCGGCATGCTGCTGGTGCTGGTGGTCATGTTCCTGGCCATGGCCATGCGCATCGAGGACACGTACACCCTGAGCCCGATGCTGGCCCTCGTCGGCGTGGGCATCCTTGGCGCGATCGACGACTACGTCAACGCTCGGACCGGGGCCGGGGTGCGCGGCCGCATCAAGCTGGTGTGGCAGACGGCCGTCGCGCTCCTGGCCGCGTTCTACATCCAGCGCCACTTCGACATCACCGAGCTCAACATCCCCCTGCTGGGGCAGATCGAGATCGGCGCAGTCGCCTTCTTCCTGTTCATGGCCTTCGTGATCGTGGGCGTCAGCAACGCAGTCAACCTGACCGATGGCCTGGACGGGCTGGCCGGCGGCGTCCTGATCTTCAGCTTCGTGGCGTACCTGCTCATCTCGCTCATCCAGATCCCGGAGCAGGACGTGGTCGCCAAGCCGAACCTGGCGGTCTTCTGCGCCCTGATCATCGGCGCGCTGATGGGCTTCCTGTGGTTCAACGTCCACCCCGCCCAGCTCTTCATGGGGGACGCGGGGTCACTCTCGATGGGCGCCACCCTGGCGGTCGTGGCCACCATCTCCGGCCAGCTGCCGCTGCTGGCGGTGATCGGAGTGGTGTTCCTGGCGGTGATCATGAGCGTGGTGCTCCAGGTGGCCTCGTTTCGCCTCCGCGGCCGGCGCATCTTCCGCATGACGCCGCTTCACCATCACTTCGAGCTGATCGGCTGGGCGGAGGAGAAGATCACCGTCCGCTTCTGGATCGTGGCCGCCCTGGCCGGGCTGCTCGGCTTCAGCCTCTTCCTCTTCAGCGTCGGAGGCCTGGAGTGAGCCGATGACGACCGCCGCCCATCCCGTCCGCTCGCTGTCCGACCTGGCAGGCCGGCGCGCCGTCGTCCTGGGCCTGGCCCGATCCGGCGCGGCCGCCGCGCGCCTGCTGGCCGATGCCGGCGCGGACGTCACGATCTACGATCGCCGCTCTCGAGCCGAGCTGGCGGGCGCTGTCGAGTCCCTTGGTCGGCGACCCGTGCGCCTGGCGCTCGCGGTCGCGCCGGAGCAAGCGACCGAGTTGGTGACCGGCGCCGAGCTGGTGGTCACCAGCCCGTCAGTTTCGGCGCGCTTCCCGACCACCGAGCCGTGGCTGCGCCGCGCGCTGTCGGATGCGGAGGCTGCCGGCGTTGAAGTCGTCAGCGAGGTCGAGCTGTTCCTGCGCCTGACGCAGGCGCGGGTCATCGGGGTGACCGGCACCAAGGGCAAGACGACGACCACGGCGCTCATCGGTTCCATCCTGGCGGCCGGTGGCGTGCCGCACGCGGTGGGCGGCAACATCGGGACGCCGCTGGTGGAGCAGGCGGACCGGCTGTCGCCCCGCCACTGGGCCGTGCTGGAGCTGTCTGAGCTGCAGCTGCCGACCATCAGCCGCGGTGCGGACATCGCGGTGTATACCAATATCGGGGCCGACCACGTGGACCGCCACGGAAGCGTGGAGGCGTATCGCGCCGTCAAGGCGCGGCTGGCCGAGCTCACCGCCACGCGCGGGACCGTCGTTCTCAACGCGGACGACTCCGGTTGTATGGAACTCGGTGCCCGAGTGCCTGGAGCCAAGCGCTGGTACGGGTACGAAGACCGATCCCTGCAGGCCACCATCGCTGAAGGGCAGGTGTACGTGGGAGGGCGGCCGGTCCTGCCCGCCTCGGAGATCCCGCTGCCGGGGCGGCACATGCATAGCAACGTATTGGCCGCTGCCTTGGCGGCCGAGACGGCCGGCGCCGCCGCCGGCGCCATAGCGGACGGAATCCGCGGGTTTCCCGGCGTGCCGCACCGGATGGAGACGGCGGCGGAGGTGGGCGGGGTGCAGTACGTCAACGACTCGCAGGCGACCATTCCCCTCGCCACGCTCGCCGCGCTGGAGGCGTTCGAGGGGCGCGGGCTGGTGCTCGTGGCCGGCGGCCGCGGCAAGGGCCTGGACTACGGGGCGCTGGCCGAGGCCATCGTGGCGCGCTGCCGCGCGGCAGTCCTCATCGGCGAGACCGCGGAGCAGCTTGACCGGCTGATCGGTGGGCGCGCGCCGGTCGTGCGCGCCGCATCGATGGACGAAGCCGTGAAGCGCGCGGCCGACCTGGCGCAGCCGGGCGACGTGGTCCTGCTCAGCCCGGCGGCGGCGAGCTTCGACATGTTCGTCGACTATGCCGATCGCGGCGAGGCCTTCCGCACCGCCGTCCAGGCCCTGCCCGGGGCGGGCCGATGACGGCGCAGGCCATCGGCGCGCGCGGCAGGGCGTCCTCGCGCACGGCGCGCAACGCGCGAACGGGCGTCAAGCGCGAGCGGCACCACGTCAGCTGGCCGCTGCTCACCGCGGTGCTGGCGCTGGCCGCCATCGGGGTGGTGATGGTGTACTCCGCCTCCAGCGTGCGCGCCTACCTCGCCGGCGGCGATCCG
>DATADC010000046.1:0-1568 GCA_036258735.1 Candidatus Limnocylindria bacterium
CGCGGTGCGCGGGGCTCACCGAGGAGCCGGGGGCTCATCCCGCCTTATTCATGCTCGACCGCCGAAGCCCGAGGCTGGCCCCGTTCGGGTCGGCAGGTCTGGTGCGGGTAGCGCAAAAGGGCCGAGACAGCCTGCATTGGGTGGTGCAATCGGCCACTCTGGGATCGGGTGGGCGTTGATCAGCGCGCGGCAAGAGCGCTGCCGGTCATGGCGCGGCGCAAGTTGGCTGCACGGAACTGTCCGCCTGTGAGGGTGGCAGTCGTGCTCGGCACGATGGTGGCTCTTGGACGCTGGTGGCGTCAGGTGCCGGGCCAGGCGCAGCGCTCGAAGCGGGGCCAGAGGGCGGCCCAGTGCTGAGCGGCGGTCTCGGCGATGACCAGGGTGATGCGACGGGCATGGATGAGGACACGGCCACCGACGCGTAGGACGCGTTCGCGAAAGCGGCGCAGGCTCCAACCCGTCCTGGTGGCGATCTCCATCATACGTCGGCCGGCATGCATCAGCTCGTAGGCTATGAGGTGCAGCAGCAGCAGCGCCTCGTTGCGGGCGACTGCATCGAGGCTGGTCGGCAGCGCTGGCAGCGGGTTGCCGCGATAGTGGCGCTTGGTGCGTTGCGTCGAGGACAGTGCGGGCGCCAGGACGTCCATCAACTCGCCGAAGTGGCCCTCGGCGGTGCCGCGCTGGCGGTAGTGGGCCAGCAGCGCCTCGCCCGGCACGGCGGCGGCGCTGATGCTGGTGAGCAGCCAGAAATGGTCGAGGAGCAGATCGCCAGGGCGCTCCAGCACGACCAGCACGACGCGGCGGGCGCGTGACCAGGCGCCGGCCCGATAGTCCATCTCATGGCACCATACCCGCGGCTCTGCCGGCGGTCGCCCGGGTGGGCGCTTGAGATGCGGGGCGGCCATGCGATCGAGCATCTGGTTGTTGCGTATCCTGGCCACATAGGGCGTGCCGCGCGCTTCGAGACCAGACAGCAGTCTCTCCTCGGGGAAGCCGGCGTCCATGCGGACCATGGCGACCTGGCACATCCTGCCCTCGAGCCGATCGACCAGGTCGAGGACAAAGTCGAGCGCGCCCTCGGCGGTATGCACATTGCCGGGGCGCAGCCGGGCATCGAGCATGTCGCCGGTCTCCGCCGCGCAGGCGATGATTGGGTGGTACATGCGCTGCCGGTAGTGGCCGTTCCACGCCGAGCCGGGCTGGGTCCCGTGCACCTCAACCGGCAGGCCGTCGACGTCGATGGTCAGGCGGCGAAGCTGCCGGCCACCACGCTCGGCGCGTAGGCGCCGGGCGGCGATTTCGCCCAGGGCCTGGCGCAGGACAGGCTGGTTGGCCTCAAGGGTCAGGATGTCGAGTAGCCGGGAGAGCGTCGGCTGCGAGGCGAGACATGCGCCCTCCACCAGCGGCATGGTGCCGCGCGCGCCAGCCACGGCGCAGCGCAGGGCGGGATCGAGACGCAGACCATCGGCGTCGTCCTGGTCGCGCCAGCCCTGGGCGAACAGCACCAGCATGGTGCGCAGTAACTCGGCCAGTGGATAGGTAACGAGGTGCGGCTGCCGTGGGTCGTG
>DATADC010000047.1:0-1616 GCA_036258735.1 Candidatus Limnocylindria bacterium
GTCGCCGCCAGCCGCTCGATGGCGCGCATGGCCCGCTCGACGGCGGGGGCGACCTGGCGACGGCCCGCCGGATTCTCGTTCACCATGCTGATCGGTTCTTCATCATGGTGAAAGGAGGATAGCCCGCATACGCCAGGTGCGACAACAATGCCTCGCGCGTGCCTGGCGACGCCTGGGGCGCCCGGCCAGACCTCCCTAGCCGGCTAGCTTGCGGAGGCGCGGCAGCACGTCCTTCGCGTACAGCTCGAGGAACCGCCGCTGGTCGTCGCCCGGCGCGTGGAACACGAGGTGCGTGAATCCCATGTCGAGGTACGGCTTGATCCGCTCGACCTGCTCGTCGGGGTCGTCCGAGACGATCCAGCGGCTGGCCGCCTTCTCGGTCGGCAGCTCGGCGGCCAGGCGCTCCATCTCGCGCGGATCCTCGACGCCGGTCTTCGCTTCGGGCGGCAGGGCGAGCGCGGCCCAGATGCGCGTGTCCTCCATCGCGCGCCGGCGGTCGGTATCGTACGACACCTTCATCTCGATCATCTTCTCGATGCCGTCGTAGTCGCGGCCGGCCCGATCGCGGGCGAGCGATCCGGCCCCGACGCCCGCGCGTAGTCCGTGGTAGTCCCGCGATTGGGGCACGCACCCGCGCGGGGCGGGTGCTAGAGCCTGTTATGCACTTTCAGTCATGAGGGAAGCGAAGCGGGCGAGCAGCAAGATGGCGAAGGCGAGGAAGTGGAGCCCTGCGAGTGTCTCCGGCAGGCGCTCGTAGTCCCGCGCCAGGCGGCGGAAGCGCGCGACCCAGGCGTTGCTGCGCTCCACCACCCACCGGCGTGGCAGGAGGACGAAGCCGCGCTTGGCCTCCGGGAGCTTGACCACCTCCAGCCGGATGCCGTGGGCCGCCGCGTCCGCGGCCGGTTGGTCGCCGGTGTAGCCCTGGTCCACGTACGCCAGTTCGACGGTCTCGCCGGTGACGGCCTGGACGGCGGCGGCGAGCTCGGCGACCTGGGCGCGCTCCTGCTCGTTGGCGGGGGTGACCACCAGCGCCAGCAGGTGGCCCAGCGTGTCCACGGCGGTGTGCACCTTGCGGCCCTTGCGCCGCTTGTGCCCGTCGTAGCCGGCGTCGGCCCCGCTCTCGGGCGTGGACTGGAGCGTCCGCCCATCCAAGATGACGGCCGTCGGCTCCGGCGCGCGTCCCTCGGCCTCGCGCAGCAGGCGGCGCACGTCGTGGACGATGGCCTCGAACGCGCCGGCGGCCAGCCAGCGCTGCGCCTGCTGGTAGACGGTGTGCCAGGGCGGCAGGTCGTGGGGCAGCATGCGCCACTGCGCCCCGGTGCGCGCCAGCCAGCGCAGGCCGTTGAAGACCTCGCGCAGCAGGTGCTCGCGCTGGGGGGCGTCCTCGCGCAGCAGGGTCAGGCACGGGGCGACGAACGCCCACTCCTCGTCGCTCACATCGCTCGGGTACGGCTGCCGGGCCGTCTGGGTCGCGTCCATACCCAGACTGTACGAATCGGCGCCTCCCGAAGTGCATTACAGGCTCTAGACGCGGGGCCCCGGAGGCGCGAAGATTAGGTCATGGTCGCCACGATCGATCGCGCCCTCCCCTACCCGTCACCCGCCGATGCGGAGCG
>DATADC010000048.1:0-8731 GCA_036258735.1 Candidatus Limnocylindria bacterium
GATCCTCCAGCACGATGGGGGAGCGGTAGTCGACACGGATCATGGCCAGGATCAGCGGCATGCGGTCCTCGGGACCCACTGGCTGGAGGCCGAGCACGTCTCGCAGGAACGTGACTCGAGCCTGCTCCACGTAGGTCGATACCACCGAGTTGTTGACGTGGCCGAAGGCGTCGATGTCCCGGAATCGGACCTGCAGGCGCGTGCGGTGGCGGAAGTCATCGCTCACGGAGCCCCGATTCTACACGCGGCCCCCGGTCGGCCCCCCGACCTGTCAGTGCGCGCATGCTGGATGATCACAACGGCGAAGATCGGGGCGAACGGCCGTCTGGGAGTCCGCGATGCTCGGGCGGCGAGCAGCCAGGACACCGAAGCGCCCCTTGGTGTCCGTTGCGCTCACCAGGCGAGCGCCGCGGCTACAGCGCCTCGTGGGCGCGGGCAATCAGCGTTGCCAGAAGGGTGACGCGGGGAACCACGCTGGACAGGTCCAGCCACTCGTCGGCCGAATGGTCGTCGCCGCCGACGGGCCCCAATCCGTCCAGCGACGGAAGCCCCGCCGCCGAGGTGGTGTTGGCGTCGCTGGCGCCGCCGGTGGCCGTGTCGCCCAGCTCGAAGCCCAGCTGGGCGGCGATGGCGATGGCCAGCTCCGCCAGACGCGCGGTGGCGGGCGTCTTCTCCATGGGTTGGTGGCCGGCCTTGCGCCGCACCTCGACCTTCACGCCGCCAACGGCGGGTGCCGCCAGCACGCGGTCCACCTCGTGCCTGGCCTCGTTGAACTCGGCGACCGTCGCGGCACGCAGGTCAACCTTGAGGCGGCATTCGGCGGGTACCACGTTCGGCCGCGTGCCGCCTTCGATCACTCCGGCGTTGAGCGTGACGCTGGGCCAGCGGCCGTTGAGGCCGTGGAGGGCCACGACCGCGTGCGCCGCGGCGAGGATCGCCGAGCGGCCCTTCTCCGGCTCGACGCCGGCGTGTGCGGCGCGACCGTGGAAGGTGACGTGCAGGTCGGAGGTGCCCTTTCGCGCGCTGACGATGTCGCCGTTGGCCCGCGCGCACTCCAGGACCAGCGCGGCGTCGTGCTCCGCCGCCAGGTCGCGGATGAACGGCGTCGAGAAGGGCGAGCCGATCTCCTCGTCGGGGTTGGCGACGAACGTCACCGCGGGCCGGGATCCCACGGCGCGCAGCGCCGCCAATGCGTGCAGCCCGGCCAGCAGGCCGCCCTTCATGTCGCTGGTGCCCGGCCCCCGGGCCCGATCGCTCTCGACCGTGAAGGGCCGCTGCGCGGCGGTGCCCTCGTCGAAGACGGTGTCCATGTGGCCGATCAGCAGCAGCCGCGGACCCTCGCCCTCCAGCCGCCCGATGACCAGGTCGCCGATCTCGGGTCGGTCCGCCGACGGGTGCCGCGACACGGAGGCCCCGACCTCGGTCAGCGAGCGGACCACGGCATCGGCGACGCGGTTTACACCATGGGGCGTGTACGAGCCGGAGTCGATGTTGACCAGGGCTTCGAGCTCGGCGAGGTATCGCGGATATCGGTCCTTGACCGCGTCGGCCAGGCCGGCGGGGGCGAGCATGGCGCGTGAGTATACTGCCGGCCATGCCGCAGCAGCCGCCGGTCGCGGAGCGCGCCGAGCTGCTCGAGCTGCGCGTCCTGGACGGGCCGAACCGCTTCTTCACGCGCCCCGCGGTGAAGCTGGAGTTCGCCGCCGACACGCCCGGGGAAGTTGCCGCCGTGGCCGCGGCAGCGGGCGACGCGGTGCGCCGCCTGCACACCGGGCTCGACCTGACGCCACCGCGCTTGGCCTTCCGCGAGTCTGCGGACGAGCGGCGTGCCATCGTGGCCTTCCCGTGGCGGCGTCGCACCATCGCCCAGGCCATCGGCGCGTCGGCGGCGCGGCTGGCGCTGGGCCTCAGCCGCGAACGGCGCGAGCTTCGCTCGCTGCGCGCGATGGCCCTCGGCCCGCTGGCCACGCTGCCGTCGCCGCGCATCCCGATCGTGGCCATCACCGGCACCAACGGCAAGAGCACCACCACCCGACTGATCTCGCATATCGCCACCGCGGCCGGCAAGCGCGTGGGGATGACCAACTCGGACGGAATCTACGTTCGCGGCGAGCTCGTCGAGGCTGGCGATTGGACCGGCTTCGGCGGGGCGGGACGCGTCCTGGCCGAGGGCGGGCTGGACCTGGCCGTGCTGGAGACCGCGCGCGGCGGGATCCTCCTGCGCGGCATCGGCTATGCCGCCAACGACATCTCCGTGGTGACCAATATCAGCGCCGACCACCTAGGCCTGCAGGGGATCGACACGCTTGACGAGCTCGCGGACGTCAAGGCCGCCATCGTGCGCATCACCAAGCGCGACGGCTGGGCGGTGCTGAACGCGCAGGACGAGCGAGTGTGGGCCATGCGCCGCCAGACGCGGGCGAGCGTGTACGCCTTCAGCCTGGACCCTGAAGCCGATGGCGTGGCGCAGGCGCTGCGCCGCGGCGGGCGCGCGGCGGTGCTGGAGGACGGATGGCTGGTCCTGCGTCGCGCGGGCCGGCGGCGGCTGAAGCTGGTCGAGGCGGCGGAGGCGCCGGTGACCTTCGCCGGCCTGGCCAGCTACAACGTCGCCAACGCGCTGGCGGCCGCAGCCGCCGCCGATGGGTTGGGCATCTCGGCCGCCCGCATCCGCGAGGGGCTGCGCACCTTCGGGCGCGAGGCCCATGCCAATCCGGGGCGGCTCAACCTGTTCGGCAAGGACGGGCGCCTGGCACTGGTCGACTTCGCGCACAACGAGGCCGGCCTTGCCGGCCTGCTCAGCGTGAGCCGCCGGCTGGTGGGCGATGGCCGCGCGGGGAGGAAGGTGCGGCTCGCTATCGGCACCGCCGGCGACCGCACCGACGAGATCCTGCACAGCCTCGGGCAGCTGGCCGGCCGCGATGCCGACGAGGTGGTGATCTGCGAGAAGCGCCACTACCTGCGCGGTCGCGACCTGGACGAGATGAACGCCATCCTGCGGCGGGGGATAGCGGACGGCGGCTACCGGCGCGAGGTGCCGGCCTATCCCACCGAGCTGGACGCCCTTCGCGAGCTGCTGGCCAGGTCACGACCCGGCGACGTGGCATGCATCATGGCTCACGCCGAGCGGCAGGCCCTGTTTGACTGGCTGTCGACCGAAGGCTACCGCCCGGTGGGGGTCGAGGAGCTGCGCCGGATCCTGGATCGCGGGGCGTCGCCAGCAGCCTAGTGCTGGCTAGGCGTCCAGGTCGACGTCGGACAGGTCGGTCACTGCGCGCATGACCGGCGCCCCGGCGCTCGAGGCGCCGTGCTGGCGGTGCTGCAGCTCCTTCCACACCTCGTTGGGATGGTCCACGCACACGACCACGATGTCGCCCTCGCGGCCCATGTCCAGCGCCGCACGCGCCGCCTCCAGTTCGTCCAGGATGACGGAGACGTCCGCGGTTCGGGCGCCGTCCTCCATGGCGGCGCGCACGCCGCGCTCGATCAGGGCCGCCGTGTCGCCCCGCGGCCGGCCGCGGTTGTTGGCATCCTCGCGGACGATGACGGTGTCGAAGTAGCCGGCCGCCACGCGACCCAGCTCCACGATGTCCTCGTCACGGCGGTCCCCGGCCGTGGCGATCACCGCGATCCGCCGTCCGGTCACCAGCGGTCGGTTGCCGCCCGGCGAGGGGCTGGCCATGGAGTCCACGAACTCGCCCAGGGCCCGCACCGCGGGCGGGTTGTGGGCGTAGTCGACCACCACGCGATAGCCGTCCAGCTCGAACACGTTGAGGCGACCGGGCGCCATGAAGTAGCTGGTCGTGAAGGTGCGCAGGCCCTGGCGGATGTCGTGCAGGTGCGCTCCGGCGGCCCAGGCCGCGGCGGCCGCCGCAAGCGCGTTCTGCACGTTCATGCGAGCCCGACCCTCGAAGGTGGCGGGCAGCAGATGGGTCCACACCAGCGGCATCGCCTTGCGGCCCTGTCGCAGGACGATCATCTCGCCGTTGCGCCCCGGCTCCACGGTGACAGCGCGCCGGCCGCGCGCCGCCTGGCGCTTCACGATCTCGTTGTCGGCGCTCATGCTGAAGTAGATCACCGATCCGGAGCAGTGCCGGCCCATGGCGGCCACGAGCGGGTCGTCGGCGTTGAGCACCGCCACTCCGTCGCGGGGGACCGCCTCGACCACGACCTGCTTGACGGTGGCCAGCTGGCGGATCGAGGTGATGCCGCCCAGGCCCAGATGGTCGCCGGTGACGTTGAGCACCACGCCCACGTCGTTGCGCTGGTAGCCCAGGCCCTCGCGCAGGATCCCGCCGCGCGCCACCTCAAACACGGCGAAGTCGACGGTCGGGTTCTGGAGGACGGTGGACGCGGAGCGCGGCCCGCTCATGTCCCCGCGCCGGACCGGCCGCCCGTCGACGAAGATGCCGTCGGTGGAGGTCATGCCGACCTTGCGGCCCATGCCCTTCATGATGTGGGCGATCATCCGGGCGGTGGTCGTCTTGCCGTTGGAGCCGGTGACGGCCACGATGGGGATGCGTGACGGCGAGCCGGGCGGGAACAGCATGTCGATCACCGGCTTGGCCACGTACTGCGGCTCGCCCTCGGTCGGGTTGGTGTGCATGCGGAAGCCGGGCGCGGCGTTGACCTCCACGATCCCGCCGCCGGTCTCGCGCACCGGGACGCTGATGTCGGGGCACACGAAGTCGATGCCGGCGATGTCCAGCCCCACCACCCGCGCGGCCAGCTCGGCGATCTCGGCGTTGTCGGGGTGGATCTCCTCGGTCCGGTCGATACTGATGCCGCCGGTGCTCATGTTTCCGGTGCGCTTGAGGAAGACCCGCACGCCGCGCGGCGGCATGTCGCTCAGCTCGAAACCCTGCTCGCGGGCGTAGACAACCGACTCCTCGTCGACCTTGATGCGCGTCAGCACCTTCTCATGGCCGATGCCGCGGCGCGGGTCGGCGTTGGTGATCTCCACCAGCTGCGCCAGCGTGTGCTCGCCGTCGCCGACCACGTGAGCCGGCACGCGCTGCGCCACCGCGCGCAGCACGCCGCCGATGACCAGGCACCGGTAGTCGTTGCCGGACAGGAACGTCTCGACCACCACGCCGCCGTTGCGCGATTCGCGCCGCGCGATGGCGTAGCCGCTGCGCACGGCTGCCTCGTCGGTCAGGTTCAGGATGACGCCCCGGCCGTGGTTGCCGTCCAGCGGCTTCACCGCCACCGCGAAGCCGATCGCCGCCGCCGCGGCCACGGCGTCGTCCTCGCTGCGGACGACCTCGGAGCGGGGAACCGGCACGCCGGTCGCCGCCAGGAGCTTGTTGGTGAGCTTCTTGTCGCCCGCCACGTCCACGCCCAGCGAGCTGGTCTGGCTGGTCATGGTGGCCCGGATGCGGCGCTGGTGAAGGCCATGGCCCAGCTGCACCAGCGACTGCTCGTTGAGGCGGATCGACGGGATGTCGCGCAGGCTGGCCTCGTCGAGGAGGGCCTGGGTCGAGGGTCCGAAGGCGGCACGCTCGGCCAGCAGCACCAGCCGCTCGAACTCGGTGACGTAGTCGAAGTCGGCCTCCGGCTGGACCAGGTGGTTGACGAGGCGCACCGCGAGCCGTCCCGCGGCCAGCCCGACGCTCTCCTCGGCGTACGAGTACACGACGTGGTATCGGCCCGGCTCGCCCGTGCCGCGTGTCTTGCCGCGGCCGACCTCCGTCCCGGCGTCGCGCTGGAGCTGGAGGGCGACGTGCTCGGCCACGTGCCCGAGCCAGGTGCCCTCGCGCAGGCGCCGCTCGAAGCCGCCGACGCGCCCGGTGCCGCAGGTGTGCTGGCCGACCTCCGGCATCAGGTCGAGCAGCCCGTCCACGAAGCCGGGGATCGTGTTGGAGGGGAAGTGCTCCAGCACGCCCAGGTCCACGACCAGCTTGATGGCCGGCTCGTAGCTCCAGAAGTTCGGCCCGCGGTAGACCCGCGTCTCGACGATGCGGACCGACCCCTCCGGCTTGAGCTTGGCGCGGCGCGCCTTCCCAGCGGCAGCCTTGCGGACCGATGCGGCGGCCACGGTGCGCGTCGGCGCGCTCACTCGCTGGCCTCCTCTTCCTTGCGGCGGGCGTACAGGGCGCGACGGCGCGCGCGCTCGGGAGCGCTGTCATCGGCGCCCTCGGCCGCGATACGGCGGATGAGCTTGCGCGTCACCCGACCGGCCCGTTCCAGCTGCGCCAGCTCGCGCTCGCTGGCCGACACCGGGCGCAGCGGCGCCAGCAGCCGGCGGCGGCGCAGGTCGAACCGGTAGCCGGAGGGCAGCGAGTGCAGCACCACGCCGCTGATCATCATCGGGCGGTGGCGCTTGACCTCGTAGGCGTCGGTCTGGATGCGCGCCGGGTCCAGAAGCAGGACCGATCCCTTGCCGATGACCTCCAGCACTCCCGACGGGCTGACCAGCGCCGCGGTGTCCTCGTCGATGCCCATGCCCAGCAGCGCGGGCGACTGGGCGATCAGCGCCAGCAGCCGACCCAGCCGGTTCCGCTGCTCGAAGTGCTGGTCGATGATGACCCCGGGCAGCAGGCCGAGCCCCGCGCTCATCTGCGTCATGCGCTGCTTCGGCGTCGCCCCGCCGGTGCCGAACGCGACCATGTGCGTGCTGATGGCCGAGGCGCCCGCGCTGGTCCCGGCCACGATGGCACCGCGCTTGTGGCGCTCGACGATCGTCCGGCCCAGGGTGGTGCCGCCCACCACGCTCGACAGGCGCAGCTGGTTGCCGCCGGTCATGAAGATGCCCGTGGCGTCGGCCACCGCCGAGCACAGCTCCGCGTCGTTGGCGTCCTCGCGCGTCAGCGGGCGCAGGCCGCGCACGTCCGTGACGCCCATCTGGTGGAAGAGCGACTTGTAGAGATCGGTCGCCTCGTCGCCGAGCGACGAGGCGGTGGACACCACGGCGATGACCGCGTCGCTTCCGCCGGCGAGCGCCACGAAGCGCGACAGGATCTGTCGCTGGCGCAGCTTGTCCTCGGCGCCACCGATGATCAGCAGGTGCCCGGCGCGTGGTCCTCCCGGGCGGGCGGAGGCGGCCATGCCGGTGAGCATACTCAATGCGGAAGATGAGGCGGCACGTGCGGGCCCGTCGTATCCTCATCGGATGGCCAGCCAGCGCGCGCCCGAAACCGGTCCGGCGCCCGGACGCACCGAGGAGCGTGACTTCTACGAGGTGCTCGGCGCCGAGCCGTCGGCCACGTCTGACGAGCTGCGCGCTGCGTTCCGCGAGGCCGTGCTCGTGCACCACCCCGACCGGCCTGCGGCCGGCGACCTTGCCACGCGCCGGACCTCGATTCTCAACCGCGCCTGGTCGGCCCTGCGTGACCCGCTGCGCCGGCTGCATTACGACCGTGCGCTGGAGCGTGGCGGCGCCGAGACGCTGAACTGGCCGCTGGATGCCGACGAGCGGGGTCGCCCGCCGCAGCGCAGGGTGGTCCGCCGGCACCGGCCGCTCCAGCCAGCCGAGCCGAGCCGCTGGCACCAGCCCGAATGGCGCAGCGTCGCCGGCTTCCGTGTCCCGGCTGCCGTCTTCCTGGCCGGACCGGCCAGCCAGAATGCCTGGATCGTGGAGAACCACATCGCCGGGCAGGACTGGCGTGACCACTCCGAGCGCTACTGGCTGCGGTACGCCGCGCAGCACTACCGCGAGCGGGGGCGGATGGACGATTGGCTCGGCACGCTCGAGCGGCTGGTGACCCTGGACGCCGGGTTTGAGACGCTGGTCCGCGCCGACCTGCGCCATGCCTACCTGGCCACCGGCTCGCTGCTGCGCGGGATCGGCTTCCTGCGGGAGGTGGCCGCGCGCTACCCGCCCGGCACCGACCAGCGCCGCTGGGTCGAGCGCGAGCTTCGGGCCCTGCTGGCAGAGTTTCGCGAGCAGCGCGTACGTCGCGGCACGCCGCATCAGCGCGCCGAGGCCGCGGAGCTGCTCCTCAACTTCATGGAGGCGCTCGATTTGGAGCCCGGCTTCCCCGACGTGCGAGCCGCCATCGCCGCGCACCGCCGGGCGGGCAACCCGGCACGGGCCACCGAGCTCGTGGAGCGGGTGGCCTTGGCGCCGGTCAGCGAGCCGGCGCGCTGGTTCAGCCTGGTTCAGCTCATGACCGAGGCGGGCCAGCTGGATCGCGCCTCGGACCTGCTGGCCGCGATCGCGCGCGGCGACCACCCGGAGGCTCTCGATCGCCGCCGAATCGGCGGTGATCCTGTGCGCCGAGTGAGCGCCGCCCGACGGCGACTGGCGCGTGCCCGGGATCGCGCTGCCCAGGAGGAACGCCGGCAACGACCCCAGCCAGCCGTTGTTGCGGCAGGCGTGCGCTAGGCTGCGCCCCATGTGCCCTGCCGGGCTTGCGATGACCGCACGCGGCATCCTGGCCGGAACCCTGGCCGGCCTCGCGGCGGCCGGGGCGTCGTTCCTGATTGCCGAGCTGACCGGCGAACCGGCCCCCATCCTCTCGTTGCTGGCCGTCGCCGCCGTTGGCCTGACCGCCGGCGCCGCGGCAGCGCTGTGGACCTACGGTGTGGCGGGGCTCTTCCTGATCTGGCAGGCAGCCTCGATGTCGGGCGAGCCCACCAGCGGCGCCGAGGCGTATCGGCTCGTGGCGTTCGTGGTGGGGGCCCCGGTGATCGTCGTCCTGGCGATGCGGCTCGAGCGCGAGCGGCGATCCACCCGCCAGGCCCACGAGCTCAGCGCGGCCGCGGAGGAGCAGGCGCGCCGGCAGCGTGGCGA
>DATADC010000049.1:0-9564 GCA_036258735.1 Candidatus Limnocylindria bacterium
GACGGCGTCCGCGCAGGAACCGAGGACAGCCGCGTGAGCCTGAGAGCGTGGCGTCCCCGGCAGGATTCGAACCTGCGACCGGCGGTTTAGAAGACCGCTGCTCTGTCCACTGAGCTACGGGGACGCGGCGCGATTCTACGCTCGAACCATCACGTCGCACCGATGTCAGCGCGACCGCGCGCATCAAGTGGGACGCCGGCGGCGGGTCACGACCGCCGCGCCCGCGACCAGGACGAATCCCGCGACGGTGAAGACCGCCGACTCGCGCAGGACGATCTCGTTGTACCGCGCGCCGGGAATGATGAGGGCGTATTGGCGTCCGATGGGATTGCGGCCCGATTCGGCATCGGCCTGGCTGGCGTAGTACGCGCCGTCCTCCGTCATGTACGCCAGATCCCACGTGGTCCCGTGACCGCCGCCGTACAGCTCGGCCCACGTGACTCGCTCGCCGCTCGTCAGCTCGATCCCCGACTCGATCCACAGCGGGCCGCCCAGCCACTGGCTCTGCGAGGCGACGACGGCCTCGTTCGCGTACCAGAGCGGAAATCCCGCCCAGCTGGCCGCGTACAGCGCACCGACCGCAAGGGCGCCGAGCAGCAGGGCGGGCAGCTGCTTGCCGACCAGCGCACCGACGAGGACGCCCGCGCCCAGGCCGAGCATTCCGCGGCCCACGACCAGCGGTCCTCGATTGCCGTGGAGCCAGAAATCCTGTGACGTATCGAGCTCCGGCCGCATCTCTGCCGCCAGCACCTCCGTCGCCACGGCGACCACGGCCAGCAGCACGATGCCCACCAGCCCGGCGAAGGCGACGCGGCCGGCGAGCCACCGAACCCGTGACCGGCCGAGGGTCCAGGCCAACTGCGCCGTCCCGTGGTCGACCTCACGGGCCACGAGCGGGACGCCCAGGATCAGCCCCACCCCGAAACCGGCCAGCCACGTGTTGCCGATGATCAGCTCGGCCCGGCCGAACACCTCCTGGAACCGCTGCCCGGCCGCCTGGCATGCGAGGGAAGGGTCCATGAAGTTGCAGTCGGGGTTCGCCGTCATGATGCCGTCGAGCTCGAAGGCCGACCACGCCATCAGGCCCGAGACCAAGGCAACCGCCGCCGCGAGGATCACGATCTCGAGGCGTTGAAGCCGATACGAAAGTCGCAGCCAGCGAAGCGTCGTGGTCACGCCGCCACCTCGCGCGGCAATTCGGGCCGGGCCGACGCCAGGTAGCCAAGGACGATCTCCTCCAGCGTCGCCGGCCGGCCACCGGCGTCGTGCTGCAGCGCCAGGCGATCGCCCGCCGGACCGGCGAAGGTGCCGATCACCTCGCCGACGGCTTCCGCGGCCGGCGCGACGCGGTGCGACTCCACGGCATCGGCCACGGAGGCATGAAGCAGCACGCGACCAACGCCAAGTACGATCAGCCGGTCGCAGGCCTGTTCGACGTCGGTGACGATGTGGCTGGACAGCAGCGCCGTGGCGCCGTCGGCCCGGACCGCATCGGTCAGGACGTGCAGGAACTCGCGGCGCGCCAGTGGGTCGAGCGAGGCCAGCGGCTCGTCCAGGAGCAGGATCTCCGCCCGTGTGCCGAGCGCCAGGGCCAGCGCGACCTGCGCCTGCTGTCCGCCCGACAGGGATCGCGCCCGCTGGTCGCCGGGGATGCCCAGCTGGTCCAACCGTGCGCGGGCGTACGCGCGGTCGAACGTCGGGCGCAGCATGAGCGCCAGCTCCAGGTGGTCGTCCACTGTGAGCGCGTCGTACAGCGACGGCGACTGCGGGACATAACCCAGGTGGGCCAGGGCGTCGGACCGATGACGCCAGGGGTCCACGCCGGCGACCGTGACCTCGCCACGCGTCGGAGGCTCGAAGCCTATCCAGGTCTTGATCAGCGTCGACTTGCCGGCGGCATTCGGGCCAACCAGGGCGGTGATCCCGCCGCGCGGAATCTCGACCTCGATCCCCTGCAGCGCCCACGTCCGGCGCCCATAGCGCTTTGCCAGCCCCCGCGCCGTGAGCACGGGTTCTGTCATTGAACCGGACCGATGAGCGCAGAGAGCGCCGCCACCAGCAGCGCAAGGCCGACGAATGGAACCGCGACCAGTGAGGCTCGGATGGTCTGCATCGGTTCACCTCCTGGGCCGATGCTGGCGGGTGCAACGGCCCCGGCACATCCGGCATCTCCATGTTCACCGTTGCGGGATTTCCCCTAACCGATGCCGTGCGGCCCTCTGCTACCGTCCGGCCCATGGCACTCCGCTCGGCGCGTGTCCGAGACGCGGCCGCCCTGTCGGTTGCGTGCCTCACCGCGTTCGCCGGCCTGGCCGCCTGGCTGCTGGGCGACGTCGACATGGGACTGCGGCTCGGTCAGCGCGAGGACGGCTTCGTGCAGGTCGAGCAGGTGGCTCCGGGATCGCTCGCCGAGTCGTACGGGTTCTTCACCGGCGCCGTGGTGGTCGAGATCATTCGCGAGGACGGCTCGGGCGTGCCGCAGCGGGAGTCCCAGTTTCGCAACGACCAGTACTTCGACCAGCCCGGCGACAACCTGTGGCTCGCCACGGAGGCCGTCGCCGAGCCCGAGATCGATCACATCTACGCCGTGGGGCTGGAGGAGTACGAAGGGGAGACTCCCTACGTCACCTGGGGCTCGAGCCTCTCTCGCGGCCAGGTCGTGTCCCGACTGCATGCCGGTGGCGTGCTGCTGCTGCTCGGAATCGGTCTGGGATTGGCAGCGGCCGCAGCGGTTGGGCGGGGCTGGGCAGGGACCGATCGCACGCAGGACGCGACGGTGGCTGGTGTGGCGGTCGCCGTGCCGCTCATGGCACTGCCGCTCCTGTACGTGGGCTCGCCGCCCGTCATGGCAGCCGGCCTGATGCTCCCGGCGCTCGGCATGCTGTCGCTGGGGTGGTCGCTGGCCGGTGGCGTGGACAACGATGCGTGGGCGACCCGGCTGCGCTGGCTCATCGCCGGGTTGACGGCGCTCGCCATGGTGCTCGCCGCGCGGCCGTTCTTCTGGGAGCGGGGCATCCAGCCGCACCAAGCGCTGCTTGCAGCGTCGGTCGTGATGGCTCCGGCGTTGGCGTCGGCGTTCGCGAGCCCACGGACCACAGCTCAACGACTCGGGCTCCTGGCGCTGGGCGCGGTTCCAGCCGCTGCGGTCCTCACGCAGGTCGGTCTCCATCCCGAGGTGAGCCCGCTGGTCGTGGTCGTCGCTGGCGTCGTCGTCTGGCGAGTGATGCCCGCCGCCCTCGTCAACCGGCTTCCGTTGCGCCGCGCGACGAAGGCTGCCGCAGTCCCGCCGGCAGTCGAGGAGCCGCCGATCGAATACGACAGCCCGCAGACCCGCTCGCTGCGCGACCTCGCCGCCGTCGCCGTGGCTGCCATGACCTTTGCCGGCGGCCTGGTCTCATGCTGCGAGACGGGGGCGGTGATCTTCGGCAGTCTTTTCGGCGCTGTCATCGCATTCACGCTGCACCGTGGATTGATGGGTCCGGGCTGGGTGAGGGCGGCCATCCCGCTTGGGAGTGCCGTGGCGGTGCCGCTCATGGCGCTGGGCTTCAGCGATGGGGGCGGGACACCCTACCTGGCGCGCCTGGTCCTCCCCGCCGCCGCCGCGCTGCCGGTCGCCCATCTGCTGGCCTGGCGCCATCCAGATCCCGCCTGGCGGCGTCCGCTCTTCGGCATCTCTGTGGTGCTGGCGATCGTGGTTGCGCTGCTGGTGGCGAGTAGTTCCGCCGGCGGACCGATCGGCGGCCCATACGAGCTCGGCGATCCGGGCACGCGCCTGACGATCTACCTGGCGCTGGGGCTCATCGCCCTGGTTCCGGGCCTCGGCGCATCGCTTGCCGATGCCCCGGCCGGAGCGACCGCTCCGACGGGCCGCCTGGACCTGGTCGCCATTGGTCTCACGCCCGGGGCCGCAATGACCGTCCTGCCCAGCTTCGAGCCGACGTTCTGGCTGTTGGGACTATGGCTGCTCGCCCTGGTGGCGTGGCGTCGGTTCACGATTGCCCCGCTACTGGGGCTCGCACAGCGGACCCAGCGCCAGCGCGACCTGACCGTGGTGGCGGTGGAGGCCGAGCGAGCCCGCCTGGCCGCCGACATCCACGACGACGCCCTCCAGGAGCTGTCCGCGCTCGTCCGCCGCCTGGACGCCGCCGGCGACAGCGAGGGCGCCGACCTGGCGCGCGGCGTGGCAGAGCGGCTGCGGACCATCACATCGGACCTGCGCCTGCCGCTGCTCGACGACTTGGGCGCCGGGCCGGCGCTGGAGTGGCTGGTGGGCCGGGTCCGGCCACTGGCCGACGGCGACGTGGTGCTCGAGCGCGCCGATCCGGCGCGACCCCCGGCCAACGTTGAGCTCGCGGTCTTCCGCGTGGCGCAGGAGGCGATCGCGAACGCCGTCAAGCACGGCGCCACCCCGATCACCGTCCGATATCGAGTCGCCGATGACGGCGGCGTGTCGCTCACAATTGACGACTCCGGGCCGGGCATCGTGCCGGGAGCCGCGGAGGAGGCATTGCAGGCCGGGCACCTCGGCATGGCCAACATGCAGCAGCGTGCCGAGCAGATCGGAGCGCTCCTTGACGTGCGGCGCTGGCCGACCGGCGGCACGCACGTGCGCCTGGAGTGGCGCCCGCGATGAGCGCCATCCGGGTCGCGGTCGTCGACGATCATCCCGTGGTCCGCGCCGGCACGGCCGCGATCATCGATGGCGCCGAGGGCATGGTCCTTGCCGGCACCGCCGCAACGCTCGACGAGGCGCGCCCGTTCCTCGAGCGCGAGACCGTCGACGTGCTGCTGCTGGACCTGAGATTGGGTCAGGAGTTCGGCCTCCGCGCGCTGGAAGGCCGGAGTCAGGCGCTCCCTGCGATCGTGGTCGTGACCTCGTACGACTACGCGCAGTACGTGGAGGCGGCGTTGCGCCTGGGAGCGGTCGGCTACGTGCTCAAGACGGCGCCCGTCGGCGACCTGTTGGACGCCATCCGCCGCGCGGCGGCCGGCAAGCTCAGCTTCGACGTACGGCCCCTTGGGAGCGGGACAGGGCACCTGTCCCCGCGTGAGCGGGAGGTCGTGACCGCGGTGGCGGACGGCCTCTCGAACGACGAGATCGCCGGGCGGCTGGGCATCTCGTCCAAGACCGTTGAGTCGCACCTGCGCCGCCTGTTCGATCGCCACGGAGTCGCCTCGCGCACAGAGCTCGCAACGCGCGCCCTACGCGAGGGCTGGCTGGAGGTGGGTTCGAGCCGCCGAAGCTAAGGCTTTCGGGCCGCGATATGTGAACCACAGTCAAAATCGCACATCAGCGGCCTGGTGAGCCGCCAAGGCGCAGGCGGCCTGGCCCAAGTGCGCCGGCGATGCAACGCGGTTGGCCTCCGAAGCGCCTCTGTAGCTGACCGGGTTTACAGGTGCCGTTACTGAGATGCCTGTGCAGGTCCACTCCCTAGGGAGAACCAATGATGCCACGGGCATCCACACCGAGCCGCCGCAGGCTCGCCGCCATGGCCTTGGCCGCATGATGGACGGCCTCAGCTTCCACGAGGCGACCCTGCCCGATGCTGCTCTGGGCGCTCCATCGCCGGCACCGGTGGGACCCTTGGTCCTTATCGCCTGGAGGGCCGCTGGAGAGCCGCGAAGTCGAGAGGCGCCATTGACGCGAGAACTGGTCGAGCGGGCACGCCACGGCGATCACGACGCGTTCTCGTTGCTGGTCCTCCCCGAGATCAATCGTCTGCACGGCCTAGCCGGGCTCATCCTGCGCGACCCCGGCAGGGCTGAGGACGCCGTACAGGAAGCGCTCCTCAAGGCATGGAGGGACCTGCCCTCGCTGCGGGACGCCGACCGGTTCCTGGCCTGGCTGCGACGGCTTGTCGTCAATGCCTGTCATGACGAGGGCCGCCGGCTGGCACGTCGCCGCGGCGAAGTCTCCTTCGGACCACAGCATGAGCAACCCGGCGCCGATGCGGCCGGCGACGACCTCTCCCGACGCGATGAGCTGGGCCGAGGTTTCCAGCGCCTGAGCAACGAGGAACGCACCGTCATCTCGCTGAGCTACTACCTCGACCTCTCGACGGCCGACGCGTCGGCGGTGCTCGGAATCCGGGAGACCACCTACCGCAGCAAGCTGCATCGGGCCATTCGCGCCCTGCGCGCAGCGCTGGAGGCCGATGCTCGGAACACGGAAGGATCCGCGCGATGACCGACGACGATCGCGACCTCGAAAGGCAGCTGCGCGGCTGGCTCCAGTCGGCTGCCCCCATACCGCCCCCGGGCATGGCCGAGCGCCTCCTCCGGCAGACGACCGCTGCGCCCCAGCGCCGCGGTTGGATGCCATGGCCGAGAATGCTGCCCGCCCTCGGCGTCGCTGCCCTCGTCGCCGTGGCGATCGTCATCGGCCTACAGGCGGGAAGGGTGCTGCCTGGGCTGACGCCGCCTGTGGGAGACCAACCCTCGCCGACGGCCGTGCCCACAAGCTCGGCACCGACGTCGCCGACCGAAGTCGCTACTCCGAGCGCGGAGCCGTCTCCGGCTGGCAACATCTGCCGGAACCCTGCCGACGGCTATGCAGTCGACTACCCGGCCGCGTGGTACACGAACGAGGCCATCCCGGCCAGTGACGAGTTCGACGCCGTCCCGGCCTGCCGCTACTTCGCCTCGCGACCCTTCGAGATTCGGCCAAACGCCGGCGTGCCGCCCGCGGTCGCCATCACCTTCCAGCTCGCCCCGGAGGCCACGCCGGTCGACGGCACGCTCGTTAGCCGCGGGCGCACCGTGGTGGCAGGCCGACCGGCCACCGTCCGCGAGTTCGCGATTGAGAGTGAGGGTTTCATGCCGCCTGGGACGCGGGTCTATGAGTACCTCATCGAGCTGCCCGGCGGCGAGGTCCTGCTTGTGAGCACCGATTCGTCACGCGAGGGCGACTACGCCCAGCACCGCCAGGTCCTCGACGTGATGATGCAGACGCTGGAGTTCACGCGCTGAGCGGCTGCGGCGCCCTGCGCTAGACTCGGGCCTAGTCATGGCCGATCAGCCCGCCGAGCCCAAGGACGACCGGATCATCACGCGTACGCAGCTCCAGCCGACCCAGATCGAGGTCGATAAGCAGCTGCTGCGCGACGAGGACCTGCTAAACGAGGAGCACCTGCGTCGGATGGACCAGGTGCTGCTGCGTCGCAATCTCGACCACGCACGGATGTTCAGCCGGAAGTTGAGCCTGGAGCTGCAGCAGTACGTGCACCTCTACACGCCGGAGGCCAACGAGCTGCGGCGCCGGATCGAGAAGTTCATGATCATGGAGCGCATGATCGAGCGGGAGATGGCCCGTCGCCATACGTACTGACTTGCCGCTGGGTCATCGGTCCCACGCAGGTCATGGTCCGGCTTTGTGGAAAACCGGCACGCCCGGCGAGCGCCTGTGGAAAACCATGACGGGGCGCCAGGCGGACTCCTGACGCCGGCTTAGCAGGCGAACGCTCGCACGTCCGTCGATCGAGGCCGGCAAGCGGCGGGCTCGGTCGGGGTTCAGCCGGCCATCGGCTGCGGATGGTGCTGGGAAACAGGCTGCATCTGTCCGCGCGGCAGGTCATCGACGACGTACCGCACCCACGCCGCGAGGCGCGGCATCTCGAACAGCGTGAAGCTGACGCCCCGTTGCGCGAGCTCGTCCTGCCCCCATCCATGGAACTCGCGACGCGCGGCGACGGCGCACATCTCGTCGTAGATTTCGGGCCAGCCCACCGGCCTGCGGTGATGGCAGAACCGGATGAATTCCGCGATGTCGGCCGACGGCTGCTGGCGACGGGCGTCGTTCCCCGCCGAGCTGATGGAGGGCGTGCTCGACCGTTCGGACATGCGCATTCAGCCTCCCTGAAAGTTCGTGCTCGACCGCAACCGAGGCGGTGACGCCGATGAGTGCGAATCAGAAGATAGGCGTCGGCGGCGAAGTCTATGCCTCTTGGGCGGCCCTGCGAAGGGGGTTACTCCACCAAGTTATCCACAACAATTTCCACAGTGGCTACGGGACCCAACCCCGCCCGATGGGGTCGTCCAGGACGCCGCATTCGGGGCAGGCGGTGGCCAGGAATTTGAACCACTCTTCCAGCGCCGACGCATCCGGAAGGCCCCCGTCCTCGCCTTCGAAGACGGCGTAGACCTGCCCATAGCGATCGACCACGAGCACCCGATGGACCGATGAAGCCGTCTCGCGGGCCACCCAGAGACGCCCGTCCCATGCCGCGAATCGTTCCACGGCTCGGCTGAGGCCCTCGACGTAACGGTCCAACGGGCCATTGCCGACCATGACGATGGCGGTCGCCTCGTTACGGCGCGGCGAACGCGGGCCAAGGGCGGCCTCCGGTAGCAGGTCGCCCACACGCGCCGACAGGACGGCGTGGCTCGGCGCCTCGACGGTGACGCTCACAACACGATCAACGCCACTACGAGCGGCAGAACGACGAAGAGGCCCGCGCCTCGAAGCAGCCGATTTCTCCCATCG
Source organism: Candidatus Limnocylindria bacterium (assembly GCA_036258735.1). Lineage (GTDB taxonomy): Bacteria > Chloroflexota > Limnocylindria > QHBO01 > QHBO01 > JAPSGM01. The sequence continues at coordinate 8,483 of DATADC010000049.1, forward strand.
GCTCATCGTAGCGGAGGGGGTGGGGGGGGGGCGGACCGCGCGGCCCGCCCCTCAGCGGTCAGTCGAAGAGGACGCTCGTGCCGTAGATATCCTGGTCCAAGCCCCCGCCATTGGCGCAGTTCGTCCCCGTCCAGGGGGCGTCCGCCCGCGCTCGCGGCAGGGCGACAGTGCCCGGGGCTCTGGAGAGGATAGGTACGGAAGGATAGCCTTCAGCCCCGTCAATGACTATCGTTGTCGGGTCGATGAGTGATGCCAGGCGTCGCTACGACGCGTTCTACCGCCGCTCGCTCGAGGATCCGGAGGCCTTCTGGAGCGAGGCGGCTGGCCTGATCGAGTGGTCGCACCCTCCCGATCGGGCGGTGGAGCAGGGGGCGCCTTCCGAGTTTCGCTGGTTCCCCGGCGGCCGTACCAACCTGGCCGTCAACGCGCTCGACCGCCACGTCGCCGGCGGCCGTGGCGACCACCCGGCCCTGATAGCGCTCGACGAACGCGGCAACCGACGCAGCGCGACCTACGCCGAGCTGCTGTCGGCCGTCGAGCACACTGCCGCGGCGCTCCGCGCGCTCGGCATCGGGAAGGGCGACCGGCTGACCATCTATATGCCGACCTGTTTCGAGGCCATCGTGGCCATGCTGGCGACCGTCCGCATCGGCGCCATTCACTCGGTGGTCTTCGCCGGCTTCGGCGCGGGAGCGCTGCGGGAGCGAATACAGGCCAGTGGCTCTCGCCTGGTGCTCACCGCGGACGTGACCTACCGCAAGGGCAACGACGTGGACCTGCTGGCCATCGTGGGACAGGCGCTGGCCGAGGGCGCCGGCAGCGTGGAGCACGTGATCGTGGTGGAGCGAGGGGCGACGCCGTCTTCGGCGGTGCTGCCCGGCAGGCTGAGCTGGACCGAGTTCCTGCAGCTCGGCACGGACGGTGACGGCACGGCGGAGGAGACCGATGCCGACGACCCGGCCTTCATCCTCGCCACCTCCGGCACCACCGCCCGACCCAAGCTGGCCGTTCACCGCCACGGTGGCTACCAGGTTCACATCACGGCCATGGGCCGATGGGTCTTCGATCTCGGACCGGACGAC
>DATADC010000050.1:0-7756 GCA_036258735.1 Candidatus Limnocylindria bacterium
AAGCCACCCCACCCGGCGAGGAGGCCACCGATCAGCAAGCTGAACGGCCAGGCGGCGTGCGGCTGCCGCGCCGCCGACCACAGGATGAAGAGGCCGGCGGCCGTGAACAGCCAGGTGGCGAGGTGAAAGAGGCCGTCGGCCAGCGTGTTGACCTGGAGGTTCTCGACGGAGTCCGGCGGGTAGCCCGCGGAGGTGAGCAGGTGGTGCCACTGCAGCAGCTGGTGCAGCACGATCCCATCGAAGAACCCGCCCAACCCGATGCCCAGCAGCACCGCGGCCGCGACGGGCCGATCAAGCCTTTCGCGCTCCGGACCCACCTAGATGCGCCCGCGCCAGATGCCGACCGGCTCGAACTGGGTGGGGACGTCCACCAGGATCAGCTCTGAGGTCGCGCCCGCGCGGATGGCGAGCGCCGCCTCATCGGTCACCTTGGCAGCGTCCCCGGTAGCCAGCTGCGCGCCGTTGAACGTGGCGCTCCCCTCGATCAAGTAGGCGTACACGCCTCGCCCCGGGCCGATGTCGTGGCTGACCTCTGTCCCGTCCTCCAGCCTCCCGACATGGACCGATGCGTCCTGGTGGACCGTCACCACGTCGCCACCTTCGGGCCCGATGACCTTCAGCAGCTGGTTGCTACGTTCCTCCATGGTGAAGACGCGCTGCTCGACGCCGGGCGGCAAGCTCGGCGTATCGGGCAGGATCCAGATCTGGATGAAGCGCATCGGCTCCGTCTGGGATGCGTTGAGCTCGGAGTGCAGGGCGCCAGATCCCAGCGTCATTCGCTGCACCGATCCCGCCGGCAGCGGACCGAACGGCCCACCCACGTTGTCCTGGTGGCCGAAGAGCCCCTCGACCACGTAGGTCAGCCCCTCCACGTCCCGGTGCGGGTGCAGCGGCCACACCGCGCCGGGGATCAGCCGGTCGTCGTTGAAGACGCGCATGGCGCCGAACGAGTCGTTCTCCGGGTCCCGGTAGTCGTCGAAGCTGAAGTGCCAGCGGGCCCGGAACCAGCCGCCCTCGACGTCGTGGATCTCGTTGTCGCGCCTGACCGTGATCATCGGTACAGCATGCCACCCGGCTACTCGGACCACTGCGACGAGGCGGCGACGAACATCAGGAGCGGGGTGGACAGGCGCATGGCCAGGTCCGGGTCCCCGCGTGCCAGCTCGTCCAGGAACGCGCGCGTCGCGCCATCGATGGCGTCCAGGAGGACTTGGCGCTCAAGCGTGGGGACGAGCGTCTGCAGCAACGGATCTCGTTCGGCAGGAGGCAGGTCGTCAACGCGGGTGAAGTCCATCGAGTCCCACCCGTGCCGCTCCGAGGCGAGCGCCAGCGTGCGGTTCCGTATCCGCTGGAGGTAGTACAGCGACTGCCACGGCCGACCGCGATTGGCAGCGACGCAGCCGTGTAGCACGTCGTGGAACGCGAATCCGGAATCTCCGCGCCAGTCTGGCGTAGGGACCCACGGGGTGGGATGTTCCGCGGCCTTAGTGACGGCCCCGCCGCGGTCAAAAGCCACCTTGACCGGCGCCCACACGCTGAACTCGTCGACGGGCGTGAAGGCCAGGTCGGCCAGCAGGCCGTTCTCGAGCAGGTAGCCGCGCACCAGTGTCGATCCGAACTCGGTGGCATAGTGGTGCACGACCGGCCACTCGTCGTACGCGAGCGCATCCCAGTCGCGAGCGACGTCCTCGGCGGAGTGGCCGCCGGCGACCACGGCGTCCAAGTCGAAGTCCGACCAGCGGTCCGCCTGCCCGCGGCCAAGCGACCCGGTGATGACCGCCGCCTCGACGCGCGAATCCGCCTCGAGGAGCTCGATGGCGTGCGCCAGCGCGGCATCGCGATCAGCCGGCGTGAAGACGGCCATCGAGATGAGTTTGTCGAAGGGCGCTAGGAGGGCGACGGCACGCGGGCCGCGGCCTCGCCGGCCTGAATCTCGATGGTGTCCGCATGGTCCAGCGGCGCTGCCGTGCTGCCCGCGCCGGCCAGCTCGCGGTAGACCGCCTCGTAGTCGTCCACCATGCGCTGCACGCTGAAGCGCCTGGCAGCCGACCGCCGGACCTCCGCGCGGTTGAGGCGCAACGCCTCGTGGACTGCGAGCTGGGCCTCGTTCAGGTCATCCACCAGGAAGCCGGTTCGGCCGTGCTCGATCGTCTCGGTCAGCGCCCCAGCCCGGCGCGCGATGACCGGCGTGCCGGTCGCCATGGATTCGATGGCCACCAAGCCGAAGGGCTCCGGCCAGGCGCCCATCATCAGCGTGGCGGCGGCTCCGGCCAGCAGGCGGTCGCGCTCGTGCGTCGGCAGCTCCCCCTCGAACGCCACGACCCCCTCGTCGATGGCCGGCTGGACCACGCTGGCGAACATCTCGTGCTCCGCGTCCTCGTGGACCTTGGCCGCCATGCGCAGCGTCATGCCCGCGGCCCGCGCCAGCTCGATCGCCTCGTCGACGCCCTTCTCCGGCGCGACACGACCCACGAAGGCGAGGTAGTCACCCGGCTCAGGCTCGAACGGCGCCTGGTCCAGCGGCAGCCCGTGGTGCACCGTGGCGACCCAGTTGTTTCGCGGCCACCATCGGCGCTGGCTCTCGCTGATGGCGACCAGTGGGATGTCGCGGAATTCCGCGAACAGCTCCGGCAGGCCGGGCAGGTCGAGGCGGCCGTGCAGCGTGTGGACCACCGGCGTGGGAGACCGCCGCGCGAACCCGAAGCTGTGGGTGTCCAGGTGCGAATGGATGACGTCGAACCGATCGGCGACGGCCCAAGCCCGCTCGACCGTCACCTGGAGGTACGGCGTCATGTCGCCCTTGATGCCGGAGGACCACAGCGCGCGGTCGATGCTTGGCACCAGCTCACAGGTCACCTTCGAGTCGCCCGGACCGATGAGCGTGACGCTATGCCCGCGATGGCTCAGCTCGTCGAGCAGGACGGCCACGATCCGCTCCGTGCCCGCGTAGCCGGGCGGTGGGATGGGCACCATCGGGCCCGATACGAGCGCGATTCGAAGCTTCGTTTCGACGCCCACGTCTGTGTTCCTCACGTCCGGTGCACGTTCGGCACCGCTCTCCATGGTGGCGAGAGCATATTGCCTGCCACTCCAACGGCGCACCCGAAAGCCCCTTCCCGATGCCCGGTGCGCCGCGACTACAGGCGACCGGCCGCGATGATGCGCTGGAGGAACTCGCGGGTACGCGGCTCGGATGGATGACTGAAGATCCGCTCCGGGGATCCCTCCTCCAGGATGCGACCCTCGTCCAGGAAACAGACTCGGCTGGCGATGTCGCGCGCGAAGCTCATCTCGTGGGTGGCGATGATCATGGTCATCCCCGACGCTGCCAGCTCACGGATGACGTTCAGGACCTCGGCCACCAGCTCCGGATCCAGGGCCGAGGTGACCTCGTCGAGCAGGAGGAGATCCGGCTGCATGGCCAGCGCCCGGACGATCGCGACGCGCTGCTGCTGGCCCCCGGAAAGGCGGTCCGGGAAATCGTCCCGCTTGTCGAGAAGTCCAAACCGCTCTAGCAGCTGCTCGGCTCGGTCGCGCGCTGCGTGACGGTCCAGCCGCAGCACCTTGCGCGGCGCGAGGGTGACGTTGTCCAGCACGCTCATGTGCGGAAAGAGGTTGAACGCTTGGAACACGATCCCGATCCGTCGACGGATGCGGTCGACGTCCACCCCGGGTGTGGTGATCTCCTCGCCCTCGACCACCACGCGCCCGGCGTCGATGGGCTCGGTGAGGTTCACGCAGCGCAGGAAGGTCGACTTGCCAGAACCCGATGCGCCGATGAGGCACACGATCTCGTGCTCGGCCATGGTCAGGTCGATCCCGCGCAGCACGTCCAGATCGCCGAACGACTTCCACAGCCCCTCGACAACCAGGGCCGCGTGGCTTTCCGCCGTCGCCATGGCAGTCATCGTCCAAAGCCCAACAGGCGGCCGCGGCGCGCCCGCGCGGAGCTCGCCTGGACGCTCGCGGCGAAGCGCCGGTCGCGTTCGCGGGCCACCAGCCAGTCAGTGAATCGGGCGAGCGGGATGGTCACCACCAGGAAGACCAGGGCGGTGACCATGTACGGCGTGTAGTTGAAGGTCGCCGACTGGCGCAGCTGTGACTGGCGGAAGATCTCCACCACGCCGATGAAGCTCACCAGCACGGTGTCCTTCTGGAGGCCGATGAAGTCGTTGAGCAGCGGCGGGATCACGCGGCGCACGGCCTGCGGCAGCACCACGTAGCGCATGGCCTGGAGCTGCGAGAGCCCCAGCGAGCGAGCCGCGGCCGTCTGGGACGGATGGACCGAGTCGATGCCGGCCCGATACACCTCGGACACGTAGGCGGAGTACAGGAGCGTGAGCGCCACGAGGCCCCAGATGAACGGGTCGTTGGGCACGCCCTCGAGCTGCAGGCCGGGGATGCCGAAGCCCAGGATGAAGATGACCAGCACGCCCGGAACGGCGCGGAACAGGTCGGTGTAGATCACCGCCAGCAGGCGTACGGGGAAGAGGACCGGTCCGGGCAGCGACCGCAGCACGGCCAGTGCCAGGCCCCAGATCAGGATCAAGACCTCCGCGATCACGAACAACGCGACGTTGGTGCCGAACTTTCCGATGATCCGCGGCGCCGACTCAAAGAAGATTTCGCCGTCGAGGAATGACTGGCGAACCTGCTCCCAGCCCGGCGCGTTCACCACGATCAGCGCCAGGCCGCCGAAGACCACGACCGTGCTGACGAAGGCGATGAGCAGGGAGCGTGCGCCGGCCCGCCCCAGGCCGAAGCGTGGGCCGCCGGCCCGCCGTGGTGGGGGAATGGCCCCCGAGTCGCGCGCCCGGTCGATCACCCGGGGCTCAGGCGACGGCCCTCAGCCGCCGCTCACTCCAGGACGGGGGCGCCGGCGGCCTCCGACAGCCAATCGTCAGTGATCTGCTCCAGCTCGCCGTTATCAGTCAGCGCGGCCAGCGCCTGGTTCACGCAGTCGGTGAGCGGGCTGTCCTGCTCGAGCACGAGGCTGAAGTGCTCCTGCTCCTCATCGGCGCCCTGGGAAGGGAACTGACCGACGATCACGCCGTTGGTGAACTGGACCGCGGTGATGAAGAAGGCGGTCGGCAGGTCGACAACGATGCCGTCCACCTGCTCGGCCCGGATGCCATTGATGGCGCCGGTGTTGTCGTTGTAGACGCGCGGTTCCTGCTCGGGCTGGATGACTTCTTCGATGTACTGCAGGCTGGTGGTGCCCTGCGCCACGCCCAGCCGGTACTGCGCGACCTCGTCGACGCTGGACACTCCGGCGATCGGCGAGTTCTGGCGCGCGACCAGCGCCTGGTTGACGAAGTAGTAGCCGTCGCTCATGTCGACCGCCTCCGCGCGCTCGGGCGTGTACGAGACCTGCGCCAGGTAATAGTCGAACTCCTTGGGCCCGGGCGCGAACGAGTTGTCGAACGGGACCGGGATCCACTCGACCTGGTCGTCGCTGAATCCGAGCTCCTCGGCCACGGCATACGCGACCGCGCTCTCGAAGCCCTCACCATTCGTCGGATCGCCGAGCTCCCAGGGGTCGGGCGTGTCGTCGTCCGGCTGGAAATAGGGCGGGAAGGCGGGGTTGTCGGTCCCGATGGTCAGCACCCCCTCCTGCTTCGTCTCCAGGTTTTCGGCGGTGCACTCGTCCGGCTCCGTGCTGGCCGCCATCGACCCGGCGGCCGATTCCTCCTCCGACGGAGCGACCGATGCTCCGGGCCCGGTGCAGCCCACCAGCATGGCGAGGATCGTGAGGGCGGCTGGAAGGACGACGAATCGGCTCGAAGTGCGCATCGGGAGGACTCCGTCAGTGTGCAGGGCGTTGAGTGGCCGGAGTGTACCCGCCGCAGTACGTGCTGGCGACTGGCGCCCGGGTGCAGGATGATCGCCCTAGATGAAGCAATCGGCGCGGTGGTTCCTGGTCCTGGGCATCCTGGTGCTGCTGCCGGCGGCGGTCATGCTGGGCGCATCGGCTGGAGCGGTGCTGCGCGACCCACAGGAGGGCTTCGGCGCACTGCTCCGCAACGAGGCCTGGATCATCGGTCTGGCAGTGGCCGCCACCTTCCTGCTGAGCACTGCGGCCGGCCTGCATGCCGAGCGCAGCTGGGCGCTGCTGCTCGCCTTGGCGCAGGCAGCCATGCTCGTGCTTGCTGCCGCCGCCTCGCTGGCGGGAGGCGCCACCTTCATGCGCGGGTTGGGAGGCGCTCCAGAGCTCGTGCTCGGAATCGTGCCGGTCTGCCTGGGAGTGGGATTGGTTGGTGCGCGCCTGTTCGCCACGCTGTGGCGCGCCGCCAAGTTCCCGTTGCCGTTCGGGCCGGCCGACCTGCGCGCCATTGGCGCGTTGGCGGCCGTGACCGCCACGGCGCTCGTGGGTCATGCATTGGTTGCCGGTTTGACGTTGTAACGCTCGTCAAGCCCCCGAGGCGGCATCGGCCAGGAGGCTGCCCTCGGACGGCGCCTCCCGGATGTGGTAGCCGACCCAGACGGCCACGAAGCCGGCCAGGACCGCCACGCCGGCGATCGGCATGATGAGCTGGATGCCGAGCGGGTCCTCGGCGGTTGAGCCGAAGGCACCCAGCACGACCCCGAAGACGACCGCCGAGGCCGACTGGGCCAGTTTCTCCAGCGTCTTGAACATGCCGTAGAAGATGGCTGCGCGTCCCTGGCCGGTGCGTCGGGCGTCCTCGTCGATGATGTCGGCCACCATGGCACCAGGGAAGATCCACATCGCGCTGAAGCCGAGCCCCGTCAGCGAGATCAGGACCAGCGCCTGGGCGAAGAGCGTGACGCCGGGGACGAGCGGCACGAAGGCGCCCACGGCCAGCACCACCAGGTAGACGCCCAGGGACGCCATGCCGGCCGCGTATAGCGTCCGCTTGCTGAAGCGCCCGGCCGCACGATTGAGCGCGGGCAGGGCCAGCAGCGCCATGAGGGTCACGCCACCGGTGAACCAGGTCACGTCGCGCTCGGTGCCGGCCACGATCTCGGTCAGGTAGAAGGGGAGCAGGGCGACCAGCAGCTGATAGCCCAGGTTGAAGAGCATGAAGCTGGCGGCCAGCGCCTGGAATGGGCGGCTGCGCAGAGCCCCCAGCAGCGAGCCGATGAGCGGCGGCTGCTCGTCGGGCACGTCGCCGATGCTCAGCGTGCCGCGCCGCCACAGCCCGAAGAGCATCACGTACACGGTCACGACGGCCACGACCCCGAGCAGCAGCCCCATCCCGCCGTAGCCCAGCGCCCCGATCAGCAGCGGGCTGAAGACGAGGCCCACCACGACGCCGACGATCGCCATGGACACCTTCCAGGCTCCGAGGCTGACGCGTTCGGTTGAGGTGGTGGTGATCTCGGCCTGCAGCGCCTCGTATGGCGCCTCGACCACGGTGCGGGCCAGGAAGAACAGCTCGATCGTCACGAAGAACCACACCACGTTCAGCGCCGTGGCGTCTGCGGCCGGTGGCGTCCACAGCAGCCAGAAGCTGAGGCCGAGGACCGGGGCGCCGAAGAGGATGAACGGGATGCGGCGGCCCCAGCGGCTGCGGGTGCGATCGCTCCACCAGCCGATCAGCGGGTCGTCGAAGATCTCGATGAACTTGCCGATCCCCAGCGCCACGCCGATGACGCCGATGGGCACGCGCTCCGGCAGGTCACCCCCGCCCGAATAGAAGTAGATGACCCACAGGCTCTGCGCCCAGAACAGCGCGTTGTTGCCGATGCCGGCGGTGGCGTACAGGAGCTTGTCGGCCAGCGGCAGGGTCGGCAC
>DATADC010000051.1:0-13475 GCA_036258735.1 Candidatus Limnocylindria bacterium
CCCTGCGTCTGCCGGTCATCGCCGGCGGCCTCGGCCAGCCCCTCGATCTCGGTTATCGCCTCGCGCACCGGCGTGGGCCCGTACAGCGCCGCCTGCGCGTACGCCAGCGAGCCGCGACGCTCCAGTCGCGAATCGCCGGCCAGCCGGGCGTGGCGGATGACCTGCTGGGCCGCCTCGCTGGCAGCGCCGAAGCGCATGGACGAGGCGTGCATGGCGAACAGGAGCCGATTTGCCCGCGCGACGCCCACGTGGTGGCCGGCGGCCTCGAAGGCGGGGATGGCGGAAGCCACCTCCCGGTTCACGGACTCCGCCCAGCCCTCCTCCTCGCCGAGGTAGAGCTTGACCGAGAGCAGCACCATCATCGCCTCGGCCGGTAGTAGCCGATCCGCGCGCTCGTGGCCGGCGCTGATGGCTTCGTCCAGTACCCCCTGCGCGTCCTCGAACCGGCCAAGCTCCTCAAGGGCCTCGCCGAGGTCCGGCAGCAGCGCGAGGCGCAACGGGTCGTGCGCCGTCCTGGCCGACACGGCACGCTCGAGGAGGTGTGCCGCCGCCGCCATGTCGCCGCGCGCCATTGCCCGGCGGCCTGCGGAGGCGAGCTTCTCCGAAGCTCGGACGCCAACCGCGGTGGCATGCTCGTCGAGCCTGCCGAGCTCGGTCAGGTAGCGGTGAGCCTGCTCCAGGTGGTAACCATGGATCTCCTCGAACTCCCGGTTGTCGACGCCGTGCAGCGCGTTGAAGGCCTCGGCCCACTCCACGAAGCGCTCGTGAAGCTTGGCGCGCTCGCGCTTGAGCAGGCCGCCATACGCAGCATCACGGACCAGCAGGTGGTGGAAGCGGTACGCCCCGTCGGCATCACCCGCGCCGGGGCTGGGCTGGACCAGCTGCTTTCCGGTGAGCGCGCGCAAGCGATCGGGTACGTCCGGTGCGATCGGTTCGTCGACCAAGCTCACCACGGCGTCCTGCACGAAGTTCTGCCCGATGACCGACGCGGGCTCGATGACGCCGCGCTCCTCGTTGGTCAGCATGTCGAGGCGAGCGGCCAGCAGCGCCTCGATCGTCGGCGGCACGCGCAGGCTGGTCGCGTCTCCGGCCTGGACCCAGCGCTCGCCATCCCGCCGGAGCACCCCCTCGTCGACGAGCATGGAGAGCAGCTGCTCGACGAAGAGCGGATTTCCGGCTGCGGCCCGCACGATCCGCTCGCGAACCCCGGCGTCGAGCCCCGTGCCGCCGAGGAGCGCCTCAACCACCCGCCCGGCGTCCGCATCGCTCAATGGCGAAAGGATCAGCCGAACGCTCGCCTCGTCCTGCGCCCATTCGGGCATGCGCTCCAGGAGCTCGTGGCGGCTGGAGCACAGCACGACCGCCGGTGCGGCCTCGACCGCCTCCACGAGGTGGCCAACCAGCTCCAGAAACGTCGCCTCGGCCCAGTGGATGTCGTCCACCACGAACATGACCGGGCGGTCCCCACCGAGCAGCTCCAGGAAGCGGCGCGCGCCCCAGAACAGCTCGGGGACCGGGAACGCCGCCGCGGACAGGCCGATGACCGACGCCAGCCGCTCAATGACCTCCTGGTCGGGGATGCGGGCGCGCAGGCGACCCATGGCCTCCTCGGCGCTGTCTTCGGCGCCGATACCGCAGGCCTCGCGCACGGCCTCGCGCAGCGGCCAGAACGTGATGCCGTCGCCGTACGGCAGGCATCGGCCATGGATGACCAGGGCCTCCGCCGACGCGGCCTCGGTGAACTCACGGATGAGCCGCGTCTTGCCGACCCCCGCGTCACCAACCACGGTGGCCATCCGGCACGCGCGCTCGCCGATGGCCCGACCGAAGAGCTCGCGCAGAGCGGCCAGCTCGGTTTCGCGGCCGACCATGGGCGTGTCGGCGCGGCGTGCGACCCGCTCGGTGATGGCACTAACACGGACGAGCCGATAGGCCGGCACCGGCTCGGACTTGCCCTTCAGGCTGAGAGGCTGGACGGGCTCGACCTCCACCTCTCCACGCACCAGCCGATAGGTCAGGTCGCCGAGTAGGACCTCCCGCGGCCCCGCTGCCTGCTCCAGGCGCGCGGCGACGTTGACGACATCCCCGGTGACGAGCCGCTGGCCGAGGCTGGCGTCGCCGGCCACCACCTCGCCGGTGTTGACGCCGATGTGGTTCTGGAGCGTGATGCCGTACTCCGCCTCGAACTGCGCGTTGAGCTCGGGCAGCGCCCTCTGCATGTCGTTCGCTGCGCGCACGGCGCGCAGCGCGTCGTCCTCGTGCCGCACCGGCAGGCCGAAGACCGCCATGACCGCGTCCCCGATGAACTTCTCGACGGTCGCTCCGTGGCCGGCCAGGGCGCGCTGCATGCCGGCGAAATAGCGCGACATGACGTCCCGCAGCACCTCCGGGCTGGGCGTGGCGCCGTCGAGGGCGGTTGGCTTGGGATCGGCGAAGACGACGGTCACCGTCTTGCGCGTGTCGCGCACCGCCACCCGGTTGCGCAGCTCGTCGCCGCAGGCAACGCAGAAGCGGTTTCCGGCGAGGTTCTCCTCGCCGCAGGTCTGGCAGACCCGGCCGGACGTGGGAGTAGCGCCGTCGGTCGGCGCCACGCGTTCGGCCACCGAGACGAGACGGTAGGTCTGCACGACGTCGGGCCGGCCCTTGGGCTGGACCAGGGCCATCGGTTCGACCTCGACCGCGTCTCGCACCGCCGAGTACGTGGAATCGGCAAGGAGGACCTCCTGCGCCGGCGCGTTCTGCTCCATGGCGGTGGCGATGGCGATGGTGGGCCCGGTGAGGACGTGCTGGCCGGCCGTCGCGTCGCCGACGACCACGTCACCCGATGCCACGCCGGTGCGAACGGTGAGGCGCACGCCCCACCGCTGCTCGAGCACGTCATTGAGGTTGGACAGAGCCCGCTGCGACTCGGCCGCCGCCTCGACCGCCCGCAGGGCGTCGTCGTCGCGAGCGGTCCGCAGCCCGAACACCGCCACGATGGCATCGCCGATGATCTTCTCGATGGAGCCGCCGTGGCCCTCGAAGACGGCGCGCATCTCGTCGATGTAGGTCGTCATGACCTCGCGCAGCGACTCGGGATCGAGCCGCTCGCCCAGCGCGGTCGAGCCCTTCAGGTCGGAGGTGACGATCGTCACCTGGCGATGCAACTCGGCCTGTGCCTCGGGCGTGGCCAGGACGGCGCCGCACGCCCCGCAGTGGCGGTTCCCCCGCGATACCGGGGCCTTGCACGCGGGGCAGGCGTCCTGCTCGGGACTCACTCCCCGGAGTGTACGGCCTCGGTGATTCGGTTCGCGAAGCCCGCAATCCGGTCCAGGGCATCCTCCAGTCGTGGACCGATGCCGTGTCGCACGCCCTCGTACACCACCAGCTCGTGAGTGGTCAGCTGCTGCACCGCGTCCCGTAGCAGGTCGATGCGCGCGAACGGGTCGTGATCGCCGGACAGCAGCAGCACGGGGCACGTGATCCGCGGCCAGTGAGACGTGCGCTCCCGCCAGCTGTCGTGGCGGCCGGGGGCGTGCAGCGGGTAGGAGAGCAGGATCAGGGCGGCGTACCCATCCTCGGCGGCCAGCAGTGATGCCACCCTGCCGCCGAACGAGTGGCCGCCGATGATCGAGCCGGCGGCGGCCGGCGCGGCCGCCCGGTAGGCCACGACTGCCCGCTCGACATTGGAGCGCGGGAGCTGCACCGGCTCGGCCGATAGGCCACGCGCGCGTAACCCCTCGACGTACGGACGCATGCTTGCCGCGCTGCCCGAGGCGCCGTGCGCCAGGTGGATCGTGGGAGGGGGCATGCGCCAGACTACTCCGGTGACGCTCCGCGTGGCCGACACATGGCCGTCACGCGCCGACGATTGACTCCGGGGAGCACATGACCGATCACATCGAGCCCGCGACCCCCGGTCCATCCCGCTCGGCGGCAGCGCTGGCCGGCCTGGTCGCGGGTGCCCTTGGCGTGGGCGTTGGCGAGCTGATCGCCGGCCTGGTGCCGGGCGCGCCCTCACCGGTGCTGTCCATCGGCAGCGGCGTCATCGAACTCCAGCCACCGGGTGCCAAGCAGTTCGTGGTGGACCTCTTCGGACAGGCCGACAAGCTCGTCCTCAACCTGGTGGTGGCGGGGGTCGCGCTGGCCGGCGCTGCCGCGCTCGGCGTGCTGGCCGTGCGACGCTGGAACCTGGCGGTGGCCGGGTTCGTTGCGGCGGGGGTGCTGGCGTTCGCGGCCTCGCGCGTCGAGGGAGCCACCAACGACCTGGTGCTCTCGGCGCTGACCTCCGCGGGGGCGGTGACGGTCGCCGTGTACGCGCTGCGCTGGCTCCTGCATCTCGCTGCGCCGCGACCAGTGCGGGCCGAGATGCCGGACTTCGGGCGGCGGCACTTCCTGGGCGGCGCGGTGGCGATCGCAGGCGTGGCGGCAGGCTCCGGGGTCGTCGGCCGCCTCCTGCTGGAGCGCCGAGCATCGGCGGTGGCAGCCGTACCGCCCGTACCTCCGCCCGGCGCCACGCTGCCGCCGTTGCCGTCGGGCGCCAACCTGTCCGTCCCGGGGTTGGGCCCGATCGTCACGCCCAACGACCAGTTTTACCGCGTCGACGTGGAGCTGCTCGTTCCGCGGTTGGACGCCGCCACCTGGCAGCTGACGGTCAACGGCATGGTCGACCGGCCGTTCAGCATCGGGTACGCCGAGCTGCTGTCCATGCCCCTCATCGAGCAGTACGTCACGATCGCCTGCGTCAGCAACCAGGTCGGGGGCGACCTGGTGGGCAATGCCAAGTGGCGTGGCGTACGGCTGCGTGACCTGCTCGACCGGGCGGGCTTGCAGCACGGGGCGACGCAGATCGTGGGCCGCGCGCACGACGGCTGGACGGCGGGATTCCCGACGTCCTGGATCCAGACGCCGGAGCGCGAGGCGATGGTCGCCGTGGCCATGAACGATGAGCCACTGCCGCCCGACCACGGCTATCCGGCGCGCCTGATCGTTCCGGGACTGTTCGGGTACGTGTCCGCCACCAAGTGGCTCACCAACATCGAGCTGACCACGCTCGAGGCGTTCGACGCCTACTGGGTCCCGCGCGGCTGGGCCAAGGAAGGGCCGATCCTGACGCAGTCGCGCATTGACGTGCCGCGCGACGGCCAGGCGGTTGCCGCCGGAACGGTTGCGGTCGCCGGTGTGGCATGGGCTCCCGATCGCGGCATCGAGGGCGTCGAGGTGCAGGTGGACGACGGCACCTGGGCCGAGGCGGAGCTGTCCGCGCCGATCTCGCCCGCCACCTGGGTGCAGTGGCTGTATCGCTGGGAGGCGACCCCGGGCGACCACGTCGTCCGCGTCCGGGCCACCGACGCCACCGGCGAGGTCCAGACCGCCGCGATGACGCGGCCGGATCCCGACGGGGCCCGCGGGCACCACACGATCAGCGTCCGCGTCGATTGACGCGGGGCGCAACAATGCGCCTCGTGCCCGAACCGGCGTCGCCGCTCGTCATCGTCAACCCGGCTGCCGGCATGGGCAAGGCGCACCGGCTTGTGCCCCGCATTGCCGCCTGGCTGCGCGAGCACCGACCGGAGGCCCGCGTGCTCGAGACGCGCGAGGCAGGCCACGCAGAACAGCTCGCCGCCGCCGCCGCGGAGCTCGGCCACGACCGCGTGGTTGCCGTTGGCGGCGACGGAACGGTCCAGGAGGTGCTCAACGGCCTGATGGCCGGCATCGGCGGCGATCGCCGGCCGGCGCTCGGGGTCGTCCCCGGGGGCAGCGGGAACGACCTGTCGCGCAGCCTGGGCCTGCCGCGCGACCCGATCGCCGCGCTGCCGGTCGCGCTGGGCGCCGAGCTTCGGCCGCTCGACGTGGGGCGGGGCTCCCGCAACGGCGGAGTGCGGCACTTCGCCACGGCCGGCGGCGCGGGATTCGACGCCCAGGTGGCGCATACCATGTCCGGCCGACCACACCGCTGGCAGCGCGGTGCAGCCGGCTACCTGGTCGCCACGCTCAACCAGCTTCGCGCGTTTCGCAATCGCGACCTGCGCGTGCGCATGGAAACCGATGCCGGCCCGCGCGAGATGGAGGGCCGCTTCCTCTTCGTCTGCTTCGCCAACGGCGCGTACTACGGTGGCGGCATGCAGATCGCGCCCGATGCGGAGCTCGACGACGGCTGGCTCGACGTCTGCCTGGTGGGCGACATCTCGCGCCTGGGCGCCTTGCGGGAGCTGCCAGGCATCTACCGCGCCGCGCACGTCAACCACCCCCTGGTCGACATCGTCCGCGCCCGCGAGGCCCGCATCGAGGGCGACCCGACGGCCCGCGTGCACCTCGACGGCGAGCCGTTCGGCCACGTGCCGGTCGAGGTGGGACTGGCTCCGTCGGCGGTCCGGGTGGCGGCCGGTGCATCGGCTAGGGTAGGGGAGTGAGCGACCTCAACGCGCTGCCGGAGGCGACGCGAGGCCAGCGCCTGGTGGGGAAGGGCGGCCGCCGCATCGGTACGGTGGACGCCGTCTTCGCCGACTACCTGCTGGTGCGGACCGCCGGCCTGCTGCCGGTCGACCTCTACGTGCCGCGAGCGGACGTGGCCCGTGGCCCTGGCGATGACCTCAGCGTCGATGCCACGCCGGAGGAGGCATACGAGGCCTGGCATCGGCCGCTGAAGCGCGTTGCCCATGACTGACCGATTGCGCGCGCCGACGTGGGCGCGCCTCGGGGCGGTCAGGCGCTCTTGCGCCGGGTGGCCCGAACGCGGCGTTCGGCGTCCTCGAGCGTCAGACCCTGATCCCAAATCGCTTCGAAGGCCGTCTTCAGAACGATGGCAAGCGATGGGTGCTCTACCACCATGATGGTCAAATCGGAGCCCGATCCCACCGGGTCCTGCATGCCGAACATGACGATCGTCTCGTCGATGATGACGAGCTTGAGCGGCAGGTGCTCGACAAACCGCGCCTCTTCCCCGGCCTCCACGAAGCGCTTGATCGCGGCGATGACCTGCGGATCCTCGTCGAACACGCTCATCTCGTACACGCCGCGCGCACGATGCGTCAGAGCCACCTGCAGGCCTTCGACGTTCTCCTGGGGAAGCGTCGCATACGGTGGCTTGGTGAAGACCAGGATCTCCTCCTTGACGCCCGCCTGGAGCTCGGCGAAGCGCTCGCTGATGGCGCCGGCGTCACGCAGAACCTCGATGTACTCCAGCGGATCGGTGTTCGAGCGACCCGACTCATACGCCGGCGCGAGCTCGGCCACCAGCCCCGCGGCGCTCATTTCCAGCTCCTCGAGCGTGCGGCGGTGCGCCGCCACCAATCGTTGGATGCCGAGGTCTGGCGCGGTGGCCGAGTACTTGACCACCGACCCGGGCTTGGCGCTGGCAAGGCCCTTCTCGACGAGCGAGCTGAGGACGTCGTAGATCCGCTGGCGGGGCAGCTCACCCTGCCGCGCGACCTGGGCCGCGGTGAACGAGCCTCGGCCGAGCAGGGCCACATACGCCTTGGCCTCGTAGGTTGTGAGGCCCAGGTTCGAGAGGTCCTGGATCAGCCTGGGCTGCTGCTGCACGCGCGCGACGATAAGGCACCACGCGATGTGGTGTCAACGAGGCGAGGCGGTGACACAGTACGCAGTGGCATGCCTGGCTCGCGGCGGCATGGGTCCTGCGGTACCCTTGGCTCGTGGACGAGCACGCCGTGAACGAGCAGGACCAGCGCTCGGAAGCCTTCTATGCCCACGTCATGGGCGGCGGCAAGGTCGAGGCCGACGACTGGATGCCCGACGACTATCGCAAGGCGGTGCTCAAGTTCGTCGAGATGCACGCCAACTCCGAGCTGATGGGCGTGCTTCCGGAGCGGGAGTGGATCCTTCGGGCGCCGACCCTGCGCCGCAAGCTGGCGCTCACCTCCAAGGTGCAGGATGAGGTCGGTCACGCCCAGCTGCTGTACCGCGTGGCGGAGGACCTCGGCAAGCCGCGGGAGGCCATGCTGCAGGACCTCATCGACGGCAAGACCAAGTTCCACAACGTGTTCCACTACCCGACGCGCTCGTGGGGGGACGTGGGGATCATCGCCTGGCTCGTCGACGCCGCGGCAATCGTGTCGCAGCAGGCCCTGCGCGACTCGTCGTATGCGCCGTACGCGCGCACCATGAAGAAGATCTGCTGGGAAGAGTCAGTGCACATCATGCACGGGCGCGACGTGGTCCTGACCCTCATGAACGGCACCGAGGCCCAGCGCGCCATGGTGCAGGAGGCGCTGGACCGATGGTGGGGTCCGCTGATGCAGATGCACGGCCCGCCCACCGACCCGGCGACGGACCGCGACCTGATCTGGAAGATCAAGTCCAAGGGCAACGAGCAGCTTCGGCAGGAGTTCCTTTCGATTTACGTGCCGCGCATCCTGGAGCTCGGGCTGCGCATCCCGGACCGCGAGCTGCGCTACGACCAGGCCGAGGGCCGCTGGCACTACACCGAGCCGGACTGGAACGAGCTTCGCTCGGTGGTCACCGGACACGGCCCGATGTCGCAGCAGCGCCTGGAGTTTCGCCGATTGTCGCGCGACGCGACCCAGTGGGTCCGCGACGCGGTCATCGGTGCGCAGGCGGCCGCGGCCTAGCCGCGCGCCGTCGCGGTCACCGCGTAACGGCGCAGCTCGGCCAGCAGCTCGCGCGACGTGGCCGCCAGTGGCTGTCGCCTTGCCTCGGCGCTGATCACGGCGAGCTCACGCCCGCGGGCGTCGGCGATCGCCAGGCCGGCCTCCTGGCAGATCAACGACCCGCCCAGGTAGTCCCACGGCGCCGACAGGTCGTCGTCGGTGTTGACGTACGCGTCGAAGCGGCCGGCGGCGACCTGGCACAGCTCGTGAGCCGTGGCGTGCAGTTGCGTGGTGCTGCGCCACGGCGGCCGTCGCGGAACCGGGCCGGACACCACCACGTGCGCCGAGGTGATCGGCCCAGACGCCGGACGTGCCAGCTGTACGCCGTTCAGCGCAGCCCCCGTGCCTCGCGCGGCGGTATAGAGGTCGCCGGAGGCCAGGTCCAGGACGCACGCGGCCGCCGGCCCACTTGAGTCGAACGCACACAGGCTGGGTCCGAACGGGCCGGACCCGCGCGCCGCGTTGCCACTTCCGTCGATCGGGTCCACGACCACCACCACGTCGCGCCCGGTCTCGTGCGCCCCGCTCTCCTCGCTCAACACGCCACAACCCGCGGCCAGGAGCCGATCCACCGCCACGGCGTCCGCCACGAGGTCGAACGCATACTGCGTGGACCCCGCTCGCGGCGCGGAGCCGCCGACCTCCTCACCGACGGCCTCGGCGATGCCGCGCGCAACGTCCGCCAGCAGCCCCACCAGCGCCGAGTCAGGCGGGGAGGTCGGCCGAACGGCCACCCGACAGCTCCTCGTACTCCGCGGCCAGCAGCTCGGCCGCCTCGTTCCAGGTCGGCAGCCGCGCGGCGAGCGCGCCCGCTGCGGCCTCCAGCCGCTGGCGCTCGGCCGGATCCCCCAGCACCCGCTCGACGGCAGTCGCGAACTGCACCGCATCATCCGCCCGCGCCACCGCGCCGGCAGCCCCGGGACCGAGACCCTGGAGGCCGACACCGGTGCTGACGATCGCCTTGCGCATGCACAGTGCCTCGAGCATCTTGAGCTTGACGCCGCCACCGATCCGCAGCGGACAGACCACCACCGTCGCGGCCGAGAGGAAGGGACGCACGTCCGGCACACGGCCGGTCACCGTCACCGTGTCTGAAGCCAGCGCGCGCACCGCTTCCGGCGGTGCGTTGCCGACCAGCAGCAGGCGAGCGTCGGGCCGCGACGCAGCCACCCGCGGGAAGATGTCACGCGCCAGGTGCAGCGCGGCATCCACGTTCGGCTCGTACGCGAAGTTGCCGACGAAGACGACCAGCTCACGCCCGTCCCTCTCGAGCCCTGGCGGCGACCGCACGTAGCTGGCCGGGGGCAGGTCGACGCCGTCGGGGATGACCGCCACCGATCCGCGGCCGAGGGTGCGCTCCATCACGCGCCGGTCGTCCTCGGTCACGGCGGCGCATCGCGACGCCGCCTGCCAAGCCGCCTCTTCCCAGCGTCGCGTCAGGCGGTACTCTGCCCAGGCCGCTGGCGTGCCCGACTGCCGGGCGCGCTGCCGCCACAGCGCGTATTCCACGTTCTGCTCCACCAGCAGCACCGGCGCCGTAGAGCGCGCCGGCAGGTGCTGCATCAGGTAGAAGCCCTCTATGTGGACGACGTCGGCACTCGACGCTGCGACCAGCGCCGCGGCTCGGGGCGAGCGGTGGCGCATGACCTGCCACGGACGCCGGCCACCGATCCGCTCGGGCGGCGGCAGGGCGGGAACCACGTCGACGCGGGCGAGGGTCGAGAGCGCCGAGGCGTTCTCGCTGTCCTCCGCGAAGGTCTTGGATATGGCCAGGACGTGCAGGTCGTGATCGGGCGCAAGGCGGGTCAGCAGCTCCAGCTCCCGCCGGCGCCCACCGCTGATCGGCGGATAGGGCAGGTGACCGGTGATGAACAACACCTGCGGTTTGCGCATGGCCCCCTCGCAAACGATCGGATGCCCATCCTGTAGGCAAGCCTTGGACCGTTTCTCGGCCGGCTCGCCGAAGTGCGTCGCGCGAGGCCGCGCAGTAGGCTTGGAGCCCGATGCAGGAGCAGCAGCAGCCCGGAGAGCCGCACGACCGCGTGTGGGAGGTCTTTCGCCAGGAGGCGGAGGGCGATCCGATGGTGCACGGCGGCAGCGTCAAGGCCCCGGACGAGGAGCTGGCGCTGCACTACGCTCGCGAGTTCTACGGGCGGCGCCAGGAGAGCCACCGGCTGTGGGTGGTCGCCCGCGA
Source organism: Candidatus Limnocylindria bacterium (assembly GCA_036258735.1). Taxonomy (GTDB): domain Bacteria; phylum Chloroflexota; class Limnocylindria; order QHBO01; family QHBO01; genus JAPSGM01. Next base: position 10,804 of record DATADC010000051.1, read on the forward strand.
CGCGATCGTCGAGCTGGATGACCCGGACCTGCTTCAGCCGCCGTTCGATCGCTCCTTCAAGCGCCCGGGCGGCTACATCATCAAGCACAAGCTGGAGGCCGCCAAGGCGCGAGCCACATCCGGCGGCGCGGCGGGCGGCGATGAATGACGTGCAGCTGACCGCCGACGTCCGCGCGGCCCTGGCCGAGCTGCTGCTGACGCTGGCCGACGACGAGTTCGTGCTGGGTTACTGGGATTCCGAGTGGACCGGCATCGCGCCGATGCTCGAGGAGGACGTCGCCATGAGCTCGGTCAGCCAGGACGAGATCGGCCACGCCAAGGCGTGGTACGAGCTGCTCGCCTCCCTGACCGATGACGACGCGGACCGGTTGGCCTACCACCGCGCGCCCGACGAATATCGGCACGCATCACTCATGAACCATGCGCGGACCGATTGGGCCTTCACCATCGCCCGCCGCTTCCTGTACGAGCACGCCGACGCGGTCCGCCTTGAGGTGCTGTCGCGGTCGTCCTACGGGCCGATGGCCGAGCTGGCAGGAAAGATGAGGCGCGAGGAGACGTACCACCTGATGCACTTCGACGTCTGGCTGCGGCGACTGGCGGAGGCGGGTGGCGAGGCGCGCGACCGGCTCGCCGCTGCGCTGGAGCGGCTCTGGCCGGAGGCGGCGACCGTGTTCACGCCGCTGGCCGGTGAGGAGGTCCTGGTGGACGAGGGCATCCTGCGCGACGGCTTCGAGACCTTGCGCGCCCGGTGGCTGGAGCGAACATCGCCGATCTGTCGGCGTCTGGGACTGCCGGCCGGGGATGGGCTGGGAGCTCCGGCGGCGGATGGGAGGACGCGCCGGACCGACGAGTTCATCTGGCTCCACGGCGAGCTGACCACGGTGGCGCGCTCGGCGGAGGCGGCGACGTGGTAGGGCCGGCGACGGCGCGCGATGCGCGCGAGGCCGCGGTATGGTCGGCGCTCGAGGGCATCCCCGATCCGGAGATCCCGGCCATCAGCGTGGTCGAGCTGGGTGTGATCGGTGACGTCACCTTTGCGCCGCGGCCGGACGGCGGGGAGCGGCTCGAGGTCGAGCTACTGCCGACCTTCGTGGGTTGCCCCGCCATCGGCGTCATGCAGCAGCAGATCGGCGAGCGGCTCGGAGAGCTGGGCGTCGCGGAGGAGGTGGCAGTGCAGGTCAGCTTCGCGCGGCCGTGGACCTCCGAGCGGATCACGCCGGAAGGCCGTCGCAAGCTGCGCGAGAGCGGATTCGCGCCCCCGGTGGTCATCGGGCCAACCTTCAGCGGCGAGGAGCTGCAGATGGCCATGGCCTCGGCGGAGTGCCCGTACTGCGGCTCGCGGAACACCACCCTGGAGAACCCGTTCGGCCCCACGCTGTGCCGCGCCATCTACCACTGCGCCGATTGCCGGCAGCCGTTCGAGCAGTTCAAGACCGTCTGAAACGGTTACGCTTCGCCGCATGGTGATCGAGTCGGATGAGGTCAGGTCGAAGGCCGACCAGCTCCTCGACGCTGGTGCCCGTGACCGCCTCGACACCATGCGCCATTCGGCCGCACACGTCATGGCGGCGGCCGTGCTGGAGCTCTTTCCCGGCGCCAAGCTGGGCATCGGTCCGGCCATCCGAGACGGCTTCTACTACGACTTCGACCTGCCCCGCGCGCTGACGCCGGCCGACCTGGAGGCGGTGGAAGAGCGAATGCGAGCGCAAGTGGGAGCCGACCTGGCCTTCGAGCGCAGCGAGCTCGACCGCGAAGGTGCCCTAACCATGCTCGGCCAGCAGGGGCAGGACTACAAGGTGGAGATCATCCGCGACCTGCCGCCGGCCGAATCGGAGCGCGTCAGCTTCTACCGCCACGGCGACTTCATCGACCTGTGCCGCGGGCCGCACGTCGAGTCGACCGCCAAGCTCGGCCCCTTCAAGCTGCTGAGCTCGGCAGGCGCCTACTGGCGTGGGGACGAGAAGCGCCCGATGCTGCAGCGCATCTACGGCACGGTCTGGGAGTCGCAGGACGACCTCGACCGCTACCTGTGGCGCCTGGAGGAGGCACGGCGGCGCGACCATCGGCGCCTCGGCCGCGACCTGGACCTGTTCACGTTCCACCCCGAGTCGCCGGCGGCGCCGTTCTGGCATCCGCGCGGGATGGCGGTCTTCCGCGCCCTGGAGGAGTGGTCGCTGCAGGTCCGGCGCGAGGGCGGCTTCGACGAGGTTCGCACCCCGAGCCTTGTCCGGCGCGAGCTCTGGGAGCAGTCCGGTCACTGGGAGCTGTACCAGGACAACATGTTCGTGCTGGACGACTACGGACACCCCTCGGGCCTCAAGCCGATGAACTGCCCGCAGGAGATCCTGATCTACCGAACGCGGCTGCGCTCGTACCGCGAGCTGCCGCTGCGGTTCGCGGACTACTCGGTCCTCATGCGCAAGGAGGTCACCGGCGCGCTGTCCGGCATGTTCCGTGTCCGTCAGTTGATCCAGGACGACTCGCACGTGTTCTGCCGCGAGGACCAGATCGGTGACGAAGTGGACCTCGCCCTGCGCCTGGTCCAGCGCCAGTACGAGCCGTTTGGCTTCCAGCCACGATTCAAGCTGGCCACGCGGCCGGAGAAGCGGCTCGGTTCGGACGAATTCTGGGACATGGCGGAAGGCAGGCTGCGCGATGCGCTGGAGGGC
>DATADC010000052.1:0-16087 GCA_036258735.1 Candidatus Limnocylindria bacterium
GCCGTATCGCGGACGGCGGGCCGCCGCTCTGGCAGGAGTGGACCAAGTGGGTCGAGGGGCCCGGGGAGCGCGGCGAGCCGGCGGGCACCACCTCGCTAGGCTGGGGCCCCCTCGACCCGGGGGCGACGCTGGTCATCCCGCTGGTGGTCACGCGCCAGGCCGTCGGCGCGGTTGACTTTGACCTCCAGCTGCTGGCCGAGGAGGCGCTGCTCCGGCTCGACGACGGACGACCCGCTGAGCTCCGGGTCCAGGTCCCCTGAGGCCATGCGCGCCATTCTTCCCGCCTGGACCCGTCCCGACGAGCAGCTGTATGAGCGGCTCGGGGAAGTGATCGACCCCGAGCGCAAGGTGCTGGAGGCGCTCGACCGCATCGTGCCGCTCTCCGGGAAGCGGATCGCCGACGTCGGGACCGGGATCGGCCACTACCCGATGCTGCTGGCCAGGCGCACCAGCCGGACCTACGGCATCGAGGCCGACGACTCGCTGCGGTCGGTCGCGCGCCGGCGCGCCGACGACGCGCACCAGCCGAACATCCGGATCGTGGCCGGCGAGCCGGAGCGGCTGCCCCTGCGTGACGGAGCGGTGGACATCGTGCTGTCGGGGACCATCCGGCCCGACGACGCCTCGCTGCCCGCGGTCGCCGAGGCGCTCCGGGTGCTGCGCCCCGGCGGACGCCTGGTGGTGCTCGGCTACTACGGCCGCGACGACCTGGAGGGCCTGCTCGAGCCCCATGTCGTCTCCGACGCGCTGGATGCCACGCAGCGTCGCACCGGCTGGTGGCTGCGCAACGATTTCAAGATCAAGGTCGTCCACTCGCGGCTCGACGTCTCGAACGAGGACGTCGCGCGCGAGCTGCTGCCGCGCCTGTATGGCGACCGGGGGCGAGCCTTCCTGGACGGCCCGCATCCGACCAGCCTGAAGCTCAAGATCGGGCTGTTCCATCGGGCGAGGGCCTGATCGCGCAGGCCGCTGTGCGAATCCGGTGCCCGGCGCCGCCCATAAGCGCGGATTCAGTGCAGAAAATGCCTTGCGCGCCCCGATGACGCCACGTATCATCGCCGGGTCGAAGGCCAGGCTCTTCTCCCCCCGGAGCCTGGCCTTCGGCGTGCCATCCGGCCGGTGAGATAATGGCCGGCGACCCGTAGTTCATGCGTCGCCGGTGCCCCGCGGCGCAGCCCGCACATCCGCTCCGGAGGCTCCAACGCGATGGCCACCGCCACCCCTCGCATGAAGATCACCTACGCCACCCTGTCGGCCGACAACGAGGAGCTCCAGTCGGCCTTCGACGCGGCCGTCGAGCGCGCCCGCGATCAGCTGGGCCGCAGCTACCCGATGATCATCGGCGGGGAGGAGCGGTTCGGGGACGAGACGTTCGACGACCGCTCGCCCATCGACCGCGACATCGTTGTATCGCGTTTCCCCGTGGGAACGCGGCGCGACGTCCAGGACGCGGTCGCCGCCGCGCGCGAGGCGTTCCCCGGCTGGCGCGACCTGGGCTGGCGGCGGCGGATCGAGCTCATGCGCCGGGCGGCAGACCTCATCAGCGAGCGGCAGTTCGACTACGCCGCGCTGATGGCCTTCGAGGTCGGCAAGAACCGACTGGAGGCCCTGGGCGACGTGGAGGAGACCGCCGACCTGCTGCGCTACTACTCCGACGAGATGGAGCGCAACGACGGCTTCGAGCGGCCGATGGGCTCGCTGTCCCCCACCGAACGGACGCGCTCCATCCTCAAGCCCCACGGCGTGTGGGCCGTCATCAGCCCCTTCAACTTCCCGATGGCGCTGGCTGGCGGACCGGCCGCCGGTGCACTGATCGCCGGCAACACGGTCGTCATGAAGCCCTCATCCGACGCGCCGCTGATGGCCTACCTCTTCGTCAAGGCGCTCGCCGAGGTCGGCGTGCCGGCCGGCGTCGTTAACCTGGTGACCGGTCCAGGCGACACGGTGGGCGCCGAGCTGCAGGAGAACCCTGGGATCGACGGCCTGGTGTTCACCGGCAGCTACGAGGTCGGCATGAAGCTGTACACCGACTTCACCAGGGAGTATCCGCGGCCCATCATCACCGAGATGGGCGGCAAGAACCCCGCCATCGTGACCGCCAACGCGGACCTGGACGAGGCCGCCGAGGGCGTCATGCGATCCGCCTTCGGCTTCGACGGCCAGAAGTGCAGCGCAAACAGCCGGGTCTACGTCGAGCGCAGCGTGGCGGGCGATTTCGTCGACAAGCTGGTCGAGCGGGCGCGCGCCGTCAAGGTCGGCGACCCCATACGACGTGGGAACTGGATGGGACCTGTCATCAACGAGCGGGCCCTGCGCAAGTTCAGCGATGCGGTGGAGGAGGCACGGCGCGACGGGGGCCGGATCGAGGCCGGCGGCGAGGTCCTGCGCGACGACGACACCGGGCGCGGCTACTTCCCGACGCCCACCGTGGTCACCGGCCTGCCGCTCGACCATCGCCTGTTCCGCGAGGAGCTGTTCGTGCCGTTGGTGGTGGTCGGCGAGGTGGACTCCCTGGACGAGGCGATCCAGCGGGCCAACGACACGCCCTACGGGCTAACGGCCGGCATCTTCAGCCGGGACCGATCGGAGGTGGAGCGCTTCCTGGAGACGATCCAGGCCGGGGTGCTGTACGTCAACCGTCGCGCAGGGGCGACCACCGGGGCCTGGCCCGGGATCCAGAGCTTCGGCGGCTGGAAGGGGTCGGGCTCGTCCGGCAAGAGCGGGCTGGGACCGTACTACGTGCAGCAGTTCATGCGCGAGCAGTCGCAGACGATCATCGGGGATGGGGGCGAGGGGAGCGGTGCCTGACGCCAGGGCAGCGGTCGACGGACGCCCCAGGCCGGACGAGCTGCGCTCCCTGGCCGAGACCGATGCCCTCGACCCGGTGGTCGATCCCAGCGGCTGGTTCAGCGTGCAGCTGCGCTATGCGTACCTGGTCGGCGAGGCGCAGGCCGAGGCCATGATCGAGGACCGCGTCGTGCTGGTCGATGGCGAGGACGAGGAGACGGCGCTGGGCCGGGCCATCGAGATCGCCGAGGAGTACGAGGACGAGTTCGAGACCGAGGCCGGCGAGGCCGGCCAGATCCGGTTCGAGGGGATCGTGGCCATCAAGGAGCTGGACGACCCGCCGGCGGCCGGCACCGAGGTGTGGCACGAGTTCATGTCGCCGGCCGGCGTCCAGATCGACGCGGACGGCGAGCCGCTTCCCGCCCTGCGACCGGAGGAGATGGCCTTCCCGCGCGCGCACGAGGCGTGAGTGGCTGGCGCTCGCTGGCCTACGGCGCCGCGCGGCCGCTCCTCTTCCGGCTCGACTCCGAGCGCATCCACCGGCTGACGCTGCACGCGCTGCGCGCGGCGGGCGACCGCGCGCTGGGCAGGGCGTTGCTGAGGGTCGCGGCCGGCGCGCCGACCGGGCAGTCACCCTGGGTCGAGCTGGCCGGGCTCGAGTTCCGCAACCGCGTCGGCCTTGGCGCCGGATTCGACAAGGACGCCATGGCCCTGCGTGCCTGGGCGGGCCTCGGCCTGGGGTTCGTCGAGGTCGGCACGGTGACGCCCGGACCGCAGCCGGGGAACCGGCGCCCACGCCTCTTCCGACTCCCGCGCGATGGCGGGCTGGTCAACCGCATGGGCTTCAACAATGCCGGCGCGGTGGCGCTCGCGCGCCGCGTCATGCTGGCTCGGCGGCACCTGCCCCGCCGCTTCGTAGTCGGGGTCAACATCGGGCGCGGCCGGCACACGCCACTCGAGCGCGCGGCGGACGATTACCTCGGCTGCGCGCGCCTAGTTCGACCGGTGGCCGATTACCTGGCGATCAACGTGTCTTCGCCGAACACGCCGGGGCTGCGGGAGCTCCAGGACCGTGAGCGCCTGGTGGCGCTCGTCCGAGCACTCGCCGAGGCGGGCGCGGCGGCCGGACAGCCGCGGCCGCTGCTGGTCAAGCTCAGCCCCGACCTGTCCGGGTCCGACGTGGCGGCGCTGGCGACGTCGGCCGTCCAGGCGGGAGCCGCCGGGGTCATCCTCGCCAACAGCACGACCCGGCGGGACGGGCTCGTCTCACCGGAGGCGCGCGAGTCGGGAGGCCTTTCGGGCGCCCCGCTGCTGCCGACGACGCTGGCCGCGGTGCGCCGCGCGCGCGAGGCCCTGGGCCGGGAGGCAGTCATCGTCGCCTCCGGCGGCATCGGTTCGGCCGAGGCCGTAGCCGCGGCGTACGATGCCGGCGCGGACCTGGTACAGCTGTGGACGGGCCTGGTCTACGCGGGCCCGGGACTCATCGGCGACGCCGTCCGGGCGCATCCGGTGCGCTGAGGCGGCTGCTACGATGGCGCCGCACCTAGCCAGGGGCGCGGGCAGGACGCGCCGTTCCGCTCCGGAGAACTCTCGATCATGAACGTCGAGACCCCCACCTCCGCCGCGGCTGCCCGCCCGTCGGCGCCGCGCATCCACACCGAGCTTCCCGGACCGCGTGCCCGGGAGATCATCGCCCGCGACGACGCGGTCGTCAGCCCCAGCCTGACGCGGGCCTACCCGCTCGTGGCCGAGTCGGGCGACGGCTGGTGGGTGACCGACGTGGACGGCAACGTGTTCCTGGACTTCGCGGCGGGGATCGCCGTGGCCAGCACCGGCCATGCGCACCCGGCCGTGGTGGCCGCCATCCGTGAGCAGGCCGCGCGCCTGATCCACATCGCGGCCACCGACTTCTACGAGCCGCGCTACCTGGAGTTCAGCGAGCGCCTGGCGGCGCTGGCGCCCTTTGCCGAGAAGGCGCGCGTCTTCCTCACCAACTCGGGCACCGAGGCCGTGGAGGGCGCCGTCAAGCTGGCCCGATACCACACCCGCCGGCCGGCCATCATCGCGTTCGAGGGTGCCTTCCACGGCCGGACGCTGGGTGCGCTGTCGCTGACGAACTCCAAGCTCAAGCAGCGTGCCGGCTTCGGTCCGCTGCTGCCCATGGTCTTCCACGCCCCATACCCGCGCGTCCGCAGCTGGCGCGAGGGCTCCGGCGGCGACGGGTCTGCCGAGCTCGACTTCCTGCGGCGCTCGATCCTGGGCCGGCTGGTGTCACCCGGCGACGTGGCCGCCATCGTGGTCGAGCCCGTCCAGGGCGAGGGCGGCTACTTCCCCGCCCCCACGCCCTTCATCGCAGGCCTGCGCCAGCTCTGCGACGAGCATGGCATCCTGCTCGTGGCGGACGAGATCCAGTCCGGGATGGGCCGCACCGGCCGCTGGTGGGCCATCCAGCACGCCGAGGTCGAGCCGGACATCGTGACCACGGCCAAGGGCGTAGCCTCCGGCATGCCTATCGGCGCCTTCATCGCCCGCGACTCGGTGTGGACCTGGCCGGCGGGCGCCCACGGCTCAACCTTCGCCGGCAACCCGGTCTGCGCGGCGGCCGGCCTGGCTACGCTGGACGTCATCGCGGACGGGCTGCTGGAGAACGCCGCGGCCATGGGGCAGCGGCTGCGTTCCGCGCTGGAGCGGGAGGCGGCCGGTGCGGCAGGCGTGCGCGACGTGCGCGGCGTGGGACTGATGGTGGGCGTGGAGTTCGAGGCGCACGAGCAGGCCGAGGCCGTGGAACGCGCGGCCTTCGAGATGGGCCTGCTGGTGCTGGAGTGCGGCGAGTCGACGCTGCGGCTGTGCCCGCCCCTCATCGTCGACGCCGAGGCGGTCGACCTGGCGGCCACCATCTTCGGCCAGGCCCTGGCGGCGGCGCCGTACCCGGAGCGCGGCCCGGCGGAGATCGGGGGCTAGTTCAGGAGGTCGCTCAGCGAGGTCAGCACGAACCCGCGGTCACGCAGGCCGGGCACCATGATCCGCAGCGCGGCGAGGGTCTCGTAGCCGCCCAGGTGCATCAGCACGTTCGAGCCTCCCTCGGCAGTGGTGATCACCTTGGTCGCGATCTGTCCCGCGGTTGGACCGCCCTGGCTGACGGGCTTCCAGTCGATCGTGTCGATGTCCCACATGAACGTCTTGGTGTACCCGGCCGATGCCGCGGCCTCGACCACCGCCGCGTTCAGCGATCCGTACGGCGGCCGCCAGTAGGGTCGCGGGTCCTGGCCCGTCAGGCTGCGCAGGATCGCCGCGGCGTCGTTCAGCTCGCGGCGCACGAAGTCGGCGGTGGGCGTCACGCCGGCGCACGGCGTGGTGCTGGGCGAGCCGCCGCCGCCACGCACCAGGTCGCAGTGGTGCATGGTGTGGTTGCCGATCTCGAACAGCTCGGGGTGGGCCCGCACAATGGCCATGATGCGTCGACCGTGCTCCGTCTGCGCCATGGCGCCGGTCGGGAACAGCGTGGCGCATACGCGGTTGGCGATGAGGAAGTTGAGGATCTCGACGCCGGGGTCCAGCCGGCCTCCCATGTCGAACGTGAGCGCCACGCCGTTTCCGGCGCTCGGCACCACGTAGAAGGTCTGCGGGCCGCCGGCGGCGACGCGGTTGCCGGCGCGGCAGCCCGATGCGACCGGCGTCGGAGCGGGAGTCGGCCGCGCGGTGGGTGCGCTGCTGGGCCGAGGCGTTGCATTGGGATCGCCGCTGACGAGGAGCACCCAGCCGGCCTGGAGCGCGTTCGGGTCGCCGGCCAGGCTGGGATAGCGATCGGCGTTCCAGGCCTGGAGCTGCGCCAAGGTGGTGCCCCAGGCACGGGCGATGGCCGACAGCGTGTCGCCCGGCTGGACGGTGTACGAGGTGCCGCCGGGATTCGCGCTGGGCGACGCCGCGATGGATAGGCTCGCTGCGGCGCTTGGCGCGGTGGACGCCGAGCCCCCGGCTGCGGTGCCAGGGGACGCAGCCCGGCTGGCCACCACCGATGGCGTGGCGGAGGCGTTCTGCTCTCCGGCGCAGGCCGACACCGCCACGACGAGGACGACGCACGACGCGGCCAGGCGCGCTCGGGTCGGAGGCATGGGGATTGAGCGCTCCCTAGTTCGGGTTGTAGGTCAGGTCCCCGGTGCTCACCGGCGGCATGGCGCCCTGCGACAGCAGGCGCGCCTCGCGCCGGAGCAGCTGCAGCTCGGCGGACAGGCGGCTCGCCGCGTCCGGCATCTCCAGCAGATCCTGCTTGCGCGTCAGCTCGATCTGGAGCACGCCGGCCACCGCATAGCTCGCGGCGAGTGGCTCGTCGGGCAGGCGGATGGGCTTGAGGACCTCGTCCAGGGAGGCGGCCACTTCGGTGATCTCCTGGGATTGTGCCGCTAAGGACGCCGCCGAGGCCACGTAACGTTTCACCGTGGTCAGGTATTGGTCGAGCGCCGCCTGGACCTGCCCCAGCAACTGGCGTGCGACGTCGGCGTCACCGTCGACCTCTGACAGCGGCTGCACCTCGACGAGCGCGTACTCGCCGCTGCGGTCCACCGGCCCGAGCATGGCCCGCGCCTCCCCGACCGCCAGCAACCCCCAGCGGCCGTCCTGGAACCGGTCGGCGCTGCGCACCTCCACGATGGTGCCGACCTGGCTGGTGCGCGCCAGCGGGTCGTCGCCGACCTCCGGCCCCTCGGTGATGAGAGTCACCACGAAGCGGCCGGCATACGGTGAGTCGGGGGCCAGCACGTCGCGCATCATGGCTCGGTAGCGCGCCTCGAACACGTGCAGCGGCAGCGGCAACCGCGGAAACGCGACCACGTGCAGCGGGAACAGCGGGAGGCGCACGTGCCCTCCTACTCCTGGTCGACGAAGTTGGTGTCGATCTGGGCCCGCTGCAGCCTGCCGGAGTAGTCGACGTAGACGCTCTTCCACTCGCTGAAGAACTCCAGCGCGGCCTGCCCGACCTCCCGGTGGCCGTTGCCGGTGGCCTTCACCCCGCCGAACGGCAGGTGGGCCTCGGCCCCGATGGTGCCGTGGTTCACGTATCCGATGCCCGAGTCGAAGTCGCGGATGCTGCGGAAGGCAAGGTTGACGTCGCGCGTGAAGAGCGAGGTCGACAGGCCATATTTCACGCCGTTGACGACCTCCACCGTCTCCTGCCACGTGTCCACCGGGATCACCGAGGTCACCGGGCCGAAGATCTCCTCCTGCGCGATGCGCGCGTCGGGCTTTACCTCGGCGAAGATGGTCGGCTGGAAGAACGACCCCGCCGACAGCGCTCCCTCGCGCGCCGGCTCGCCGCCGATAACCAGCTCGCCCTCGTCACGCCCGATGGCCGCATAGGCCGCGATCCGCTCCACGGCCCGGTCGTTGATGACCGGCCCAACGTCGGTGGCGTCCTCCAGCCCATCGCCCAGGACCAGGTTCGCCACCCGGCCGCGCAGCGATTCCACGAAGCGGTCGTGGACGGCCCGATGCACGACGATCCGGCTGGCGGCCGTGCAGCGCTGCCCGCTGGTGCCGAACGCGGACCACACCACGCTGTCGAGCGCCAGGTCCAGGTCGGCGTCCTCCCAGATCACGATCGGGTTCTTGCCCCCGAGCTCCAGGCTGACCCGCTTCAGCGTTTCGGCAGCGCGCCGGCTGATCTCGACGCCGGTCTCGGTGTGGCCGGTGAAGCTGATGAGCCGCACGTCGGGGTGCTCGACCAGGGCGTTGCCCACCTCCGAGCCGCTGCCGGTCACGACGTTGACGACCCCCGCCGGGATGCCGCCCTCCAGCAGCAGCTCCACGAAGCGGACGAGGCAGGCCGGCGTGTCCGAGGCCGGCTTGATCACCGCCGTGTTGCCGCAGATCAGAGCCGGGAAGAGCTTCCAGGCCGGGATGGCGATGGGGAAGTTCCACGGGGTGATGATCCCGGCCACGCCGATCGGGCGGCGGATCGCCATGGCGAACTTGTCGGGCATCTCCGACGGGACGGTCTGGCCGAACAGCCGCCGCCCCTCGCCGGCCATGTAGTACGCCACGTCGATCGCCTCCTGGACATCGCCGCGCGCCTCGGGCAGGACCTTGCCCATCTCTCGCGTCATGAGGCGCGACAGCTCCTCCTTGTGCTCGGATAGCACCCGCGCCACGCGGAAGAGGATCTCGCCGCGCTTTGGGGCCGGCATCAGCGACCACGCCGGGAAGGCGGCCTTCGCCGCCGCCACGGCGGCGTCGACGTCGGCCGGCCCCGAGGAGGCGAACTCGCCGATGACCTGGTCGTGGTTCGCCGGGCTGACGCTGGTGAAGGTCGCGCCGGAGCGGGCCGGCACCCATCGGTCGCCGATCAGGTTCTTGTAGGTCGTGGACACGGCCCCGATTCTACGCTCGGGGCGTCCCACCGCGGGAAGTGTCGCGTGGCCGTGGCTGCGCCGGCTCGTGATTCAGCCGGGTGGTTCAGATCGAGCGGATGTCGCCCGCCCCGCGCGGCGTGATGCACCCAGTGGAATCAGAGCCCACCAGACGAGGACCCGATGCGCGATCTGATGACCCCAGTTGAATCGGCGGGTCGGGGCGATGGTGGCGTCTCAGCCCTCGGCGGGCCGGGTCATGGACGTGACGTCCAGGACGCGGTCCAGCTCCTCCTCGCTGATGCGGCCGGCGGCCACGTGCCCGCGCTCGATGACGACCTGGCGGATGGTCTTGCTCTGTGAGAGGGCCTGCTTGGCGACCTCGGCCGCCTCCTCGTAGCCGAGGTAGCGGTTCAGCGGCGTGACGATCGACGGCGAGCTCTCCGCAAAGTGGCGGGCGCGCTCCGCGTTGGCGGTGATCCCGTCGACGCATCGGTCCGCCAGCAGGCGGCTAACGTTGGCGAGCAGCCGGATCGACTCGAGGATGTTGCGCGCCAGCATGGGGAGCATGACGTTCAGCTCGAAGTTGCCCGCCGCGCCGCCGAAGGCCACTGCCGCGTCGTTGCCGATGACCTGGGCCGACACCATGCAGGCTGCCTCGGGGATGACCGGGTTCACCTTGCCGGGCATGATCGACGAGCCCGGCTGGAGCTCCGGCAGGTTGATCTCGGCCAGGCCGGCACGCGGGCCGGACGCCATCCAGCGCAGGTCGTTGCTGATCTTGTAGAGGCTGACCGCCACGGTCCGCAGCTGTCCGGACGCCTCCACCAGCCCGTCGCGCGCGCCCTGGGCCTCGAAATGGTCGCGCGCCTCGGTCAGCGGCAGCCCGGTGCGCTCCGCCAGATCGGCGATGACCGCCGCGGCGAACCCGGGCGGGGTGTTGATGCCGGTGCCGACCGCCGTGCCTCCCAGCGGCAGCTCGGCCAGCCGCGGCAGCGTGGCCTGTAGCCGCTCCACCCCCTTGCGTACCTGGTCCGCGTAGCCGCCGAACTCCTGGCCCAGTGTCACGGGGGTGGCGTCCATGAGGTGCGTTCGGCCTGACTTCACGACCGATGCGAAAGCGTCCCGCTTGCGCTCCAGGGCGGCTGCCAAATGCTCGAGGGCGGGGACGAGGTCCTTGACCACCGCGGCCGCGGCGGCCAGGTGGATCGACGACGGGAAGACGTCGTTGCTCGACTGGCTGGCGTTGACGTGGTCGCTGGGATGGACCTCGCGGCCGAGGCGCTCGCTGGCCAGGCTGGCGACCACCTCGTTGGCGTTCATGTTGCTGCTCGTGCCCGAGCCGGTCTGGAACACGTCGATCGGGAACTGGTCGTCCCAGCGCCCCTCGGCCACCTCCTCGGCGGCCGCCGCGATGGCCGCCGCCATGTCGGCCTCGAGGATGCCGAGGCGGGCGTTGGCTCGGGCGGCGGCGGCCTTGATGCGGCCCAGGGCGGCGATCTGCGAGCGTTCGAGGGTGGCGCCGCTGATGGCGAAGTTCTCGACCGCGCGCTGCGTCTGTGCCCGCCATCGGGCATTGCCCGGGACGCGGACCTCACCCATCGAGTCGCGCTCGACGCGATAGGCGACCGGCTCGGGCGCGGGCGGCTCGCCGGTCATCGGCTCCAGTCGGGCTCCTCGAGGTCCACGAAACGGATCACCGGCGGGACGAGGTACGGCAGGAAGCCGGACTCCAGGTCGTCCAGGGTGCGCTGCGCGACGCCGACCAGCTCGTTGACGAAGATGCCCCGATGGGTGGGCATGTACCGGCGCAGCCGCTCGACGCCGTCGCGCAGCTTGTTCCGCGCACCGCGCGCGTTGCGGCGCTGCAGGTGAAGCAGGCCGGCAGCGACCTGGATCAGGCCCTGGTAGAAGTCGCGCTGGTCGTCCGGAGCCGCGCGCCACAGCTCTTCCCACGCCTCGTGGGCGTGCCAGTAGCGCACCCCGTTGAAGAGCGCCACGCCACGCCGGAACAGCTCGTCGGCCCGCTCCGGGTCGAGGGGCCGCGTGCGCCCGGCAGGCCGCTCATCAGGGACGGTCTCGATCGGGTGGTCATCGGCGGCAAGCTGCTCAGCCATGCCGCCGGATCGTAGCAGGCGTCAGCCAGTCAGCCTCCCGGCTGCTGGGCCCCGCCGATGTTGACCAGCCACAGCACGCCGTACGGATCCGCCACCATCCCGAACTTGTCGCCCCACGGTGCCTCCTCGAGCGGCTCCACGACCTGCCCCTTGGCGGCCAGCTTGTCGAAGTAGCCAGACAGCTCGGCATCGGCGTCGCGGTCCCCGCTCAGGGATACCTGGACGCCGGACGAGGGCGGCGCCGGTGCGGTGCTGACGGCGTCCGAGGCCATGAGCGTAAAGCCGGTCGGCGTCTCCAGCTGCGCGTGCATGACCTTGTCGCCCTCGTCGGGCCCGTGCGGCAGGCCGCCTTCGGCGAACGTCGTGACGGTCAGCTCGCCGCCGAGGACGTCGCGGTAGAACTCCATTGCCTCGCGCGCGTTGCCCTGGAAGCTGAGGTACGGGTTGAGTCGGGCTGGCATGGCGTCTCCTAAGCCGTCGATCGGTCCTTCAGTCGGCGATCTTGGCCATCACGTGCTTGATGGTGGTGTAGTCCTCGATGCTGTACGCGCTCATGTCCTTGCCGTAGCCGGACTGCCCGAAGCCGCCGTGCGGCATCTCCGAGGCGATGGTCAGGTGATCGTTGATCCACACCGTGCCGTAGCGCAGGCGGCGCGCCGCGTTCAGCGCCCGCTTCACGTCGCGTGTCCAGACCGAGGCGGCGAGGCCGTAGTTCACGCCGTTGGCCCAGCGAATGCCCTCCTCGTCTCCGCTGAAGTGCTGGACGCTGATCACCGGGCCGAAGACCTCGTTCTGGACGATCTCCGAGTCCTGCGCCACGTCGGTGACGACCGTCGGCTGATAGAAGAACCCGCGGTTGACGCCGTTGCCGCCGCCGGCCGCCACCGATGCGCCGTATCCGCGCGCGCGCTCCACGAAACCGGCCACCCGCTCCTGCTGCGCCTTGCTGACCAGCGGGCCCATGTCCAGCTCCGGATCGTCGGCGGGGTCGCCGACCTTGATGCTGCCGACCGCCGACACGAGCTCGGACAGCACGCTGTCGTACGCCTTGCGCCCGACGATCACCCGCGTGGCAGCGGTGCAGTCCTGGCCGGAGTTGAAGAAGCCGGCCGTCTTGACCGTCTCGGCCACGGCCGCCGGGTCGGCGTCATCGAACACCAGCACCGGCGCCTTGCCGCCCAGCTCGAGATGGACCCGCTTCACCGTCTGCGCCGCGGCGGCGGCGATCTCCTTGCCGGTGGCCGTATCGCCGGTGAGGCTCACCATGTCGACCTGGGGGTGGGTCACCAGCCGGCGTCCCACCGTGGGGCCGGGGCCGGTGACGACGTTGAGCACGCCCTTCGGGAAGACGTCGGCCGCCAGCTCGGCGACGCGAATGGCCGACAGCGGGGTCATGCTCGACGGCTTGAGGACCACGGTGCAGCCGGCGGCCAGCGCGGGGCACAGCTTCCAGATGGCCATCATCAGCGGGTAGTTCCACGGCGCCACCTGGCCGACCACGCCCGCTGGCTCGCGCCGAATCATGCTGGTGTGGGTGTTGACGTACTCGCCGGCGGCCTTGCCCTCGACGACGCGCGCGGCGCCCGCGAAGAAGCGGACGTTGTCGATGGTGAACTCGACGTCGAAGTCGGCGGTGCCCTTCGGCTTCCCGACGTTCTGCTGCTCCAGGCTGCTGAGCGTCTCGGCGTCGCGCTCGATCGCGTCGGCGAGCTTGTGAAGCATGGTGCTGCGCTCCGCCGGGGTCGTGAGCGACCACGCCTCGAAGGCCTCGCGGGCGGCCTCCACCGCACGGTCGACATCGGACTCGTCGCCGCGCGGGACCTGGGCGATGACCTCCTCGCTGGCCGGGTTGACGACGTCGGTCGTCTCGCCGCCGGCGGCGTCGGACAAGTCGCCGTTGATGAACATCCGATACTTGGTGGCGGAGAGCGTGGTCATGGCTGCTTGCTACCTCGCGAAGGCACTGCTCGACGGATGTGGGAGCGATGCGCGGCCTCGGGGGCGGGCTTGCGGCTCGCGCATCGGTTCAGCCGATTGTACGCCGCACCGCAACGGAATCGGAATTCCCCGACCCCGTTTGGCGAACGATTCCGCAGGTGTTCGGGTCATCCGAACACTCGCGGCGGCGACTACCGCTGGCGGACCGCCTGGAACCCGCCGTCCGCCGCCCGCGCCATGACGAACAGCAGGTCGGCCAGCCGGTTGAGGTAGGGCACGACCTGCGAATCGGGCAGGGCGCCCGCCTCGGCCAGGGCCACGGCGCGTCGCTCCGCGCGGCGGGCGGTGGTGCGAGCCAGGTCCAGCGCTCCGCCGGCCAGCGTCTCGCCCGGCAGGACGAACTCAGCGGGCATCGCGTGGGCCGCCTCCAGCGCGTCGATGCGAGCCTCCAGCCGGGCGACCATGTCGACCGTCACCAGCGTCTCGCCCGGCTTGAGGCGGGCGCGGCGATCGGCGTGAGTGGCAAGCTCGGCGCCCACCACGAACAGCTCGCGCTGCAGCGCGATGATCAGCTCGGAGAGCGTAGCCTCCACCCGGTCGGTGGCCGCTCCGAGCGCAGCGCGCGCCAGCCCGAGCGCCGATACCGTCTCGTCGACGCTGCCGTAGGCATCGGTCCGCAGGTGGGCCTTGGAGATGCGGGCGCCGCCGAAGAGGAGGCCCGTCGTCCCGGTATCGCCCTTGCGCGTGTAGATGCGCACTCGCCGATGGTAGTCGCGTGTCGGCGAGCAGGGAGCGGGCGAGCGGCGCGGACGAAGACGCTTAGAAGAGGCCGGGGGGCGGCTCCCAGCGGTCGGCCAGGAGCGTCACCTTGACCGGCGGGCCGACGACCTCCTCGGTCTTCTGCTTGACGGTCTGGATCAGCTCGCCGGCCCAGGGGCAGAACGGCGTGGTCAGCACCATCTTGATCTCGGTGGGCGTCCCGTCCGACCCGATCTCGACGTTCTTGATCAGATCCAGGTCGACGATGCTCATCCCGATCTCCGGATCGTGAATGTCGTAGAGCGCGGTCATCACCTCGTCGACCTTGCCCAGGTTGGCGTCGATGGTCATATCCCGACCAGTTTACCAAGGATTCGGGCCATGCCCGGCGCTCAGCGGGCTCAGACCAGGCGCGTGTCGAACCTGGGGTGCGGCGCGGGGACCGGCGGACGGACGCGGGTGTAGCCCTCGTACAGCACCCCGTCGCGGTCGAGGGCGGCCTGGACCTCCACCGCCTCGGCCGCCGCGTCGGCCTGCGAGGCATGGCAGCGCAGCGCGGCGACCTTGCGGGCGGCCACGCCGGTGACGTCGATCCGATGGGTCGCGGCGCCCTCCTCGGGGGAGAGGTCGTAGCGCTTGGCCCCCGGCCCGAAGACTGGGGCGATGACGAACACCGCGTGCGGCGCGATGCCGGCCTCGGAGAGCCGCTCCACCGCCCAGCGCGTGGCCGAGCCGACGACCACGTGGTCCGGGTGGCCGGTGACGCCGTGGGTGCCGAAGGTGATCACCGCGTCCGGCCGCCGATCCGCCAGCCAGGCGGTGATGTCGTCGACGAGCTGGGCGAACGGCAGGTCCGCCACGCCACCGTCAGGGTAGCCCTCCAGCACCGTCACCTCGGTAAAGCCGATCTTGCCGGCCGCACAACGCAGCTCGTCCTCGCGCACGTCGGCGAAGGCGGCGTCCGGCTGCGTGCCCTCCGGGGCGCCAGCCTCGCCCCGGGTGGCGACCAGGAGGCGCACCACCCGGCCGGCGTCATGGGCCAGCGCCAGCGCGCCCCCACACCCGAAGCTCTCGTCGTCGGGGTGGGCCAGCACGGCGGCCAGCCCGCCGGTGTGCTCGTCGGGGCGATGGCGGGTCACTGGTCCTCCTCGGCGTCCGCGTCGCTCAGCAGAGTCCACCCACGCTGCGCGACGGCGGTCCTCATCGTACGCAACACCGCCAGCTTGGCGCCGGTGACCTCGGACACGAAGCGACGGGTGCCCTGGTCGTCCAGCGACGAGCCGGGCGGTGCGGAGTCGCGGCCAACGTTGAGCCAGGCGAGGTGGTATCGGTCCATGCGCCCCCACACGCGCTCCAAGAGCTCGTCGGAGTTGAGAAGCCAGAGGCGAAAGCGGTTCCAGTCCGGGTCGTCCAGCAGCCGCTCACCTTCGGCCACCAGCGCGTCGGTCAGCTCCAGGAAGCGACGTCGCGACATGACGTGCTGCGCCGGCATATCAGGAGCATAGGCGAGGCGCGCGCCCGTTCGTACTATTGCCGTCCGGCCTGGCGGACTCAAACACTCGCGGTGCACGCCCGCACCACGTCCTGCCCGCGGTGGACCGATTCGCCGACGAACCCCAAGTGCCGGTCGACGAGGCTGAAGCACCGCTGGACGCGACCGCCCTCGGCGCCGGCCTGGCGGCGGTCGCGCTGGCCCCGGCCGCAGTGGCGCTGCTGCGCCTCTTCCCCGCCCTCCGGCCCGACGACCACGGCCTGCCGTGGTTGCTGCCGGCGGTCGGTGGCGCCACGGCCATGGTGCTTGCCGCGGCGATAGTGGGCTGCCTGGAACGCGGCCTGCGCCACGCCTCTTCCAGCGACGTGCTGCGTGCCGTGGCGCTCGGCCTGCTGGCCGTCGGACTGGGCGTCGCAACGCTACGGTCGCTGTCGCCCGAACCGCGTGCCGTCTTCCCGGACGCGGGCCTGGCCGTCACAGCCGTGGTGGCGGGGGTCGTCCTGCTCGGTGCCCAGCTGTGGCGGGACGTGCCGGACGGCGTGTCGCGGCGCTCTCCTGCGACGTGGCTCGTCGTCTTCGGCGCGCTGGAGGCGGGCCTGGCCGCGGCGCTGCTGGTCCCGGCCGCGGGTGGCACGTGGCCGTGGCTGCTCGGC
>DATADC010000053.1:0-1610 GCA_036258735.1 Candidatus Limnocylindria bacterium
CGACGGACAGATGCCCAGCGATCCGTGCCATGGTGCCGCTCCCGAAGAACTACGGTCCGTCAGCCTACGCCAGCCTGCCCCGCACAGGAATCCTCCGGCACAAGGAAGCAATCTCCCGGATTCCGTATGAGAGGCCAAAAGTTGCTGACGGCAGTGTAGTGCGCCCGGTTGCTGAGACAGTCGGCTGCGCTGTTCAGGCGGCCAAGGGTAGGTTGGCCGGTGGGCATGGAGCAAGGCCGCGTTGCTCGGCGCGGATCTGGTCTGGGGTGCGGTAGCCGTGCCGGGCGACGAGCCAGGTGGCGTTGTAGTGGGCGACGAAGGCCTGTAGCCCGCGGCGCAGGTCCTCGATGGTGTCGAAGGTCTGCACCCAAAGGAAGTTCTCTTTCAGGGTGCGAATGAAGCGCTCGGTGACACCGTTACCCTCTGGCTGGCGGACGAAGGAGGGCGAACTCTCGATGCCAAAGAAGCCGATCTCGTCCTGGAAGTCGCGTGACATGTAGTTGGAACCGTGGTCATGGCGGAGTGCGAGGCCCTTGGCCGCGTTCCGCTCGATGCGGCCGAAGTGGCGCAGAACGGCCTGGCGCACCGGCTCGAGCGCCTCGAAGCGGTTGCCCGAGTGCGCGGCATGGCTGCCGACGCACTCGCCGGAGCAGTGGTCGACGGCGACGAAGACCCGGGCGCGGCCCTCGGTCAGGGTCACGGTCTCGGTCATGTCGGTCCCCCACATAACGTCCACCGTCGTGGTGGTGATGGTGCCATCGTGCGCGCGCTGCTCCGGACGGCCGACCCGGTGCGGCGCCAGCAACCCGTGCTCGCCCATCAGGCGGCGGACCCGCCGGGCCGAGGTGCGAATGCCGGCATGGCGCAGCCGAGCCCAAATCTTGCGGTAGCCCTCGCCATGCAGGCGCGAACCGAGGATCTGGGCGCGGATGTGCTCGACCAGCTCGGCGTCGGAGCAGACGCCCACCGGACCTCGGCGTGCCGGACGGGGCGGCGCCGCGGCACCGGCCGCCGCGCGATGGCGGTAGACCGTGGCGCGGGACAAGCGCCAGACGCGGGCGACCCTGGCCAAGCCGTAGCGCCGGCTCGTGGTCGGGGAGACGGCCTGGCTCACCGCCGCGACCTCCGGCGAGCCAAAGGGCGACCGCCCTCCAGGGCCGCGATCTTCTGCTCCAGCAGCTCGTTGGCCATGGTCACCTCGCCAAGCTTGGCCTTGAGGCGGAGCAACTCCTCATCGCGCCCATCCCGTTCGCGCTCCTTCATCGCCGCCTCCGCTCCGGCCAGGGCGCGGTCGCGCCATTCGCTCAGGCGGGGAACGGTGATATTGAGCTCACGGGCAACGGTCTCCAGCGGCTCGCCCCGCAGCAGGCGGGTGACGACGGCCAGCTTGCGCCGGGCGGAAAGACGCCGCTCCGGCCCGGCACCGCCCGAGGGGGCGCCGGCGCCAGCGTTCCGGGCGCGCTCCGGCGCCCCCTCGGGCTCGTCGCTGCGGATCTCGTCCATGGGTCCGACCTCCGGTTGCGGTGACCTCTACCGCAGCCGGCTGTCTCATCGAACCGTGCCGCACCCCAGGTGTACCCCACCCGGTTCTCTGGACAATAGGTCGTCTT
>DATADC010000054.1:0-3934 GCA_036258735.1 Candidatus Limnocylindria bacterium
GCCCTGGTGCTGACCGGCAGGGCGCTCTTCGCCTGAGGCGCGATTGACAGCGCGGTGGCCGCGCTGCGACCATCGGACAACAGTCCCGTCCCGGATGATCGTGAGCCGGGACGGGTTTGTTGTTGGAGCGGCCCTTGTTCAAGCCGGTGTCGACCAAGCTGGACATGCCAGCGCTGGAGCTAAAGCAGATCGCGGTGTGGCGCGAGCGCCGCACCATGGAGCGCTACCTGGCGCGCAACGCCGATGCCGAGAAGCGCTGGTCGTTCCTGGACGGCCCGATTACGGCCAACAACCCGATGGGCGTGCACCACGCCTGGGGCCGGACGTACAAGGACCTCTACCAGCGCTACCACACCATGCTGGGCGAGCGGCAGCGCTACCAGAATGGGTACGACTGCCAGGGACTGTGGATCGAGGTCGAGGCCGAGAAGGAGCTCGGCTTCCGCAACAAGCGCGACATCGAGCGCTACGGCATCGACCGCTTCGTGGAGTTCTGCAAGGCCCGCGTGCAGCGCTTCGCCGACCGGATCACCGAGCAGTCCATCCGCCTCGGCATGTGGATGGACTGGGACAACAGCTACTACACCAACTCGGACGAGAACAACTACACCATCTGGGCCTTCCTGGCCGAGTGCCACCGCCGCGGCCTGATCTACCGCGGCCACGACGTGATGCCGTGGTGCCCGCGCTGCGGCACCGGGCTCTCCAACCAGGAGCTGGCCACGGAGGGCTATCGCGAGCTGACGCACCTGACTGTCACCCTCCGGCTGCCGCTCACCTCGCCGGGCCACGAGTCCGAGGACCTGCTGATCTGGACCACCACGCCCTGGACGCTGTCCTCGAACGTGGCCGCTGCGGTGAACCCCGAGCTCACCTACCAGCTGGTGGAGGGGCGCGACGGGCGCGGCTGGTGGCTCAGCGCCGGGTCGCGCCGGAGAGTGGTGCCAGAGGCGCGCGTGGTCCGCGAGGCGCCAGGCTCCGACCTGCTGGGCCTAACCTACGCCGGCCCGTTCGACGAGCTGTCGGCGGCGGCCGGCGTGGAGCATCGGGTCATCGCCTGGGACGAGGTCTCCGACGCCGAGGGCACCGGCGTGGTCCACATCGCGCCGGGCTGCGGGCAGGAGGACTTCGCGCTGGCCAAGCAGCATGAGCTGGCCGTGATCGACCCCATCGACGAGTTCGGCGTCTTCCGCGACGGCTTCGGCTGGCAGTCGGGCCGCTACGCGGGAGCGGACGATCCGGGCGGTGCCGACCTGGCCCGCGAGGTCGCCGACGACCTGGAGCGCAAGGGCCTGCTCGTCGAGCGCGAGCAGTTCACGCACTCGTACCCGGTCTGCTGGCGCTGCGGGACGCAGGTCGTGTTCCGGCTGGTGGACGAGTGGTTCATCGCCATGGACCCGCTGCGGGCACCCCTGAGCCACGCAACGCGCACGGTGGCCTGGCTGCCCGAAGGTATCGGCCTCGAGGAGCGGGAGCTCGACTGGCTCCGCAACATGGCCGACTGGATGATCAGCAAGAAACGCTACTACGGGCTGGCGCTGCCCATCTGGGAGTGCACCGAGTGCGACGCCTGGGAGGTCCTCGGCTCGAAGGACGAGCTGCGGGAGCGGGCGGTGGCCGGCTGGGACGAGTTCGACGGCCATTCGCCACATCGGCCGTGGGTGGATGCGGTCGAGATCGCCTGCGGCGCGTGCGGCGGACGGGCGAGGCGCACGGCCGACGTCGGCAACCCGTGGCTGGACGCCGGCATCGTGGGGCTTTCGACCATGGGCTGGAACACTGACCGCGACGAGTGGGCGCGCTGGTACCCGGCCGACTTCGTCCCGAGTCCTTCCCCGGCCAGTTCCGCAACTGGTTCTACGCGCTGCTGACCGAGTGCACTCTCATGACCGGCCAGGCGCCGATGCGGGCACTGTTCGGCTACGCCCTGCTGCGTGACGAGCACGGCGAGGAGATGCACAAGTCCAAGGGCAACGCCATCTGGTTCGACGACGCGGCGGAGGACATCGGCGCCGACGTCATGCGCTGGATGTTCTGCGCCACCAACCCGGCGACCAACATGAACTTCGGCTACCACCTCGCCCACGAGGAGGTCCGTCGCTTCTTCCTGCCGCTGTGGAACACCTATGCCTTCTTCGTCACCTACGCCCGCCTGGATGGCTGGACGCCGGATGGGACCGATGGAGGGGCCGCAGCCCGGACGCTGCTCGACCGCTGGATCGGCTCGCGCTTGGATGGGCTGGTGTCGGAGGTGCGTGCCGCACTCGACGGCTACGACGCGACGCGCGCGACGCGCGCCATCGAGGCCTTCGTGGACGAGCTGTCCAACTGGTACGTGCGACGCAACCGGCGCCGCTTCTGGAAGGGGGAGCTGGACGACGACAAGCGGGCGGCGTACGCCACGATGCACCGGGTGCTGGTCGACCTGGCCGCGCTGCTGGGGCCGTTCGTCCCGCACCTGGCCGACGCCCTGTGGACCAACCTGGTAGCTGCCGTGGACGGGACCGCGCCGGACAGCGTGCACCTGGTCGACTTCCCGCAGGCCCGCCCGGGGATGCGCGACCGCGGCGTCGAGGAATCGGTGGCGCTGGCCCGGCGGGTGGTGGCCGCCGGACGCACGGCGCGCGGGGCATCGGGCGTTCGCACCCGGCAGCCACTGGCATCGGTGCGCGTGAAGCTGCCGGCCTCGGCCGCCGGGCGGCTGAGCGCCGACGCCGGCGTGGACGCCGAGCTGGCGGAGCAGGTGCTCGAGGAGCTCAACGTCAAGGCGCTGGAGGTGCTGGACGACGAGTCGGAGGTCGTCGAGCGCACCCTGTTCCCGCTGCTGCCGGTGATCGGGCCGCGGCGCGGCGGCGAGGTCGGCGCGATCATGGCCGGCGCCCGCGCCGGGAACTGGCGCGCCCTCGACGATGGGCGGGTGGAGGTGGCCGGCATCACGCTGGCCCCCGACGAGTTCCAGCTGACCGCGCGGCCACGGCCGGGGCAGCAAGTGGCCGAGGAGGGCGGCGTGCTGGTGGCCCTCGACACCGGGCTCACGCCGGAGCTGCGGGCCGAGGGGCTGGCGCGCGAGGTGGCGCACCGCCTCCAGACCCTGCGCAAGGCGGCCGGCTTCGAGATCAGCGACCGGATCGAGGTAGCGGTCGCCGGCGACCGCGCCGCGCTCTCCGTGCTGGCGCCGTTCCGCGACTGGCTGGCCGACGAGGTCCTCGCGACGCGACTCGAGTTCGGTGAGGAGGCCTCGGTGGCGGACGCCGACGCGTCGGAGGGCGTGCGGCTCGACGGCGCCACACTGCGCCTGACCGTTCGCCGCGCCTGATCGGCGCCATCGCGTACCATCCGGCCGATGAGCAGCGCCGCGCCGCCGAACCGCCGCGCGGAGCTGGCGGTATTGGGCGTGACTGCGGCGGCGCTCGTGATCGCCGACCAGGTCAGCAAGGCGGCGATCGAGTCGGGGCTCGGCGTCGGCGAGCGGGTCGCCGTGCTTGGCGACCTGGTGATCCTGTGGCACGTGCGCAACTCCGGTGCGGCGTTCAGCCTCTTCCAGTTCGAGGGCAGCCTGGTCCTCTTTTACGTGGTGCACGTGCTGGCGCTCGGCATGGTGGCCTGGTTCCAGCGGGCCTTCCAGGGGAGGAGCCTGTGGCTGCACGCCACGCTGGGACTGCTGCTGGGCGGCTCGATCGGCAACCTGATCGACCGCGTTCGACAGGGCTACGTGACCGACTTCATGTCGGTCGGCTTCGGTGACGCGCGCTTCCCGACCTGGAATGTGGCGGATGCCGGCATCACCGTGGGTATCACGCTGCTCGTGGGCTACCTGGTGCTGCTGGAGCCACGCCACGCGGCCACAGCGCCCCCGTGAGCTTCGCCGCGGCGACCGGCTCGCGGAAGGTGGAGGGCGTCGCCGCTCCCGGCCGCTTCGACGTGGTCGTGGCGG
>DATADC010000055.1:0-9593 GCA_036258735.1 Candidatus Limnocylindria bacterium
ATGCGCACCGTGGCCACGACGTTGGCCGGGAGTAAGGCGAAGGTCGCGGGCAGGACGTGGACCAGGGCGCGGCGCAGCTCGCCGGCCCCCAGCGCGCGGGCGGCCTCGACGTACAGCCGGCCGCGCACGGCGAGCACCTGCGCCCGCACGATCCGCGCGAAGGCCGGCCAGGTGAGGAGTCCGAGCGTCACGACCAAGGTCGGCTGGCCTGGCCCGGCCAGGGCGACGATGAGCATGTACAGCGGCAGCGTCGGTAGGGCGAGCAGCAGGTCGGCGGCGGCCAACAGCGGTGGCTCGGCGCGACGCCAGAGACCGGCCGCGACGCCGATCGTCCACGAGAGCGTCGTGGAGAGCAGCGCCACCGCGGCGCCGACGACCAGTGACGCCCGTGCGCCCCAGAGCAGCTCGCTCAGCACGTCCTGGCCCACGTCGTTGGTGCCGAGGAGATGCGCCGCCCCGGGCGGAAGGAGCGGTGCGCCGGCCGACAAGCTCGGGTCGTACGGCGCCAGCAACGGCGCCAGCAACGCCGCCGCGGCCACGGCCGCGAGCACCGCCCCGCCGGCCACATTCGGGCGGGCGTATCGCCGGGCCAGGGGCAGCGCGCGAAGCATCACGCCGGGCCCGGAACGAAGCGCCGCGCGGCCAGGTCGGCGGCGAGGTTCGCCAGCAGCACGGCCATGCTGGCCAGCAGGAAGACCGCCTGCATCACCGGGTAGTCGCGGGCGCGCAGGGCCTCGAAGCCCAGCAGCCCCAGCCCAGGCAGCGCGAAGACGCGCTCGACCACGATGGCGCCCCCGAGCACGTGGCCGAGTCGCAGCCCGAAGAGGGTGAGCACCGGCGGCAGGGCGTTCGGCAGCGCGTGCCTCCAGGCGACGCGGGCACCCGACAGCCCCATGGCGCGGGCGGTCGTCAGGTACGGCTCGAGAAGCACCTGCCGCACGGCGCCGTGGGTGAGCAGGACGAACGGCGCGGTCGCGGTCAGGGCCAGCGTCGCGGCCGGGAGGGCCGCGTGCCAAGACAGGTCCAGCGCCGTCTCGAGCCAGCCCAGGAGGCCAGGGGGCTGGGCCGCGAACGCGGTTCGTGCGCCCTGCAGCGGGAACCAACCGGTGCCGACCGAGAGCGCCAGCAGCAGCGCCATGGCCACCAGGAACTCCGGGAGGGCGGCCAGGCCGGCCGCCGCGCCGACGACCAGCCGTTCGAGCTGCCCGCCGCGCCAGGCGGCCAGCAGCCCCAGCGCCGTCCCGCCGAGCGCGCTGACCAGCGTGGCCGCCAGCACGAGGCCGACCGTCCATGGCAGCCGCTGGGCGACCAGCGCGCCGACGGGGGCCGCGCGGCTGATCGACCAGCCGAGATCGCCGCGCGCCAGATCGGAGAGGTACTGGACGAACTGCTCCGCCAGCGGCCGGTCGAGGCGGTACTGCTCGCGCAGCTGGAGGCGCTGGGCCGTGGTGAGCGGCGCGACCGCCGCGTTCAACCCGTCGGATGCCTCGAGGTCGAGCGGGTCGCCGGGCAGCAGCCGCGGCAGCGCGAAGTTCAACAGGAGCACCGCCGCCGCCAGGCAGGCGTAGCGAATCAGCAGCCGGCACACGGCGTCACCGTGCCAGGAAGGTGAGCTTGTTCTGCACCAGCGGTATGCCGTTCATCAGACCGCCCCAGGTGTTCATCGGTCTGTACCTGGCACTGTCGTAGACCCAGTAGAAGCGGCGATAGTAGAGGACGATCGTTGGCAGCTGCTCGGCCAGGATCGTCTGCATGCGCCAGACCAGCTCGCGGCGTCTGGCCGGGTCGAGCGCGGCCGCCTGGGCGGCGGCCAGCTGGGCGTAGCGCTCGTCGACGAAGGTGAAGCCCTGGGCGAAGTCGTTCGTTTCCTGGCCGGTGTACCACCGGCGCAGGAAATCGGGGTCGCCGCCGACGCCGATGTGCTGCAGCTGACCGAGCTGGAACCGGCCCTCTCGGAGCAGCTGGGTGCGCGTCTTGGCGTCGGCCCGCCTGACGACCAGGCTGATGCCGACCGCCTCCAGCATCGGCTGCATCAGCTCCGGCTCCCGATCCATCGGGTCGGCGATGAGCTCGAGCGTGTGGCGCTGGCCACCCAGCAGGGCGCGCGACCTGGCCGGGTCAAAGGCGCGGCTCGCGGCCTGCGGGTCGAACCATGGCGATCCCGGCGGTACCACGCCGTCGCGCCCGACGACCGGCGGAGCCTTGGTCACGACCGCGGCGATGCGGGCACGGTCGAGCGCGTAGGCGATCGCCTCGCGCACCTCGCGCCGGTCGAGCGGCGGCCGGGCGGTGTTGACGGCCAGCCGCACCACCGAGAGCGGCTCGGTCTCGAGCACCTTGACCCGAGAGTCGCCCTTCAGCGCCGCCCCGACGGACCCGTCGGTGGTGTGCGCCAGCTCCAGCTCACCTTGCCGGACGGCCAGCACCCGCGTCTCCGCCGCCGTATTCAGCTGCTGCAGCTCGCCGACCACGACGCGGCCGGCGAAGTAGTCCGGGTTGGCGCTCAGCCGGTAGGCGCCCTCGGCGGCGCGGTATTCAGCCAGCCGGAACGGACCGCTCCCGAGCGAGGCGCCGGCGCCGTCGAAGGTCGAGGGGTCGTCCACCTGCGCCCAGACGTGAGACGGGAGGATCGGCGCCACGCCGGCCACCTCCTCGAGGAACGGCGCATAGGCTTCCTTCAACCGCACCCGGACGTGCGCGGCGTCGAGCGCCTCGGCCGCCTCGACCATCGCCGTGCTCATCCAGCGGTACGGGTGACGGGCGTAGTAGTCGAAGGTGAAGGCGACGTCCTGGGTGGTAACCGGCTGGCCGTCCTGCCAGCGTGCGCCGGGGACGAGGATGAAGGTGTAGTCGCGCCCATCCGGCGAGACCTCCCAGCGCGACGCCAGCCAGGGGATGATGCCCCGGTCGTCCTTCCAGGTCAGCGTGTCGTACAGCAGTGTCAGCAGCACCGGGCCACCCGGACCGGCCGTGGAGACGCGGAAGGGCGTGGGCACCCCGACGTCCGCCCAGGCGAAGCGCACGCGGTCGACGGCCGGCGCGCTGCGCGCCTCCGCGCCGGCGGGGCCGGATTGCGCGGCCGGACGAGCACAGGCGGCCACGGCCGGGCCGAGGCCGGCGGCCAGCAGGGCGCGGCGACCGAGGAGCGGGGGCGGCACGACTCCCTCAGATGGTCTGGTTGGCGAGCGCGAGGTGGTGGCCAGTGTACCGCTTGAGGTTGCGTCGCTGCCGCTCGCTCAGCACCTCGCACGCCCATCCCCAGTGCAGCGAGACCCAGTCGCCCGGCTGCGCCGCGTCGACGAACCCGCGCCCATCGACCCGCCGCAGGGCCCGCTCCGGGCGGGGGGGCGCCAGTGCCAGCTTGCCGTCCAGCAGCACGAGGGGCTCGCGCTCGACGATCAGCTCCGTACCCTCCACGCGCAGCACCCTCGCCCAGCTGATGCGGCAGCTGTCCATGGTCTGCAGCGTGTCCCCCAGCTCCCCCACGCGGCTGTGCACGTCGAGCACGTGGAACGAGTGGTACGGGCGCGCCCCGGCCGGCGCCTTGCTCAGCACGAGCTCACGGGTGCGGCCCTGCAGCTGCTTCCCGAACCGCTCGACCAGCGAGTCGTAGAGCCGCCGTACCTCCACACCCTCGAGCAGCTCGTTGCCCAGCCAGTAGGCTTCCACGACGCGCGCGTCGAACGGGTCGGCTATCCCGTTGGCGTCGGCGATCAAGCGCAGGTACGGCAGCGCGCCGGTGAAGCGGCGCAGCAACGGAACCAGCCCGGCGTCGGTCACGTTGTCGACCGCGTAGTCGAAGATGGTGCGGTTGTCGTCGCCGCCACAATACCGCAACCGGTTGGGCATGAACGCGTAGCGGACGAAGTGCAGCGTGCCCGCGAGCGGCGCTCCGCCTGGCCGGCGCAGCACGGATTCGATCACGCGGAGCCCCCCTCCGGCGCCGCGTCGAACAGCGCTTCCATCTCAGCGTACATGGCCATGATCGCCTCTGCCTCCGCCGGCTCGATGACCCGCAGCACGAGCCCCCGATCGACCAGCACGTACTGGCCGACCGCGACGCCGGGCTCGAGTCCGGCGTCGACCGTCGCCCGTAGGCCCTGCATGTCCACCTCGACTCTCCGCTCGTCCACCGACAGCACGAGCGCCGGCAGAATCTGGCACATGTTGCCCCCCTCAGGACGCCATCTCGATGCTCTCGATCCGGAGGTCGGTGGCCTCGTCGACGACCTGCCCCACGGCGCCGCACTCGGGACAGCCGAAGTCGGCTCCCGATGGGCTGTACTCGCTGGCGCAGCCGGCGCAGCGGAAGCGCATGGGGGTGAGGCGGACGTTCAGGCGCGCCCCGTCGGCCACGGTGCCGGGCGTGAGCATGTCGAAGTAGAAGCGCAGCGAGTCGTCGACCAGCCCGGCCTTTTCGCCGACGGCGAGGTTGACGGCCACGACTCGAGCGGCGCCGCGCTCCCGGGCGTGCGCCTCGACACCATCGAGCAGGCGGGTCACGATGGGCAGTTCGTGCACGGTGGGACCTCCTCACGAGTGAATTCCGCGAGCAGCGACTCGATCATCCGGATGGCCCCCTCGACGGCCGCCTCGACCGGCGCGCTCAAGCCGACGCGCCCCTCCGCGTCCTCCTCGACGGTGGCGGGCTCGCACCCCACGAGGAGCACGCGACGGTCCTGGCCTCCCATCTCCCTGACCAGCCGCAGCACCCGCGCGGGATCCATGCCGTGGCCATCCGGCGCATCCCATCCCTCAAGCGGGTGTGGCGTGCCCTGGTCGGGCTCGATCAGATAGAGCGTGCCGGCGGCGCCGCCGCGGCGGATGGAGTCGACGAGGATGGTTACCCTCGGCCCGTCCAACAGTGCGAAGGCGAGGTCGAGCCCGCGGATGCCGAAGTCGGCCACCCGCACTCCCGCCGGCACCGGCCGGCCGGCGAGGCGCCGCGCCACCTCGCTGCCGAACGCGTCGTCGCCGAAGAAGATGTTGCCGATCCCGGCGACCAGGACGCTGGTCCCGCTCACAGCGGTTCGACCTCCTCGGGAGCGAAGAAGAAGCGGTGTCCCGGCTGCCGCTCCAGCCCCAGATCGCGACCAGGGTCGTCGTCGATCGTCACCGCGAGGTGAATCCTATCGTCGTAGTCCTGCTCGATCGACTCGACGAGGGCGACCTTGCCCGTGAGGGCAAGGTCGAAGACGTCGCCGCCCGGGTGCGGGCGCAGCCGGACGCGGCTGCCCCTGGCGATGGCGGTGCCACCGATCTCGATGCTCTCAAGCGCCGGCGGGTCGGGCCTCTCGAGGGTCGGCGAGTCATCGGCCTCGGCGCTCGAGGGCGGGCCGTCGCGCACCGCGCCGTGCAAGCGCATCAGGGCGTCCGGCGTCAGCGCCTCCGTCCGCTCCAGGATGGCCCGCGCCCGCGGATCGGTCGCGCGCAGCTCGGACTTCTCCTCTTCGGTCAAGCTGAGGATGTTGAGGGTCAACAACTGGTCGATCTCGGTGCCGTCGAACAGGTCGCCCGGGCTCTCGGGCGCGATCCTCGGATAGTCCGGCAGGATGATCGGCGAGGAGAGCATCGTGCTCCGCTCGCCTGCGGGCCCCACCAGGACGGGCCAGGCGCCGCGATTTTGGCATGCTGCCACGTCGAGGCGCACGTCGTCGGGGGGATCCGTCATGGAGACGAACTCGCCATCGACGACGCGCAGGATCGCATGGGTAGAGACGAGCGCGTGTGCCAGTGCCCTCGAGCGGTCACCCCCCGTCCAGGGCGTGGCGTTCGCCACCCGCACCGTCACGCGGAAGAGCTGCGGACGGAGCGACTCCGCGTGCGCCTCCACCTCCCCGCAGATCGCTTCCCAGGTGCGGATGATCGCACCCGCGCCGTGCGGCAGCGGCTCCTCAGCAGTGCCGGCCGGCACGTCGATCGCCAGGCGAGTCGGAGTGACCGGGTCGGCGAGGGCGAGGGCATCCAGCCGGACCTCGCGCTCGCTCGCCTCCTGCCAGCTCAGGTAGCGCTCGCCGCCGATCCGGAGCTCGTCTACGAATTCGAGGCCGGCGGCGGCGCGGCGGCCGATGCGACGGTCGACAACCTGGAGGAAGCGCACTCGCACGTCTACGATGGGCCGCTGGCCGCGGACGAGGCACTGGGTTTGCAGCGACCAGGGTCCGTCGCCTCCGGCCTCGCTGTAGGCCCGCGGGTAGACGACGCCGAACGTCCAGCGCCGCTGGTTCTTGGTCGCCGAGCGGCGGTAGGGCCAGAGGAGATAGCCTTCGTAGAGGATCGCCGCGGCGACCCTCTCCACGGCGTCCACTTCCGCTCGACTCTCACCAGGAGCCATGTGCGTTCGCTTGCACCGGTACGCCGCAGCCACCGTCTCGACGGCGGTTTCGTCGGCGGCGCCTCGGCTGATCAGAAGTGTGGGTGGCCCTGGCAGGATGGTGCGCTGGCGACTCACCTCCCACTAAGGGGTTGTCCCCGTCCCAGCCGGGCCACTGCGTTCGCCCGGTGATGGCCAGATCATACCAAGGAGGGCCTGGTCCGGGCCGGCCTCGCACCCCGGCGGTGCGCGGACGCGGTGCCGCGGCCGGGGCGCCGGCCGCTCTCCTGCGCGTCGCGCTCCAGTCCGTGCCGCGCTCCCTCAACCCCGGGTCCGCCGCACGACGGCGATGATGTGCGTCCCTCCATCGACCGCGCCGGGCTGGCGGCAGCACTCGACCTCCCACGCCAGGTAGGCCTCCCAGAGCGCCGCGTCCTCCAGCACCGGTGGCAGGAGCGCCTCATTGCCGCCGATGGCCAGGAAGTTGGCGGCGGCGACGTCCACCACCTCGCAGGGGTGCCGGCGCAGCAGGGCCTCCAGCTCCGCCCAGCGGTAGAGGTGGCAGGTGTGCCCGCCGGCGAGGGCCCCGATCTGGTCGCCGGTGGCGAGCAGCTCGCGCACCGTCTCCGGGCCGTGCTGGCGAGCCGTGGCCAGGCAGTCGGCCAGGAAGCGGCGGCAGGTGCCGAGCAGGGACATCACGCTGAGCAGCACGAGCCCGCCCGGCCTGGTCACGCGCAGCAGCTCCCCCACGGCGCGGTCGGCGCGGTCGAAGACGTAGGAGAGCGCCCCGCCGTAGCACACCGTGGCGTCGAAGGACTCGCTCGGGAGCGCCCCCAGGTCGGTGACGTCCAGCAGGGCACGGGCGACGACGCTGCCCTCGGCCCCCGCCTCCTGCACCTTCTGGCGGTTCAGCTCCAGCTGGACGGGGGAGAGGTCGCCGACGGTGACGCGGGCGCCCAGGCGGGCCAGCTCGATGGTGAACCGCCCCGGCCCCGCCCCGACGTCGAGGACGTGCTGCCCGGCACGGATGTGGCGGCGCAGGTGCCAGAGGTGGAGGTGCAGGTTCACCCGGTTGGCGGGGGTGCGCTCGAAGCGCTCCCACTCCCGTGCGCCGAACGCGTCGTAGTACGCGCGGACGTAGTCGGGGTCGTACCGCGCGCCGCCCGCGGCGTGGCCATCGGTCTCGCTCGTCATCCCGTGCCCTCCTGGTGGTCACCTCCGCTGGCCGCCGCCGGCCGGCGCGGGGCAAACAAGAACGCCCCGGATGCGGTCGGGGCGTCTCGTCTGCCTGGTGCGTCGCACGGGGCCCTGGGGGGTGCGCGCCACGTCGCCCTGTCCGCTGGCGCCTTCCGGACCTCGATCCGCGAAAAGTACCACGACGACCGCGAGTTCGCCCTTCCGCTCCGGCGACCCCGCTGCGTAGGCTGAAGGCAGGATATGAATCGAAGATCGTTCCTGTCGTCCATG
The DNA here is from genome assembly GCA_036258735.1 of Candidatus Limnocylindria bacterium. GTDB lineage: Bacteria > Chloroflexota > Limnocylindria > QHBO01 > QHBO01 > JAPSGM01. The sequence continues at coordinate 7,781 of DATADC010000055.1, forward strand.
CCACTGGTGGCCCTCGCCGCCGCCGGCGCGTTTGGCGCCGGTCGCCTCTCGACGTCCAGGCCCCCAGACGCACCGCCGTGCGGCAGCGGCGTGGACGCCGTGGACGCCGTGGACGGCGGGCGCGGATCCCAACCGCCTGACCCACCGGATCTGCCGGTCACGCCAGGGCCCCAGGCCACGCCACGGCTGGTACAGCCGCTCCCTACGCCTACGGAGAACGAGCGGGCGTGGCTGGAGCAGTGGCTCGATCTCGTTGCGCGGCCCACCGGTCCCGCGTCCTCGGGCTGCTGATGGCCGAGGTGCGTGGCGTGCTGATCAACGCGGAGATGCGTGCCGAAATGAATGCGGCACCGGATGCGGAGCGGAAGGAGGAGCCGATCAGGGAGACGCGCGTCGTCGTGGAGCTGGGCACGGAGACCGAGCCGGTGCTGATTCGGTTCTGCACGTGCGTGCGGCGCGGGACCTACGGTACCGTGGATTCCTACGCCCTGCGCACGACCGCGGGCTGGATCTTCATCGATCCGGCACGGCCGACGCCGGCCGGCGCGGACCGGCTGCGCCAGCTCATCCGCGAGCGCCCCGCGGCGACGGTGCTGACCAGCGACGGCCACGAGCGCTTCTGCTACGCGGTGCGCGAGCAGTGGGGCACGCCGGTGTGGGGGCCGACGCCGGGAGAGTGCCAGCGGGGCGTGGCGTATGGGGGCGAACCCGACCGCCTGTACGTGGAGGGGGATACCCTGCCCGGGGGCCTGCGCGCCGTCAAGCTGGCGGGGCTGTGGCGCGGCGACCACGCGCTCCTGTGGCAGGCGCCGGCCAGTGCGGGCGGCGGGCGCGTGCTGTTCAGCGGCGACGTCCTCAACGGCCAGGTGGAGCCCGACATGTCCCACGAGGCGCACTTCCGCCGCGAGCCGGGGCTGTACTTCGGCTCGCGCCCGGCGTACGTCGAGCGCCACGCCAACCCGGCCGCGCTCAAGGCGAGTCTCGAACGGCTGCTGCGAGAGGACTTCGACCTGATCGCCGGCGCGCATGGCCGGCCGTTCCGCGACGACGCAAAGGCCGCCCTCGCGCGGCTGATGGAGACGACCTGGGGATCCTAGGAATCAGGCCGTCGAGGTGGCCTCCTATTTCTCCTCTCTCCAACCCCCGCGCCGTCGCGTTCGACGGGCAGGCGGGATTCCGGCCGCCGCTGGTGCACCTGGAGAGCTGGGCCCTGCCGCGGGTGCTGCCGGCGGGGCTCACGATCGATCGCGGTCGCGCGACGGCGCGGTGCGGGCAGGTGACTGCGCGAGAGGTCGGTTGGAGCGCATCGTCGCCTGCCGTACAATGGCGGCAGAGGGCACGCAGCGTGCGCTACCTGCCGTACCTGCCCATGCTCCCCCGCCTCCCGCGCAGGTGGGCGGCGACGGTGCAGCAGCACGCGCCGACTTGCGACTAGGTCGCAGCAGCAAGTAACCGGCGACCTGTGGGCGCGAGCGCGGCGCCTCGCCCCTTCTCCACCTCTCTGCCTGCCCGGCTGGCGTGCCGCCCCGGCGCCGCGTGGTCGATGAGGCGCGTGCCGCTGGTGCCGAACCAAGGGCCTCCCGCTCCTGTGTCGCATCCATCGCTACCGAAAGGCGGATCCTATGGCGAAGCAGCAGCACCCCACCCCGACACCTGCGACGGACGAGCGCTACACGAAGTACGTTCAAGCCAACCGCACCCTCTGGGACGCCTGGACCAAGCTGCACCTGCAGCCCGGCGTCTACGGCGTCGAGGCGTTCAAGGCCGGCGAGACCTCGCTCAAGCAGATCGAGCTCGACGAGGTGGGCGATGT
>DATADC010000056.1:0-6140 GCA_036258735.1 Candidatus Limnocylindria bacterium
CTCCAGCTGCACCGGGTGCAGGCCGGCCCGGCGCAGCGCCTCGTCCGCGGGGCCGGGTCCGGCGTCATCCAGCCAGGCCTCTCCCTCGCCGATGAGGACGAGCGCGACGTGTGCCAGCGGCGCCAGGTCGCCGGACGCCCCGACCGAGCCGCGCGAGGGAACGACGGGATGGACCTCGGCGTTCAGCATGCCGCACAGCAGCTCGACGACCGCTGGACGAATGCCCGAGAGACCAACGGCCAGCGCGTTCGCGCGCAGCAGGAGCATGGCGCGCACCACTTCCACGGGGAGTGGCTCTCCAACGCCCGCGGCGTGGGAACGCACCAGGTTGCGCTGGAGTTCGTCGGTCTGCTCCCGTTCGATCCGTACGTCGGCCAGGTCGCCGAAACCGGTAGTGACGCCGTACACGATGCGGCCCTCGGTGACCAGGTCCTCGACGACACGTCGAGAGGCGCTCATGCGTGACGCCGCGTCGGGCGTCAGGCCTACCCGCGTCCCCTCCCGAGCCACGGCCACCACGTCCCGCACGGTCAGGCCGGAGCCCGTGAGCTGGAGGGTCACGAACCTATACTACGAACGTGCGACGCCTGCCGAACCCCACGAGCCGCCTGCTCGTGGATGCGGACGGCAAGAACCGCCTGGGTGGCGCCGTCCCGAGCCCGGCCGCCGCCTTCCTGCTGACGCTGATCGCGCTTCCCACGCTGTTCTGGCTGGTCACCCTGAAGCGCACCACCGAGTACACCGTGCCGGAGCTGTGGCTGATGGACAACGTGGTTCCCGCCGTCCGACCGTGGGTGGCGGACAATCTGCCGCCGCTGGACCTGGCCATCGTCGGCATCAGCGGCCTGGGAGCCGGCTGGTTCGTGGCCATCGGCTTCGCCCTGCTCGGCCTGCTGGCGCTGGCCAAGGGGCGCTCCGACCTGGCCTTGCTGCTGGCGGCCGGCACGCTCGCCTTCCCCGTGGAGTGGGCGCTCAAGTTCTTCACCGCCATCCCCGCCATCAGCGTGACCGACCTGGGCCGGGCGATGTTCGACGTGGGCGGCGTGGGCCTGGACGACATCGCGGACTTCCCGGCCGGCCATGCCCTGCGCGCCACCGCCTTCTACGGGCTGGCCGCGTTCTGCGTGGCGCGGCTCGCGCCACATCGCCGGCAGGGCATGGTGGCGTACGCCGTGGCGCTGGTCGTCATCGGCGCCATCAGCCTGACGCGGATCTACCTGGGCGCCCACTACCCCATGGACGTGCTGGGCGGCTGGATGGCCGGCGCGGCGCTGGTTTCGGTCATCGTGGCGGTCCACGTGCTGGGCGTGGACGAGCGGCTCCGCGCCGCTGGCTCCCACATCGGCCCGCCTGGTGCGGTGCCCCGCCGCGTGGCGGTCCAGATCAGGCGCGGCACGCCCACGCCGGACTGACGCCGCGCGGCCCATGCTCGACTTCATCGACCGCACCGTCCTGCCCTTCATCCTCGACCTGTACGACGCGGTCGGCTACCTCGGCGTCGCGTTCGCCGTGGCCCTCGAGACGATCGTGGCGCCCATCCCGTCGGAGGTCATCCTGCCCATGGCCGGCTGGAAGGTGTCCCAGTCGGCGGCCAGCCCGAGCGTGGTGGAGCCCCTGACCGGGCTCGGCTGGAACCTGCCCCTGGCGGTCGCTTTCGCCACCGTTGGCAGCCTGGTGGGCGCCCTGGTCGGGTACGCCATCGGCGCGTGGGGCGGGCGGCCGTTGCTGGACCGATACGGCCGCTACGTCGGGATCGGCCCTGACGACCTCGACCGGGCAGAGCGGTGGTTCGACCGATGGGGCTCTTGGGCGGTGTTCTTCGGCCGCATGGTCCCGCTGGTGCGCACCTTCGTCAGCTACCCGGCCGGCATCGCCGGGATGGGGATGGGCCGGTTCGTCGTCTACAGCGTCCTTGGGTCGCTGCCGTGGAATGCCGCGCTCATCTACGCCGGGTTCCTGGTGGGGGAGAACTACCAGCAGATCGAGCGGGCGCTCAAGCCGTACGAGTACGTCATCTACGTCGCGGTCCTGGCCGGGGTGGCATACCTCGTGTATCGCTGGGTCCGGGCGCGCCGTCGCTCAGAGCGGGCGGCGTAGTGGCCGGTGGGCGGCTCGTGGGCGAGCGGTCGTGCCACTGTAAGTTGACCGCCCGTGCCCGCCGGTGCGACGCTACGCCCAACTGAACCAATCCATCGTCTTCGGGGCGGGGTGAAAGTCCCCACCGGCGGTCGGCACGTGCCAGCGCGCGAGCCAGCCCGCGAACCTCCGAGGCCTGTGTCGTGGAGAACGGCGCGGGGCACACCGCGGGGGCCGACCTGACCCGGCGAGCGCGACGCTCACCGGCCGACAGGGCCGACGGTCACAGTCCGGAAGGGAGAAGGCGAGCGCGAGGCGTTCCTCCGACGCATCGACGAGCGCCGCTGCCGCGGTGAGGCGGCGAGGCGGTGGCCCATCGTGCTTCGTGAGCGTCCGTGACCGCGTGAAGTGAGCACCGCCCCGATGAGTCAAAGGGTCGGGAGGTGCGGTGTTCCAGCAGGCACACGCGGGAACCGAAGCGGCGGACACGCCACGCCAATCAGGCCTGGGCCTGACCGGCGTGCGCCTGACCGGCGTGGGCCATGCCTTTCCGCTCCCGCGCGGCGAGCTCACGGCGCTCGAGGACGTGGACCTGGAGGTCCCGGCAGGAAGCTTCACCGCCATCATCGGTCCCAACGGCTGCGGAAAGTCCACGCTCCTGCGCCTGGTGGCAGGCCTCCTCATGCCCACGCAGGGCAGCGTGGAGCTGCCCGACGCGAACGGAGCCGCGGCGCCGCGGGCCGGCGACGGCCAGACGGGCCTGGCATTCCAGCAACCGCGGTTGATGCCGTGGCTCTCGACCCTCGAGAACGTGGCGCTGCCGCTCACGCTGGCCGGTGCGCCGGCGGCGGAGCGGCGAGGCCGCGCCGAGCTGGCGTTGGAGCGCGTCGGGCTGGCCGAGGCTGCGGACCTGCGGCCAGCGGACCTCTCCGGCGGGATGGCGCAGCGGGCTGGCCTCGCCCGCGCACTGATCACCGACCCGCCGATCCTGCTCCTGGACGAGCCGTTCAGCGCGCTGGACGCCCTGACCCGCGAGGCCTTCGACGACCAGCTGCAGCGGCTGTGGCTGGAGCTGCCTCGCACCGTCCTGTTTGTGACGCACTCTGTCTCGGAGGCCATCCGGCTCGCGGACCGGGTGGTGGTCATGAGCGCCAGGCCCGGCTCGGTCGCCGACGTCCTGCCCGTCGACCTGCCACGCCCGCGGCCGGTCCAATCTGTGGACCCAGCCGTTGCCGCCCTGGACGCGGCCGTTCGGGCGGCGCTCGCACGTTCGCGGCCGCCGGAGCTCACCGACTGGACGGAGGGCGCGGCGTGACCCGCCGGATCGCGGTTCGAGTCGCTGAGGCGGCCGCGTCGCTGGTCGTCTTCCTGGTCGCCTGGAAAGTGCTCACCGTCGTCACCGGCACGCCGGAGTACATCCTGCCGCCGCCTGAGATCGTGGGCGAGCGCGCCCTGACGGCCATCGACTCGGGGCTGCTGTGGGAGCACGTTGCCGCAACGCTGCAGGAGGTGGTCCTCGGGCTCGCGCTGGGGGCCGCCACGGCCGTTGCGGTGGGCGTGGCGCTGGGCAAGTCGCTGCTCGTCGAGCGCGTCCTGTCGCCCTACATCGTCGCCGCCCAGGCCGTCCCCGTCCTGGCCTTGGCGCCACTGCTCGACCTGTGGTTCGGCGGCGGGCTGCTGGCGCGAGTGCTGGTGTGCGCGCTCATCGTCTTTTTCCCCATCGCCATCGCCACCATGGTGGGCGTCCGCTCGGCCGATCCGCTGCTGCGCGAGATGCTGCGGTCGCTGGGCGCCACGCCCGGGCAGGTGACTCGTTGGCTCGAGATCCCATCTGCCCTGCCCGTGATCTTCGGTGGCCTGCGGGTGGGCGTCACACTTTCGGTCATTGGCGCCGTGGTGGCCGAGTGGGTGAGCGCCAGCGTCGGCCTGGGGGTCCTCATCAACATCGCCGACCAGGGCCTGTTCGACACACCGCTCATGTTCGTCGCGCTCGCGGCGCTGGCCGTCATCGGTCTGGGCCTGTATGGCCTCGTCGTCCTGGTCGAGCGCCGGCTGCTCGCAACCGCTTGAGGTAGACCGATGTTTGCGCTCCGCGCCGCCACGACGCTCGTGATCCTGATTCTCGTCTCGACCGGCTGCGCCCAGCCCGCGAGTCCAACAGCGCCACAAGCATCGGGATCCCGCCTGCGCGAGGTTCGGCTATTGCTCGGGTTCCGGCCAGACGTACAGTTCGCGGCGTTCTACCTGGCCCAGCGGGGCGGGTACTTCGCCGAGGCCGGCCTCGAAGTGACGATCGAGCATTCCAATGACGTCATTCGCCTGGTGGCCGATGGGCAGGCGGAGTTTGGCGTGGCCGATGCGACCGACCTCATGATCGCTCGCACCGCTGGAATCCCCATCAAATACGTCTCGACGCTGTACTCCCGCTTCCCGGTCGCGCTGATCGGTGCTCCGGATGTCGTGCCCGGCGAGCCAGCCGGGCTGGTCGGGCTGCGGATCGGTACGCCCGGACGGTTCGGCTCATCCTGGCACGCTCTCCTCGCCCTCCTCGACGCCGGTGGCCTGACGGAGGACGACGTGGCCATCCGGGAGTACCCAGCCTTCAATCAGGTCGAGGGATTGCTGAACGGCGATGTCGACATGATCACCGGGTTCCGCGTCAACGAGCCTCTACAGCTCGAGGCGCGCGGGTTCGAGGTGGCCCTGCTGACCGTCGACGAGATCGTGCCATTGCCCGGTCCCGGCGTTGTGGTCGGCGATGGTCTCCTGGCGGCGGACCGCGACCTGGTGGCCGACTTCGCGGGTGCCCTGGCACGGGCTCAGCGCGCGATCGCCGATGACGTCGACGTCGGCCTCGCGGCCGCGATCGCCGAGGTACCGGTCATCGGCGAGAACCGCGAGACTGCCCGCGCCGTACTCCGGGCAACGGTCGAGCTTTGGAAGGACGAGCGAGGCAGGGTATCGCCCGACGTCGACCAGGAGCTGTGGCGTGTCGGCTACCACACCATGCGGGATCTGGGATTCATCGATGGTTCCGTGCCGCTCGACCAGATGTACGCCGACCCGTTCGTGCAGCGGCTCTAGCTGGTCGGCAACCTCACGCCCGGCACCTCGAATCGCTCGACATGCTGCTTCCGCTCCTCGACGGCGCGCTCGGCTGCCTCCACCGTCTGTTCCAGCAGCATCATGGTCGTCACCGGGCCGACGCCGCCGGGGACGGGCGTGATGGCGGACACCACCGGTCGCACGCGGGCATAGTCGACGTCTCCCACGATGCCCTCCCGCGTGGTGTTGATGCCGCAGTCGATGACCACCGCTGAGCGATTGACCATCTCGGAGCGGATCAGGCCCGGCTGCCCCGCGGCGACGACGAGGATCTCTGCGCGACGCGTCTCGCGCGCCAGGTTTCGGGTCCGCGAATGGCAGACCTCGACCGTGGCGTCGGCCCCGAGCAGCAGCGACGCCACGGGGCGGCCGACCACGGCCGAGCGCCCCACGACGACGGCGCGCCGGCCTTCGAGTTGAATGTCAAAGGTGCGCAGGATGGCCATCACCGCCAGCGCAGTGGCCGGGGCGAAGGCCCGCTCGGCGCGCGCCAACCGGCCTACGTTCAGCGGCGTGGCGCCGTCCACGTCCTTGGCGGGGTCGATGGCCGCGAGGATCTCGGCCGGTTCCAGCCCCTCGGGAAGGGGTTGAGCGACCACGATCCCGCTCACCAGCGGGTCCCGGTTGAGCGAGCCGATCCGGGCGGCCACGTCCCGCGCGCTCGCGCCGGTGGCCGGCACGATCTCGAACGGATCGACGCCGATGCTGCGAGCCGCCCTGGCCAGGCTGGCGGCGTATACCTCCGCCGGCCCGCTGCCCTCGAAGCGCACCACCGCCAGGCGCGGTGCCGCCTCGTCCAGCGCGGCGACGCGCTCGGAGAGCTGGCGCCACAGGCGGGAGGCGACGGTTCGCCCGTCGAGGATCCGCGCGCTCACGAAGGCCCGATCCTCCGCTTGACGACCGCCATCGTCTCACGCTCCAGCTCGAGGGCGCCCGACTCCAGCGTGCCGACCTCCGCC
>DATADC010000057.1:0-2676 GCA_036258735.1 Candidatus Limnocylindria bacterium
TCGCGCGCCGCGCGGACCGCCCGCGTGCGCTCCAGCTGGCGCCGTTCGTCGCCGGGGTCGATCCCCTGGGGCTCGGGGCGCTGCTCGTCGCCCTGCTCAACGAAGGCATTGACGCCGACGACGATTCGCTCCCCGGCCTCGACCTGGCGCTGGAGCTCGTACGCGGCGTCGCCGATCTCGCCGGCCTGGTAGCCGTCCTCCAGCGCCTCAAGCGTGCCCCCGCGGTCCTCGATCGCCTGCAGCTCGGCCGTAACGCCGGCCTCCAGGGCGTTGGTCAGGCTTTCCACGAAGTACGCGCCGCCGAGCGGATCCACGGTGGCGGCCACGCCGGACTCGTATGCCAACAATTGTTGCGTACGGAGTGCGAGGCGCGCGCTGGCGGGTGTGGGCAGGCCCAGGGCCTCGTCGAGCGCGTTGGCGTGCAGCGACTGCGCGCCGCCGAGGACGGCTGCCAGGGCCTGGACCGTGGTTCGGACCACGTTGGCCTCCGGCTGCTGGGCGGTCAGCGTGGAGCCGCCGGTCTGGACGTGGAAGCGCATCGCCATCGACCGAGGGTCCTTGGCGCCGAAGCGGTCGCGGGCCAGGCGTGCCCAGACGCGGCGCGCCACGCGAAACTTCGCGACCTCCTCCAGCAGGTCGTTGTGCGCCGCGAAGAAGAAGGACAGGCGTGGCGCGAACTCGTCGAACGCCAGGCCGGCGGCCAGGGCCGCATCGGCGTAGGCGATCGCATTGGCGAGGGTGAAGGCAACCTCCTGGACCGCGGTCGCTCCGGCCTCGCGCATGTGGTAGCCGCTGATGCTGATGGTGTTCCACGCGGGGAGCTCTGTGTGGCAGTAGGCGAAGGTGTCGGTCACCAGCCGCATCGACGGCTCGGGCGGGAAGATGTACGTCCCGCGCGCGATGTACTCCTTGAGGATGTCGTTCTGGATGGTGCCGCGCAGGCGGCCGGGATCCACGCCCTGGCGCCGGGCGACCGCCTCGTAGAGCGCGAGCAGGATGGCGGCCGTGGCGTTGATGGTCATACTGGTGCTCACGGTGGCGAGGTCGATCCCGTCGAAGAGCAGGGCCATGTCCTCGACGGTGTCGATCGGCACCCCGACGCGTCCCACCTCGCCCAGCGCCTCCGGGGCGTCCGAGTCGTAGCCCATCTGGGTCGGCAGGTCGAATGCCACCGAGAGGCCGGTCTGGCCGCGCGCCAGCAGGTAGCGGAACCGACGGTTCGTCTCCTCGGCCGACCCGAAGCCGGCGTACTGGCGCATCGTCCACAGCCGGCTCCGATAGCCGTCCGAGCGCACGCCGCGCGTGAACGGAAAGGATCCCGGCTCCCCCAGCTCGGCGGCCGGGTCGAAGCCAGCAAGGTCCGCCGGCCCGTACAAGGCCTTGATGTCGATCCCCGAGGTGGACCGATGGAGTGGCGGTGCGCTGCGCTCGGGATCGGTCATGGCGGCCGATTGTACCGAGGCGCCTACTCGATCCGGACCAGCAGGGCGCCGGTGGCGACTGGCTGCCCATCCGCCACCGCCACGTGGCTTACGCGGCCCGCTCGCGGCGCCCGCACCTCGTTCTGCATCTTCATGGCCTCGATGGTGACGAGCGGGGCGCCCTCCTCCACGTCGTCGCCGGGCGACGCGCGCAGGGCGACCACCAGGCCGGGCAGGCTGGCACGCACCTCGATGGGGCCGCCGTGGTGGCCGCCCGATACCTCGGCTTCCGCCAGCAGCTGCTCGCGCCGGGTACGCACCGTCACTGGGATTCGCCTGCCGTCGAGGACCACGAACCAACTGGATCCCCCGCCCTCGACGACGACCGTCGCCGAACGCTCGCCGACCGTGACGCGGGCGATGCCCTGGGAGCGGTCCAGCCAGGTCAGCGTCCAGCCCTCCACCGGCTCCACCTTCCGATCGGAGACCTCGACGTGGTAGAGCCTGGTCACCGTCGGAGCGCCTCCTGGCGGGCGGCCACGCTCCAGCGCGAGTGCTGCCCCGCCGCGGGGGCCGGCCGTGGAGATGCCGCCTGCGTCACCTGCTCATCACGCGCCCCCGCCGCCGCAGCGGCGGCCAGCCGGGCTTGCTCCGGGGTCACGTCGGGGCCGCTACCCCAATGCACCGGCACGAGGTCGGTGTCGTACTCGCCGCTGGCGAATGCGCGCTGGTCAACCAGCCAGCGATGAAAGCCGAGATCGGTCTGGACGCCGCCCACCAGCGTCTCGTCCAGGGCCCTGCGCAGCCGCGCGACCATGGCGGGCCGGTCCACCGCGTGCACCATCAGCTTGGCGAGCAGCGGGTCGTACTCCGGCGGCAGCGGCATACCGGCCCGAACCGCGTGGTCGACCCGCACGCCCGGGCCAGACGGGGGCCGCCAGGCAGCCACCGTGCCACCGAGCGGCCGGAAGTCGTTCCAGGGATCCTCCGCGTAGATGCGGACCTCCACGGCGTTGCCGCGCAGCTCGGCCTCGGCCACGGCCGCCGGCAGCCGCTCCCCCTGCGCGATTCGGATCTGCCACGCCACCAGGTCCAGGCCGGTGACCAGCTCGGTCACGCCGTGCTCGACCTGGAGGCGGGTGTTCATCTCCAGGAAGGCGTAGCGCCCTTCCTCGTCGAGCAGGAACTCAATCGTACCGGCTCCGATGTAGTCGATAGCCCTCGCCAGCCGCACCGCCGCCCCGCCCATCTCCTC
>DATADC010000058.1:0-6446 GCA_036258735.1 Candidatus Limnocylindria bacterium
GGTGCGCGCTGCCGTGGAGGACCTCGCGGCGTGGGTCGGAGCAGGTGACGTCAGCTGGCCGCCACTTCCCGAGCCGTGGCAGGCGGACGGCGCACTCAGCGGCGTCGCGAGACGGTGACCACCACGTAGCCCTCGTTGTCCGAGACCGCAGCATCCAGGTTTCCCTGTGAGAACCGGTTGTCGCAGGTGGCGTCCGCGTCGGTTCGGCACGCAAGCATCTCGGCAACCCGGTCGTAGAGCGGTGCCGGGCCGTGCATGAGGTCGCGCAGGTACGGCAGATACAGGACGCCAGCCTCGGGGTCATCCGCCCGCACGCTCAGCACAACCTGCTCCACGGGAACCCCCACCAGGTCGAGCTCCACGCCGTCAGGCGCGGTGCCCACGACGTGGTGCGGACCTGCCGGCTGGAACGTCATCCCCAGGTCTGCCTCGAGCTCGGCGCGCACCCGATCGGCCTGGGGGTCGTGGGCCGCGTGGTCGGCAGTGGAGCTGGGGGTCGGTGTTGACGCCGTGGCGCAGCCGGCCACCAGGACCACGAGGCCCAAGACGGCGAGCTTGGGCCCAGTCAGCCCGGCCCGGACGGCCCGTCGGCGTACAGCTGGTCGGCGTAGCACCAGCGCCAATCCTCGCCGGGCTCGACGGACTGCACAGCGGGGTGCGCGGTCTCGTTGAAGTGCGCGGTGGCGTGCCGGTTCGGCGACTGGTCGCAGCAGCTCACCCGGCCGCACGACAGGCACAGGCGCAGGTGGACCCAGTCACTCCCGATCTTGAGGCATTCCTGGCACCCGTTTCCCGACGGTGTGACCGCCACCGGGCCCTGGACGTGGTCGCAGGTCTCGTCTTGCCAGCTCACCCGCTGATGGTAACGGTCCGCTCGTCGGTTCCGCGCAGGACGGTGACCTCGAGGTCCGCATCCGCGGCCGCCGAGCCCAGCGCCTCGAACAGGTCGTCGGCGGTGGTTACGCTCCTGTCACCCGCTGCGATGATGAGGTCGCCCTCGGCGATCCCCGCCCTGGCCGCCGGCGAGCCATCCTCCACCTCGCGCACCAGCAGTCCATCGCGCTCGTCGAGGCCGACTGCTCGCCGCAGGCGTCTGGCCACGTGCGCGGGGGCCAGGCCGACCCCCAGGTAACGCCGCTTCGGCGCCTCGCCGCGGCTCAACGCGGCAACGCGCTCGCGAAGCGCGGCGCTGGCTGCGATGGCCTGGTAGAAGCCCTTGCCGAGCCGGTTGGTGTTGATGCCGAGCAGCCGCCCTGCGCCGTCCACGATGGGGCCGCCCGACGAGCCGGGCAGCAGGGGAGCGGTGTGCTCCACCGCCCCGGCCACGCGCCGGCCCCGCGGGCCGCGGAACTCCCGACCGACGCCCGACACGAACCCCAGCGTCACGCGTACGCCCTGCCCGGCCGGGTTGCCGATGGCGACCACCGGCGAGCCGATCCCCAGCGCGCTGCCATCGCCCCACTCGATGGCCGCGGCGTCACCGGTATCGGTGCCGATGACGGCCAGGTCGCCATCCGCGTCAGCGCCAAGCACCTTGCCGTCCGCCTCCCGTCCATCGGCGAAGAAGACCCGCACCTCGTCGCCGTGCAGGTTGTGGGCGTTGGTCAGCACCTTCCCGGGCTCGACCACGACGCCAGAGCCGCCGCGCCAGCGGTTACCGATGCCGACCGTCGACTTGCCCGCCGTTTCGGCGATGCCGGCGATTGCCTTGCCCAGGTCCGCGATGGGGCCCATGTGGTTCGTATGCCTCCGCGTCTACAGTAGGGTGTGACTTGCAATGTGCAAGTTAGCATTGCACGGCCGTCTGTCAAGGCCGATGCCGTACGATCCGCCCATGAAGGCAGCCGCCGCCTCGCCGCTGGCCGCCGCGCTCGAGCGGGTGGGGGACCGATGGAGCCTCCTGCTGGTGGATGCGCTTCTCGCCGGTCCGCGCCGCTTCGGCGAGCTGGCCGAGGCCGTTCCAGGCATCGCGCCCAACATCCTGAGCGAGCGGCTGCGCCGCCTGGAAGCAGAGCGCGTCGTACGCTCGTCGCCCTATTCGGAGCGACCGCCGCGCTTCGTCTACCAGCTCACCCCCGAAGGCGCCGAGTTGGCCGGCGCGCTGCGGTTGCTCTCGGACTGGGGGTCGCGCGTGGCGCGCGAAGCGGATCCCGTTCGTCACGCGACCTGCGGCACGCCTCTGGAGGCGCGCTGGTTCTGTCCCACCTGTTCCCGTCCGGTGGAGGGCGACGAGGCGGACGAGGTCCGTTACGTCTGAGCTCCGGCTTGACATGTGACCAATAGGTCACGTAAAGTCCCCGGCATGGAGGAAGTCTTCCGAGCCCTGGCCGACCCGGGCCGGCGCGCTCTCCTCGACGCCCTGCACGAGCGGGACGGCCGCCCACTCGGCGAACTCGAGGAGGTCCTGCCGGGAATGACCCGATTCGGCGTCATGAAGCACCTGCGCGTGCTCGCCGACGCCGGCTTGGTCACCACCCGCCGCGACGGGCGTCGGAAGCTGCACTACCTCAACCCGGTTCCAATCCAGCTCATCGCCGACCGATGGATCAGCCGCTACGCGGCGCCCTGGACGGCGGGGCTGGCAGACCTCAAGACAGCCCTGGAGGCCACGCAACCCATGTCCGCACCCAAGCACGTGTTCGAGGTGTACATCCGCACCACGCCGGAGCGGCTCTGGCAGGCGATCACCGATCCGGCCATGACGTCCGCCTACTACTTCAACTCTCGTGTCGACTCGGATTTCCGCGCCGGTTCACCGATCGCCTTTCACCAGGCCGACGGCAGCCTGGACATCGAGGGCCAGGTCGTGGAGGCCGATCCGCCTCGCAAGCTGGTCCACACCTTCGCCGTCCGCTGGGATCCGTCCTTCGACGATCCGCCCAGCCGCGTCACCTGGGAGCTCACGCCGATGGGCGAGGTCTGCCGCCTGACGCTCGTGCACGACGGTTTCGAGTCGGAGACGCGGACCTATTCCGAGGTTGGTGGCGGCTGGCCGCTCATCCTGAGCTCGCTGAAGAGCTACCTGGAGACCGGCGAGGCGCTGAGGGTTGCGAGCCAGGAGGTTCCCGCCTCCGCCTGATCCGCGTAGGGCCGATCCGCCGCCACGAACGGCGGGTCGGCTCAGAAGGGCTTGAGCACCATGAGCCCGATGATGACCACCAGTCCCAGGCCGCCGATGGCCGCCAGCCAGAACGGTCGGGAGGACCGCAGGTCGGCGGCCAGCTGATCCGCCGTCATCGGCGCGGGAGCAGGTTCACCTTCCTTCGGCTCGTGCCCGGGCCGGCCCAGGGCCTTGCGCAGGCTCATGTAGTACGGCGACGCGATGGCGTACATCGCCGCGATGATCACCGCCAGGATTCCGATGGAGGTCCAGATCCACAGGCGGCCCCACCAACCCCCGACGAAGCCGGCCGCGATGCCGGCGGCCAGCAGCACCAGCAGCGAGCCGTAGAGCAGCCAGAGGCTCGTCTGCGAGAGGTCGAGCAACGCCTCGACGCGGGCCCGATCCCGCTCGCCTCGAAGCTGGAAGGCGGCGTGGGCCGAGACGCCGTGGCCGAGCACGAAGCCGAACGCGCCGAGCACATGGACCAGCACGATCCACGGATACCAGTCCATGGCTAGGGTCCCGTGGCAACCACGGCCGAGTCAGCCCGGGCCAGCGCAACCGCGCGCCAGGCGACCAGAACGGCCAGGCCGAAGACCAGCATGGCGTTCACCGGGTGCACCGCTGCGAGCCACGGGGCGGCATCGCGAAACAGCGGCAGGAACGTCTGGACCTGTGTGACGACGAGCGTCGCCACGGCCAGCCAAATCGTGGTTCGACCGGCGCGGGCGACGAAGGCCAGGATGCTAAGCAGCACCGGGACGATCGCGACCGTGTAGCCCACGTCAACGTGGGTCTGCCAGCTGCCGGCGGCGAACAACGCGGACCCGGCCAGGTACACCTGGAGCAGGACGGCTAGCACGAAGAGCACGGCCACAGCGGCGAGGGCGTAGCGCAGAGCTTGCATCGGTTCGAGTACCTCCGGCGCCAAAGTCTATGGACGCGGGCAAGCAGATCGCGACTCAGTGCGGCTCCCAGTTGAAGTTGCCGGTGAAAAGGCCGTCCACGAAGCCGATCTGGTAGGCCAGGTACAGCCCGAAGCCCAGCGAGAGCACGCCGGACCCGAGCGTCAGCCAGCGGTTGATCGTCTCGGAGCGGGCTTGGCTGGCGAGGAACGGAAGGCCGATGAGCGTGGTGAGGATCGCCATGCCCGCCGCGACGCCGGCGCAGAAGATGACCAGGTAGGCGATGGCCAGCCCGGTGTCGCGGATGGCGAGGTCGGTGAGCACCAGGAAGGCCACCGCCGCCGATCCGGCCAGCCCGTGGACCAGCCCCACGATGAGCGGCCGCCCCAGCTGGAACCAGCCGAAGGTGCCGACGAGGCCCGGGTTCGTGCCGTGACCGTGCAGGTGGGCATGGCCGTGCGGATGGATGCCCGACTCGTCATCGTGGGCGTGCAGGTGCTCATGCGGGTGCCCGTGAAGCGGCGCGGGCGGCGTGAAGCGCTCGACCAGCCGGCGCATCCCCCCGGTCAGGCTGAGGAGGCCCAACAGGATGAGCATCAGCGCCACGGCGAACTCCATGCCGAGGCCGATGGCCGGCGGGATGACGACGCCGAAGACGATGATGGCGACTCCCACCACCAGGACGGTGATCGTGTGCCCCAGGCCCCAAATGGCGCCGATGAGCGTGCCGTGCGCGAACCGCTGGCTGCGGTTGAGGATGGTCGTGACGGCGATCACATGGTCCGCATCGGTCGCGTGGCGCATCCCGAGCAGGAAGCCGGCCCCGGCGAGCACGAGGAGCTGGGTCATTGGCCTCATCCTAGCCGGCTGTCGCTACTATTGCAATACGTTGCAGCAACATGGACGTGGCATATACTGGCCGCCATGCCGGCGACCGACCTGCCCAGGCCGTGGGCCAGCGTGCCGCGCCAGTTCCGCGAGCGCGGGCTGCGCTGGACGCCCCAGCGGCGCGCCGTGGTCGACGTCCTGGCCGGGACCGACGGTCACGTGACCGGCGCCGAGCTGGTCGACCGCTGCCGGGCTCGCGACCCGAGCACCATCCCGTCCACCGTGTACCGCACGCTCGACGTCCTTGAGGAGCTCGGGCTCGTCCGCCATGGCCACGGTGCCGACGGGAGGGAGGAGTACCACGTCGGCCCCGGATCGGAGCACGGTCACATGCACTGCTCGGCGTGCGGGGCGTCGCGCGAGATCCCCGCCCGTGCCGCCGAGCGCATCGCCGGCGTGCTGGCCGAGGCCGCCGGCTTCGAGGTCGACGTGTCGCACGTCACCGTCGTCGGCCGGTGCCGCCGGTGCCGCCGATCGGCCAGCGCCTGAGCGAGGTGTCCACCTTCCTGGGGATGCCCGCCGCCGAGCCGTCGAGGCTGAGGCACGGGGCGGGGGACGTCGCCATCATCGGCATCCCGTACGGGGTTCCGTACCCCGATCCGGGGCTCACCGCCGGTTGCGCCGATGCGCCGGCCGCTGTGCGCCGTCGCTCGGAGCGCATGGCCGCCTTCGTCGACCATCACGACTTCGATGTCGGCGGTCCCATGCTGCCGCCCGGGTCGTCCCTGCGCGTGGTCGACGCCGGCGACGTTCCCGGCTCCCCCGACGACGGGCCGGGCAACCACGAGCGGGCCGAGGCGGCCGTGCGGAGGCTGCTGGCCGCCGGCGCGGTGCCCATCGTGCTGGGCGGTGACGACTCGATCCCGATTCCGGTGCTGCGCGCCTATGACGCGACCGGTCCGCTCTGGGTTGTGCAGGTCGACGCGCACCTCGACTTCCGCCACGAGGTGGCCGGCGTCCGCGAGGGGTACTCCTCGCCAATGCGGCGGGCGTCCGAGCTGGCGTACGTGGAGGGCATCGTCCAGGTGGGGCTGCGCGGCGTGGGATCGGCTCGATCCCAGGACGTGGCCGACGCGCTGAGCGCGGGCAACCAGCTGGTCACGGCGCGGGAGCTGCGCGACCGTGGCGTCGCGTCGGCGGTCGATCGGCTGCCGTCCGGCGCATCGGTCTTCATCGCGTTCGACTGCGACGCGCTGGACCCCGCCGTCATGCCGGCCGTATCGGCCCAGTCGCCGGGCGGGCTGAGCTACGAGGAGGCGGCCGACCTGCTGAGAGGCGTGGCCCAGCGGTGCCGGATCGCCGGCGCCGCCTTCACCGAGCTGGTGCCGGCACGTGATTCCGACGAGCGCTCGGCGCTGGTGGTCGTGCGGCTGGTGATGCGCCTCATCGCCGCCATGGCGCGCGCGAGACGCTGAGCACGATAGGGAGCCCTAGCGCCGCATCACGCCGGTTCGTGGGGCCCGTGGAACCGTGGAACCGTGGAACTGTGGAACTGTGGTCCACGAAGACGGTGACAGCAGCGACGGTGCCTGCAACCTCGCTGGACGCGA
>DATADC010000059.1:0-1600 GCA_036258735.1 Candidatus Limnocylindria bacterium
AGCCGGCCTGCACCAGGAGACCGTCGGCGTGGCCGTGGTAGCCACCGTCGAACTTGACGATCATCTCACGACCGGTGGCGGCGCGGGCCAGGCGCAGGGCACTCATGGTGGCCTCGGTGCCCGAGTTCACGAAGCGCACCAAGTCGATGGACGGGAACGCTTCCTTGACCAGCACCGCCAGGCGCACCTCCACCTCGGTCGGCGCGCCGTAGCTCGTGCCCCGCTCGGCGGCGCGCTGGATGGCCGCCACGATCTCCGGGTGGGCATGGCCGGCGATGAGCGGCCCCCAGGAGCATACGTAGTCGATGTATTCGTTGCCGTCGACGTCGACGATGCGGCTGCCTTTGGCCCGCTCGACGAAGAGTGGTGTCCCGCCGACGCCGCGGAAGGCCCGCACCGGACTGTTCACCCCGCCGGGGAGGTGCCGCTGCGCCTCGGCGAAGAGTGTCTCCGAGCGGTCCGTGCGACGGCGCACAGTGAGCCCTGGTGCCATGGTCATGTGCCTTCTCACCTTCCTTGACCCCGAGGGGCCTCGCTGCGCCCGCGGCAGCGATCAGTGGTCTTGAAGCCAGCGGGCCAGGTCCTTGGCGTGGTAGGTGATCACCATGTCCGCCCCGGCGCGCACGATCCCGGTCACGACCTCGAGGGTGACGCGCCGCTCGTCCAGCCAGCCGTTGGCGGCGGCGGCCTTGATCATGGCGTACTCCCCGCTGACGCAGTAGGCCGCCAGGGGCGTATCGAAGCGCTCCCGGGCGGCGCGGATCACGTCCAGGTAGGCCAGGGCCGGCTTGACCATCACCGCGTCAGCCCCTTCTTCGATGTCGAGGGCGATCTCACGCATGGCCTCCCGCACGTTGGGCGGGTCCATTTGGTAGCTGCGGCGGTCGCCGAACTGGGGAGCGGAATCGGCTGCGTCGCGGAACGGGCCGTAGAAGGCGCTGGCGTACTTAGCCGCATAGGCCAGGATCGGCACGTGCTGGAAGCCGTGCTCGTCCAGGCCCCGGCGGATGGCGCCCACCCTGCCGTCCATCATGTCCGATGGGGCCACCACGTCGACCCCCGCCCCGGCCTGGGAGACGGCGGTGCGCACCAGGAGCTCCAGGGTCGGATCGTTGGCCACGTCCGGGTCGTCGTCCTCGGTCAGGATGCCGCAGTGGCCGTGCGAGGTGTACTCGCAGACGCAGGTGTCGGCGATCACCGCCAGGTGCGGAACCGACCGCTTGATCGCCCGCGTCGCCTGCTGTACCACACCGTCCTCGGCGAAGGCCCCGCTGGCTACCACGTCCTTCGTCTCGGGCAGGCCGAAGAGCAGCACGGCCGGGATTCCGAGGTCAGCCGCGCGGGCGGCTTCGTCGGCCACGCGGTCGATCGGCCAGCGGTCGACGCCGGGCATCGACTCGACCGGCTGTGGCTCGTCGATCCCGGCCGCGACGAAGAGCGGATAGATCAGTTGACCGACGGACGGACGCGTCTCCCGCGTGAGGCGGCGCAGCGCATCCGTGCGCCGCAAGCGGCGTGGGCGGTGCAGCGGAAAGGACATACGACTCTATTCTCCCTCACCCCCCGGCCCCCTCTCCCGGAGGGAGAGGGGGAGATATCG
>DATADC010000060.1:0-2744 GCA_036258735.1 Candidatus Limnocylindria bacterium
TGCTCTGTCATCGGTCTCTCCTGGATGTGTGGCATCAGCTGATGGCGACCAGGCCGGCCAGGCTGGCGCTCAGCGCCGACCAGCGCCGGGCAAAGTCGGGGGCGAGGTCGTAGTAGATGAAGGTGCCGCGCCGCTGGGTGCTGACCACGCCGGCCTCGCGCAGCACCTTGAGGTGATGGCTGACGGTGGGTTGGCTGACGCTGCAGCATTCGGTGAAGTCGCAGGCGCACACGGAGTCCGGGCTGGACGCCAGCTGGCGCACGATAGCCAGGCGCACCGGGTCGGCGAGTGCCTGGAGCAGGTGAACGTCGGGGTCTGCGGTCCTCACTGGGCGAGTATATAGACGGATGTCAATATACGTTTCCGGGGTCGAGCGTTCCGCCCAGCGATACCAATCCCGCGGCACGAGTCACCGCTGAGTCCGCGTCCGTTGCATGCGGCGATACGCATCGCGCACGAGCGGCCGCTCCTGCGGGCCCTGTAGCGCCCGGCGATACAGGTTTCGCGCCAGCCAGCCCCGGTGCGCAATTGGTTGCGCCCAGCGACACGGCGACTGAACGCGGCGCGGACCAGGCGATGGCTCAGGCGGGAGTCGCCGCTCCTACGATCCTGCCGTCGCGCAGCTCGATCACACGGTCCGCCACGTCCAGCATGGCCGGGTCGTGCGTGGCCACCACGGCGGTGACGCCCTCGGTGCGGACCAGGCCGCGCAGGAGGGTCATGATGGAGTGGCCGGTCTGCGAGTCCAGCTGGCCGGTCGGCTCGTCGGCCAGCAGCAGGTCGGGCCGATTGGCGAGCGCCCGCGCGATGGCGACCCGCTGCTGCTCGCCGCCCGACAGCTCGTGCGGTCGGTGGTTCATGCGATCGCCAAGGCCCACCTGGTCGAGCAGCTCGGCCACTCGCCGGTCGCGCGCGGATGGGTCGGCGCCGACCAGGCGCAGCGGGACCTCCACGTTTTCGGCCGCGCTGAGGATCGGGAGCAGGCCGAAGGCCTGGAAGATGAATCCGATCTTGCGTCGCCGGAAGCCGACCAGCCGCGACTCGGGCAGCTCCGAAACGCGCAGGCCGTCCACGGTCACCGTGCCGGCGGTGGGCCGGTCGAGCGTTCCGATCAGGGACAAGAGCGTCGTCTTGCCCGAGCCCGATCGGCCGCGCACGGCGACCAGCTGCCCACGCTCGATCGTCAGGTCGATGCCCGCGACGGCGTGTACGGTCGCTCCGGGGGTGACGTACTCGCGCATCAGCCCCTGCGCCTCCACCATCAGGAGAGCTGCGGCTCCAGGAGCAGCCGCCGGCTCACGCTGGACCGATGCGGCCGGGCGGGCGTAGGTCGAGTCCATCAGGAGGGCCCACCCGCGCCGTCGTCGCTGCGGTCGGGCCAGATGCTGATGTGGTCGTCCTCCAGGACGACGCGCACCCTGCGCCGCAGCCCCAGCGCCTCGACGTGCGCCGGCGGGAGCTGGAGGCGTCCGACGCGGTCCAGGACCGCGTACTCCTCGGCGATGACGTGGTGCACGCCCTCTTCGGAGACTGCGGCGCGGCGCAGCGTCTCGGTGCTGGTGCGCCCATCCCGGATGGCGATGGTGCGCTGGACGCGCTCGCTGACCAGCGGGTCGTGGGTGACGACCACGATCGTCACTCCCAGCTCGCGGTTGAGCCGGCGCATGAGGTCGAAGACCTGCTGCGCGGTGTCGGAGTCCAGCTCGCCGGTCGGCTCGTCCGCCAGCAGCACCGCCGGTCGGTTGGCGAGCGCCACCGCGATGGCCACCCGCTGCTGCTCGCCGCCGGAGAGGCGGTCGGGCCGGTGGGTGGCCCGGTCGGCGAGACCCACCATGGCCAGCAGCTGCGCTGCGCGGTCGTGCCGCTCGTGGGCCGGGACGCCGTGGAGCAGCATCGGCATCTCCACGTTCTCCTCGGCCGTCAGGTAGGGGAGCAGGTTGCGCGCGGTCTGCTGCCACACGAAGCCGATGACGCTGCGGCGGTACTCGGTCCGCTCGCGCGTGCCCATCTCGCCCAGCACGTGGCCGGCGACCACCGCGCGGCCCGCGGACGGCACGTCCAGCCCGGCCAGGATGTTGAGCAGCGTGCTCTTACCGCTACCCGACGCTCCGACCAGCGCGATGAACTCCCCGGGCTCCACGTGCAGGTCGAGCCCCTGGAGCGCCACGACCTCGAGGTCGGCGACCTTGTAGATGCGCACGAGGTTGTCGCAGACGATCTGGGCGGCCTCGCCGAAGCGCGCGCGAGGCGCCGGCTTCGGCGCGCTCGCAGCCGGCAGGTCGATGATCTCGGCGCGGCCCCCGAACAGCCCCGGCGGCCCGGACTCTCGGTTCACTCGATGCCCCTTCGGATGGCGGCGACCGGCGTCGCCCTGCGTTGCAGCGCTGCGGCGAGCCCGACGCCACACGCGAGTGTGACGACCGTGGCAAGGAGCAGCAGCGCGAGATGGACGGGTTCGACCTCCAGCGGGACGCCCAGCTCGGTGCCGATCACGGCGGGCAGGCCGAGCGCCGAGCGCACCGTGGCGTTCCGGACGTCGCCCGTCGTCGCCGCGGTCTCGGCCGGTGTCGCCGCGGCCGCAATCGTGGCGGCGGCCTATGCGGCCCTGGCCGTTGCCTCGTCACTGATCCTCGCCGGCTCCGCACGGGCCGGCGAAACGGCCCACCTGCGCACGCTCGGGCTGACGCGCCGCCAGACCGTGGGCCTGCTCGTCACGGAGCACGGTCCGACCGTCGCCCTCGCAT
>DATADC010000061.1:0-2364 GCA_036258735.1 Candidatus Limnocylindria bacterium
ATGGCGCAGGTGGCCGCACAGGCCGAGGCAGAGGCACGCCACCTGCTCTTGACGACCACCGATGACCCGCCGGGCGCGCGTCGGCTGGCCGTCATCCTGCGCACCCTGGCGGAGGCCGCCGGCGCCGGCGCGCGCGAGGGACGTTCTCGGTTGGCCATGGAGCTGCTGGCGGTCGAGTCGATGACTGCCCCTGCCTCAGCAATGAAGCGGGCCGCAGCCGAGGCCGCTGAGCGCCCGGTCGCCGAACGTCCTGAGCCGCCATCGGAGACGGCCACGCCGGCGGAGTCGGCGGCCGACGCTCACGCCTCCGCTTCGGTGGCGGC
Organism: Candidatus Limnocylindria bacterium; assembly: GCA_036258735.1. Lineage (GTDB taxonomy): Bacteria > Chloroflexota > Limnocylindria > QHBO01 > QHBO01 > JAPSGM01. The sequence goes on from DATADC010000061.1 coordinate 324, forward strand.
CGGCAAGCCGGCATCCGTGCCGGTGAGCCCCGCCGAACTCACGGCCATCGTCGCCCGCTGGGCCGACGTGGTGGATCGAGCGGCGCCCGCCATCAAGCCGCTGCTGCGCGAATGCCGCCCGGTGGCGATCGAGGGCGTCCGCCTGACGCTGGCGTTCCCGGAGGAGCGACGCTTCATGCGCGAGAAGGCCAGCACCCGGAGCCGGGCCATCGAGGACCTGCTGGGCGACGTGCTGACCGGGACGTGGGCCGTCGAATGCATCACCAGCAACGTCGAGCTCGCGCCGCTGTCGGTCGCCCAGGCCGTGGCGCCGGACCCGGCGGACCCCGACGGCCGGGCCCTCCTCGACGGCGTCCTGCGCGTCACCGGCGGTCAGCTCGTCGACGTCCCAGAGGTCCGCTAGAGGAGAGGCACGCCGTGAACATCGGACAGATCGCCAAGATGGCGCAGCAGATGCAGACCCAGATGGCGCAGGTGCAGACCGAGCTGCGCGACGCCACGCTCGAGGCAACCGCCGGCGGCGGGGCCGTACGCGTCGTCATCACCGGCGCGCAGGAGATCCGGGCCATCGAGATCGACCCCGGCGCCGTCGATCCCGCCGAGGTCGAGATGCTCCAGGACCTGATGGTCGCCGCGGTCAACGACGCCATCGCGCGCAGCAAGGAACTCGAGCGCGAGCGCATGGCGTCGGTCGCCGGTGGGCTCGGCCTGCCGGGCATGCCGGACCTGGGCGCCTCCATCCGCTGACCCGGGCGTGAGCGGCCTCATCGCGCCGGTCGCCCGGCTCATCGACGAGTTCAGCCGGCTGCCCGGCATCGGTCGCAAGACGGCGCAGCGCCTTGCCTACCACGTGCTCCGCGCCTCGGCCGACGACGCTCGCGGCCTGGCCGATGCGCTGGTCGCGGTCAAGGAGCAGGTCGACTACTGCAGCGTCTGCTGCAACATCACCGACCGCGGCGTGGATCCGTGTGCGATCTGCGGCGACCCGCGCCGCGACCCGAGCCGCATCTGCGTGGTGGAGGAGCCGCTCGACGTGCTGGCCATCGAGCGCACCGGCGAGTTCCGCGGCCGCTACCACGTCCTGCACGGCGCCATCAGCCCGCTCGACGGCATCGGTCCCGACCGGATCCGCGCGCGCGAGCTCGTTGGACGGGTCGCCGCCGGTGGCGTTGGGGAGGTGATCCTCGCCACCAACCCCAACCTCGAGGGCGAGGCCACGGCCATGTACCTCGCCGACCTGCTGGCGCCCCACGTGGACAGCGTCACGCGCATCGCCCGGGGCCTGCCGGTCGGTGGTGACCTCGAGTACGCCGACGACGTGACGCTGATCCGCTCGCTCCAGGGGCGCCGCCAGGTGGAGCGAACCCCTTGACCCATTAGAACCGTTGTTCTATACTGCGGGCAGCTCTGGACTGCGTCGAGGCCGCCTTGACAGCCCCAGGGGGGTGGTCTAGAGTCGTTCATCGCGCCGGCGTCTGCCGGCGGGCGTTTCAAGAACGGCGATTCGCCGAGGATCGCGCCGCTTGGCGCCAGGGGTTCCGAACAGCGGAGGCCTCCAATCGAACGAAGCCGAGCGATCGGCACGTGACCTTAACAGCTGAAGAGTGACAGGAACCCACACGAGTCAGCGGGACCAAGTCTGAACTGTGAACGGTGGTGGAGCCCTCGGGCAAGACCACTGTTTTTTGTTCGGAGAGTTTGATCCTGGCTCAGGACAAACGCTGGCGGGGTGCGTGAGACATGCAAGTCGAACGGGGTTCCATCGGGCTTGCCTGGTGGAACCTAGTGGCGGACGGCTGAGTAACGCGTAGGTGACCTGCCCGGAAGTGGGGAATAACTGCCCGAAAGGGTGGCTAATACCGCATGTGGTCGGCGATTCGGTTCGTCGACTAAAGTCGAAAGGCGCTTCTGGAGGGGCCTGCGTCCGATTAGCTAGTTGGTGGGGTAACGGCTCACCAAGGCGACGATCGGTAGCTGGTCTGAGAGGATGATCAGCCAGACTGGGACTGAGACACGGCCCAGACTCCTACGGGAGGCAGCA
>DATADC010000062.1:0-1972 GCA_036258735.1 Candidatus Limnocylindria bacterium
GTCAGGAACAGAAGCAGGTCGCGTCCGGGAAACGGTGCACCACCCTCCACGCTGAGGGGCAGCGCCAGCGCCGCGGCCAGCGACACGACGCCGCGCATGCCGGCCCATCCGACGATCAGTACGACCCGCGGCGAGGGGCTCGGCTCGCGCTCACGGATGCCGGCCGAGAGCCAGCGGGGCAGGTAGGTCCCGGGGAACACCCAGACCAGCCGCACCAAGATGACGGCCAGGCTCACCGCCACCGCCAGCGTCACCAGCTCCCCGATGGTTCGGTCGGCGCGCAGCGAGTCGAGGATGGCCGGCAGCTGCAGGCCGATCAGCACGAACACGAGGCCGTGGAGGATGAAGATCACCATCTGCCACACGCCCGAGCCCAGCACGCGGGTGTCGGAGCTCATCACCCGCGCGGCAGCGCGCCCCAGCAGCAGCCCGGCGGTCACCACCGACAGCACGCCGGACACGTGAAGGGCTTCTGCCGGTATCCAGGCCGCGAACGGGCCGAGCAGCGAGACGAGGACCTCCACCGGCGGGTCGTCCAGGCGCCTCAGCAGCTGAACCAGCAGCCAGCCGACCACCACCCCGATGGCGACGCCGCCGACGCTCACGACAAGGAAGCTGCCCGCGGCATCCGCCAGCGAGAAGGTACCCGTGGCTGCGGCCGCCACCGCCAGGCGCAGCGCCACCAGCGCGGTCGCATCGTTGACCAGGCTCTCGCCCTCCAGGATGGCCACCGCCCGGCGCGGGATGCCGAGCCGTCGCGCGATGGAGGTGGCGGCCACCGCATCGGGCGGCGAGACGATGGCTCCCAGCGCGAACGCCGCGGCCCAGCCGATGCCCGGCTCGAGCGTGTGGACCACCACTCCGACCACCAGCGTGGTGGCCAGCACGAGGCCGATGGCCAGCAGCGCGATCGGCCTGGCGTACATGCGCAGGTCGCGCGGCGACATGGAGTAGGCGGCCGCGAACAGGATCGGAGGCAGAACGGCCAGGAAGACGATGTCCGGGGGCAGCGCCACGCGGGGGACGTAGGGGATGAACCCGATCGCCAGCCCGCCGACGGTCATGACGATCGGGTACGGGACCTCGAGCCGGCGCGCCACGACGGTCAGGGCCGCGGCCACCCCCAGCAGGGCCAGGATGGTCTCGACCTCTTGCACGCGGCAAGGCTAGCGGCTGGGTCTAGACTGTGGCCCGATGAGCATAGAGCCGGCCGCCGCGCCACGCCCCGAGGTCGCCGCCGCACCGGGCGCCACCTCGGCCGACCGATTCCTGTCGGCCACGATCCGCGACATGCCACCCTCGGGCATTCGCCGCTTCTTCGACATGCTGGCCGAGATGCGTGACGTCATCAGCCTGACCATCGGGGAGCCGGACTTCACCACGCCCGAGCCCATCACGCGCGCCGCGATCGACAGCCTCGAGGCGGGGGAGACGCACTACACCGCCAACGGCGGCATGATCGAGCTGCGGGAGGCGATCGCCGCCGACCTGCGCGCCCGCCACGACGTGGAGTACGACCCGAGGACCGAGCTGCTCGTCACCGTGGGCGCGTCCGAGGCGCTGGATGCCACGCTGCGGGCGGTGGTCAACCGCGGTGACGAGATCATCCACCACGAACCCTGCTTCGTGGCCTACGGGCCGTGCATCACGCTGGCCGGCGGCCGCCCCGTGGCGCTGCCCACCGCCCGCGCCGCCGACTTCCGCCTCAGCGCGCAGCAGGTGGAGGCGGCGGTGACGTCGCGGACGCGCGCCATCTTCCTGGGCTATCCGAACAATCCCACCGGCGCGGTGCTCGGCCGCGACGAGCTGGCGGCCATCGGTGAGGTTGCAGAGCGCCACGACCTGCTGGTCATCAGCGACGAGATCTACGAGCAGCTCGTCTACGGCGAGCACCGGCACACAGCCTTCCCCTCGCTGCCGGGCATGCGCGAGCGCAGCGTGCTGATCGGCGGCTTCAGCAAGAGCTACGCGA
>DATADC010000063.1:0-12950 GCA_036258735.1 Candidatus Limnocylindria bacterium
CCGTGGGGGGGCCTCCCCAGCCGAAGACCACGAGGTCGGTGCCCTCCTCGCCGACGGCCTCGATCACGCCGTCCGCCGCTCGCCGGCCGATGCGGACCATGGTCCGGATCTCGACGCCCTCCTCGTCGCCGAAGTCCAGCACCCGCTGCAGGAGGCGGCGCGCCGTGCGCGCCTGGGTGGCGCCCTCGGACAACGACACGCCCTCGGGCACCTCGACGATGCCCAGCGCCGTGATCTCGGTCGGCCGGCCGTCGCTGATGCCGGCCCCGATGCGCACCAGGTCGCGGGCGGTGCGGGGGTTGGCCAGCGGCAGCAGGATGCGGTAGGGAGTGCGTCGGCGCGGCGCCATCAGCCGTCCCGATGGGCGAGCAGCTCGCGCCAGCGGCCCACCAGGTACGGTTTGAGCTCCTCGAACGCGCGCGCCTGGCCGTCGATGACGCGCTCGGCCTGGTCGGTGGTCATCTCCAGCGTCTCGGCCATGAAGCCCGCCGTCCGCCCGAAGTACAGCGGCGTCAGGCCCGCAAGGAGCCGGTCGCGATCGGCGCCGGGACGGTGGAAGGCGACCATGGTGTCGTAGAGGCAGCGGATCCACAGCTCGGACGGAAAGTGGAAGTCGGCCGGCCGGTCGGGGACCTCCAGGGTCATCACCCGCTCGAGCTGCTCGGGCGCCAGCATGGCGGCCCACACGTCACGCTGCCCCAGGCGGGCGGTCTCGAAGCTGTCCAGCAGCTTGGCGTGATCGACGTTGATCGGCTCCGGGGCGATGACCCGCTCGAACCCGTACTCGGGGATGGCGTGCGAGCCGCGCACGCGGAGCCATCGGTCCTGGTAAACGGCGGCCAGGCGGAAGAGGGTGCCCACCACCTGCCGGAACATCGGCCCCAGGTCCGAGGCGGGATCCTTCGCGTCGTGGATCTTGGCGCCCAGGCGGGCCTGGCACACCGCAAAGCCCTCGTTGATGGCCGAATGCGTCATCCAGACGTCGATGCCGAAGCGCGCCGTCAGCTCGTCGAAGGTCTTGAGCTCCAGGTAGCGCTGCACCAGGTCGCCCGAGACGGCGAACTCGCCACCGATGGGCTGACGGATGCGGGCACCGTACAGCGCCCGGGTCAGCGGGTAGGCAATGTTGTTGGTGATGGTGCCGTCGTACTTGAAGCGGGCGTACAGGGGCGCCACGAAGTCATAGCCGCCCTTCAGGATCGGCCCGGCCAGCAGCTCGATCCACTCCGGCACGATGCTGCGCAGGTCCGAGTCGACCATCACGAAGGCCTTGACCTTCAGCTCCCGCGCCACCTCGAGCAGGGCGCGCACCGCGGTCCCCTTGCCGCTGATGCCCTGGTAGGTGAGGCTGACCCGCTGCAGCTTGTGGCGCGGGCTGACCAGGATGATCTTCTCGATGTACTCGGGACTCTCGGTGCTGACCGCCACGCGTGGCGTGTCGTCGGGGGAGCCGCCGTCGCTATTGACCAGGACCGGCTTGAGGTCGGGGAAGTACTGCACCATCCCCGCCTGCGCGGCGCGGACCACGTAGCCAATCGTCTCCGCGTTGCCGAAGCTCGGGATGCCGACCATCAAGTCGGCGCTGCCCACCCGGCGGACCTCGGCGAGGCCGTTCTCATCGAGCGCCGACGCCGGCGGAGCGGCGGGTTGTGAGGTCAGCGCTGCCTCCTGCTGTCGTGCTCGGCTCGGGCACGAACAGCCTAGCACGCGACCCCCCGCCGACCCCCAGCCAGGGGCAGGCGGACGAGCTAGGTGGCCTGGCCCTCGTCATGGATGCGGGCCACCTTCTTTGGTCGGCTACCGATGAGCCGCCCGATGGGGCTCGGCCCGCGTCGCTCGTCCGTCGAGATCTCCAGCCAGTCGTCGGCCATCTCGCCGGGGTGGTAGCGCGAGTTGACGTGCTTGGCGACGTAGTGGCTGAAGCCGTTCGCGCGCCAGGCAATCAGCCAGCTGTAGATCGGGTTGCGGACGGCGGGAGTGACCCGGACCCGCACGTTCTCGTCGACGACGGACGCCAGCAGCCGCCGGCGCTCGAGATACGGCACTTCGTGCAGCGCCTGGCCGTCGAGCTCGACGAGGTCGATGGCCACGAACGCGCGGCGCGGCTCGTTCTCGATCGGGTCGGGCACCTCGTCCTCGAGGCCTTCCTCGGCGATGGCCTCGGCGAGGTGTCGCGCGGCGCTGCCCGCGCCAAGGAACGGCATGCTGGTCCACACGCCGTCGATCAGCGCCTCGTCGGCATCGACCGCATTGGCCAGGATCTGCTCGGCCTCGGCGCAGTCCGCCCCGGCCGGCTCTCCGGTGCGGTCGGTCAGCGTCACTGCCCCGTCGCGCACGCGGGCCATGAGGCGCTCCCCGCGCCAGGCAGGCTCGAACAGCCACTCGACGCTGGTGATGACGGCGTCCGAACGGGTGGTGAGCTGCGGGAGGTCGGACCGGTCCTCGCTCATGTCAGCACGCTTACGTTACGCGCCAGAATGGAGAGACGTTCACGTGCCGACCGGGCGACGCCGGCCGCCAGCTCGGTCAGGCGGGCGCCGGGGCGTAGAGCTCCAGCTCGCCCTCCTCGATCGGGGCGCCCACCTGCTCGCGGATCTGGTCCCAGGCCTCAAGGTCCCACTCGCCGACGAAGGTGATGGCGGTGCCCTTCTTGCCGGCGCGCGCGGTCCGCCCGACCCGGTGCACGTACGTGTCGGCGTCCTCGGGGATGTCGTACGAGAGCACGAACGGCAGGTCGGTGATGTCGAGGCCGCGGCTGGCCACGTTGGTGGCCACCAGGAAGCGGATCTTGCCCGAACGGAAGTCGTCCAGGGTCCGGGTCCGGTCGCGCTGGCTCATGCCGCCGTGCAGGGCCGCCACGTTCTGGCCGCGCCGCCGCAGGGTGAGCGCCAGCCGGTCGACGCCGATCTGGGTGTGACGAAAGACGAGCAGGCGGTCGATCTCCAGCTTCTCGGTGAGCTCCAGCAGGGCGCGCACCTTGTCTTGCTCGGCCACGAAGTAGACGACCTGGCGGACCGTCTCCACGGTGCGCATCTCCGGCTTGACCACGATGTGCTCGGCGGCGCGGTCCATGAAGCGGTCGCAGATGCGCAGGATGGCGTACGGCATCGTGGCGCTGAAAAGGGCCGTCTGGCGGGTCCGCGGGCAGCGGGACAGGATCGTCTCCACGTCGACGATGAAGCCCATGTCGAGCATGCGGTCGGCCTCGTCCAGGATCACGGTGTGCACCCGGTCCAGACGCAGGTCGCCGCGGCGGACCAGGTCCAGGACCCGTCCGGGCGTACCGACCACCACGGGGACGCCGCGCTTGAGCGCACCCACCTGGCGGTCCATGCTCGACCCCCCGTAGATCGCCACCGCCTCGACGTTGCGGAATACGCCGATGCGTCGGACCTCCTCGGTCACCTGCACGCACAGCTCGCGGGTCGGCGTGAGCACCAGCGCCTGGACGTACCTCGCGTTGGGGTCGACCTTCTCCACCAGCGGGATGCCGAAGGCGGCCGTCTTGCCGGTGCCGGTCTGGGCCTGCCCGATGAGGTCCTTCCCGGCGCGCAGCGGACCGATGGCCCGCGCCTGAACCTCGGTTGGCTGCACGAAGCCCATCTTCTCGATGGCGCGGGCGATGGTGGCCGGCAGCTCGATGTCGCCGAACCGATATGCCTTCTGGGCGGCCAGCACGGCTGCGAGCAGCGGCGAATCGGTCTCTGGCGAGTAGTCGGTGGTGGCGGTGGAGGGGACGGCCACGGATGTCGCGGCCCGGCGGGAGGATCGAGGGGCCCGGCGTCGCGCCGGGCGCTGGTCAGTCTCTGTCAAACGAGGCTCCGTCGTGTGCGGGCGATCGTACCACGGCGAGGCAGCGGTCTTGACAGGCTGGTGATACTGGGTATCACATAGGAGGTGTCATGCAGCTGACCGCGGTGCTGGTCTCGGTGGGGGCCCTCGTCTCGGCGCTGGCCGGCGGCCTCGTGGCCCTGCGCGTGTCGGCCGCCGTTGGCGTGGTCATCGCGGTCGGTGCCGGCATCCGCATCGGCGCCGCGTTCTTCGACCTGATGCCGGACTCGGTGGAGCACCTGGGCTCACTTGACGCTGCCATGCTCTTCACCGCGGTCGGGTTCCTGGCGTTCTACGCGGTGGAGAAGGTCACCGCCCTGCACGTCGGGCACGAGGCCGCCACCGAGATCGACCACGGCGAGGCGGCGCACCGCCACATCGGCGTCCTGGGTGCCGGCGGGATGAGCCTCCACTCGTTCCTGGACGGCGTGGCGCTGGCGGCCGGCCTCGTCATCGGCGGCGGGCTGGGCCTGGTCATCGCAGTCGTGGTCATCGTGCACCGCTTCAGCGACGGCATCGGCATCGTGAGCTTCATGCTTGCCAGCCGCGCACCGCTACGGGAGACGTACTGGTGGGTGGCGATCGTGGCCGTGGCGCCCGTGCTGGGCGTGTTCCTGGGCCTGCTCCTGACCGTGCCGGATCCGGTGCTGGGAGGCATGCTGGCGGTGTTCGCCGGGTTCTTCCTCTACATCGGCGCGGCCGAGCTGCTGCCCGAGGCGCACCGCGCCCAGCGCTCCAGCTGGCTGGTGGTCGCAACGCTGGCGGGCGTGGCGGCGATCTACGTCTTCTCGACGTGGGCCGGCGCGGTCGGCGGCCACTGATGGCGCGCGGCGCGGCCGAGCGGCTTCGCGCCGCGGGCGAGCGGGTCACGCCGCAGCGACTGGCGGTGGCAGAGGCGCTGGACGCCGCCGCCAGGCCGCAGACCGCGGAGGAGCTGTGGCGGGCGCTGCGCGAGGGGCGCGGCGATATCGGGCGGGCCACCATCTTCCGGACGCTGGAGGCGCTCGTCTCGGCGGGAGTCGCGCGCAGGCTGGAGCCGGAGGGCCATGGCTCGACGTACGTTGCCTGCCGGCCGCAGCACCACCATCACCTGGCGTGCACGCGCTGCGGTCGGGTGCTGGAGATCGGGGAGAGCTACGTGCGCCCGGTCGCCGACCGCGTCGCCGCCGAAACCGGCTTCGTCATCGACGACGCGCGCATCGACTTCTACGGCCGCTGCGCGGCCTGCGCCGACTAGTCCGGCCGCCCTGGCCGCCGACTACCGCCGCGTCACCGCCGCGTGCGCTGGCACGCTGCCGGAGCCATTGCCCGCGGCCGCCTTCGCCGGCTCGGGTCCCTCGTAGCCGGTGGGATGCGCCAGGTACCAGGCCCACGCATCGGTCAGCATCTGCTCCAGCTTGCTGTGCTGCGGCTGCCAGCCGAGCTCGCGCCGTGCGCGTCGCGACGACGCCACCAGCACCGGCGGGTCGCCCAGGCGACGCTTGACGACCCTGGCCGGGATGGGCCGCGAGGTCACCTTGCGGGCGGCCTCAACCACCTCGCGAACGCTGAAGCCCGCCGCCGACCCGAGGTTGTAGACCTCCAGCGAAGGCTCGGCGTCGCCGGTCGCCTCCAGCGCCAGCAGGTGAGCCGCGCCCAGGTCGCGGACGTGGATGAAGTCCCGGATGCAGGTGCCGTCGGGCGTGGGGTAGTCCTGGCCGTAGATCTGGACATGGTTCGCGAGCCCGGCGGCCACCCGCAGCACCAGCGGGATGAGGTGCGTCTCGGGGTCGTGGTCCTCGCCGTTGCGCTCGGTGGCGCCCGCCACGTTGAAGTAGCGCAGGCTGATGCAGCGGAAGGCGTGCGCCGCCGCGAACCAGCGCATGGCACCCTCGAAGGCCAGCTTGGTGGCGCCGTAGGGATTGATCGGCTCGGTGCGGTCGGCCTCGGCGATGGGCACCCGCTTCGGCTCGCCGTAGACGGCGGCGCTCGACGAGTAGACGAGCCGGCTCACGCCGGCGCGGCGCATGACCTCCAGCATGGCCACCCCGCCCGACACGTTGTGACGGTAGTACAGCGCGGGATCGGCCATGCTCTCGCCCACCAGCGACTTGGCGGCGCAGTGCAGCACGGCCTCGATGCGCCGCTTGCGCAGGACCGATTCGAGCAGGACCTGGTCCTGGATGGTGCCTCGCACCAGCTCCGCGGGCGGCGTGACGGCGGCGGCGTGCCCGGTGGACAGGTCGTCATAGACGGTCACCTCGTGGCCGGCCTCCAGGAAGGTCTCCACGCTGGTGGAGCCGACGTAGCCGGCGCCGCCGACGACCAGGATCCGCAATCGTTCCTCCTTCGGCCTAGCCCGCGCCTGACCCGACGCTGTCCCGGACCGCGAGCGCGCCGGAGCCGGGCAAGCCGGCGCCCGGTGGGGTGCCATCCTGCCCCCAGCCGGCCACCGCCTGCAACAGGTCGGTCGTCAGCTCGGCCGAGATGCGGGCCGCTCCGGCGGCCGCGGCCGCTCGCAAGTCCGCCGGGCGGCGGAACCGGCCGGAGGCCTTGACCTGGACGCGCGGGCCTACGCTGTCGCGCAGCACGGCGGCCTGCCGCACGCTCCGGCGGGCGGGGACATCTCCCGGAGAGGTGACCACGTAGTCGGCGCCCGCTCGCTCCGCCAGGCGGCAGGCTCGGCGCAGCAGGTCGTCGTCGAGCGGCTCGGCCCCCACGATGACGCCCGCCACGGCGAGCGCCGAATGGGCCATGTCCACCACGGCCAGCATGTCGTTGTAGACGATCTCCTCGTCGCCCGAGAGCAACGCGCCGCCGTTCAGCACGAAGTCGACCTGGTTCGCGCCCTGCTCCAGCGCCTTGCTGGCCTCGAAGGCCTTCACCGCAAGGATCTGGGTGCCATGCGGGTAGCCGACCACCGTGCCGAGCCGCATTCGAGAGCGACCCATGGCGCGCTTGGCGGCCCTGACCTGCCACGGGTTGACGCAGATGGCCGCGCATTCGTGCTCGACGGCCAGGGCCACGGCCGCCTCCAGCTCGGCCAGGGACGCGTTCGGTCGCGTCAGCCGGTGCTCGAGCCGAGCGGCTCGGCGCCCGATGGCTGTCATCGCGGCGAGCGGACCTCCGGGGTGGGGCACAACTTCTGGGACGGCCGATTGTAGCAGCGGCCTATTCACCGGCCTCCGATGAGGCCCCCGCTTGGCGGTGCGCCGCCGCACCGCCAGAGGCGGATGCCGCCCGTTCGCGAGCCAGCCGCAGCAGCGCCTCGCGCTTGTTGAGCTCGGGCGCGTCGAGGACCGCCTCGAACAGCTGGGCAAGCAGCCTCCCGACCAGCGGCCCCGGCTCGATGCCCAGCTCGCGCATGAGGTCGTGCCCGTCCACCGCGAGCTGGCCGGGCCGGATCGGGTCTGCCTCCACGACGTGCCGCGCCCGGGCGCGCAGCTCGTCGAGCCCACCGGTCGCAGGCTCGCGGGCGCCGCTGGCCAGGTTGTCGGCAGCGCGCAGGGAGAACAGGTCGTCCAGCCTGGCCTCCCCCACCCGTCTCACGAAGCGGCGCACCGCCGCATCGGTCCATGCCGGGGCGTAGGCAAACATGTGGTGCCGGATGAGGGCGGTGATGCGGGCCAGGTCGGCATTCGGGGTGCGCAGCCTGCGCAGCACGCGCTCGGCGAGCTGCGCGCCCTCTCGCTCGTGGCCGATGAAGTGGCCGTCGGCCAGCGTGGTCGCCTTGCCGAGGTCGTGCAGGAGCCCGGCCATGCGCAGTGCCGGGTCGTGCGCGGGAAGCGCGTCGACGGTCCGCAGCGAGTGGTCCAGGGCGTCACCGGGCGGGGACTTGGCCTGTGGCACGCCGCGCAGCGCGGCCAGCTCCGGCAGCAGCACGTCCAGCAGGCCCAGCGACTCCATCAGCGCGAAGGCGCGTGACGGCGCCTGGCCACGCAGGATCTGCGTCAGTTCGTCGCGCACCCGCTCCCCCGACAGGGCGGCCGCGGCCGAGGCGTTGCGCCGAATTGCACGCTCGGTGGCCGGGTCCAGCCGCAGGTCGAATCGGACCGCGAACCGCACCGCCCGGACAAGGCGCAGCGCGTCCTCCGCGAAGCGCTCGTCGGCGTCGCCCACCGCGCGCAGGACGCCGGCGCGCAGGTCGTCGGCGCCGTGGAAGGGGTCCACCAGCGTGCCGGCGTCCATCGTGGCCGGGTCACTCGGAACCCACGCCATGGCGTTGATCGTGAAGTCGCGCCTCGAGAGATCGCCATGCAGCGAGGTGCCCCAGCGCACCTCGGCCGGCCGCCGACCGTCGAGGTACGGGCCCTCGACCCGGTACGTGGTCGCCTCGACCGCCGGACCGCCGCCGTCCGCCGCCGTCACCGTCACGGTTCCGAACCGATTCTCCCAGCTGGACCCCGGAAACAGCGCCGCCACGGCTTCCGGCGGCCCCGACGTGGCCACGTCCCAGTCGGTCGACGTCTCGCCGCGTACCACGTCGCGCACGCAGCCGCCGACCAGGGCCGCCTCGTGCCCGGCGTCCCGCAGCGTGCGGAGCACGCGGCGCACCGAAGGCGGAATTGCGACGACCAGCTCGTCGCCGTCGCGCACGCTCATGGGAGCGACACGCGCGTCAGGAGCGCGACGCTGCGCTCGACTCCAGGAACAGGTAGGAACGCCAGGCGTCGTTGCGCTCGTCGGCGAGGTACGAGCCGAACAGGTAGCGCACGTCGGCGCGCGGCGCGCGGGGCTCGCGCAGCAGCGCCATGCGCGCCTCGCTCAGCGTCTTTGAACCCTTGCGGTGGTTGCAGGTCCGGCACGCCGCCACCAGGTTCTCCCACTCGTGGCGGCCGCCACGGTGCTTGGGCGTCACATGGTCGATGGTCAGGTCACGGCTGGTGGCGCCGCAGTACTGGCACGTGTGCCGGTCCCGGGCGAAGACCTCGCGCCGGCTCAGCTTGACGCGCGGCCGTGGCCGCTTGACGTGGTACTGGAGTCGGATGACCGATGGCGCCCGGATCGCCAGCGTGGGCGTGTGGATGACCTGGTGGTTGCGCTCCAGCAGCTCGGCCTTGGCGGAGCCGAGCAGCGTGAAGGCGCGCCTGATGTCGCAGACGTTGAGTGGTTCGTAGTTCTGGTTCAGGACCAGCACCGGTGCGTTGATCATCCCTGCGCCTCGAGGCGGATCATAGCAACGAGCCGTGTGGTGCGCGGTGCTCGGGTCCGGGCGGCGCAGCGTGCCACGCGCGGCGTTGCGCACAGCGACACGGATGCTGCACCAAGCGAGGCTGGTGCGCCGATCGCTGCAGCACGCGGCGCTGCCACGCCAATACCGGCGGACGGCGGGTTGGGAGCGCCCGCCCGCCACGAGTACAATCGCCTGCGAATGACCACCATCCAGCGATCAACCTGGACGACCAAGGTCGGGCTGGCCCGCATGCTGTCGGGCGGCGTGATCATGGACGTCGTCACCGCCGACCACGCCCGCATCGCCGAGGAGGCCGGCGCGGTCGCCGTCATGGCTCTCGAGCGCGTGCCCAGCGACATCCGCAAGTTCGGCGGCGTGGCCCGGATGAGCGACCCGCGTCTGATCGAGCAGATCAAGGACGCGGTCAGCATCCCGGTCATGGCCAAGTGCCGCATCGGGCATATCGCCGAGGCCCAGATCCTCCAGCAGCTGGAGGTCGACTTCATCGACGAGTCCGAGGTGCTCACGCCGGCCGACGAGGAGCACCACATCGACAAGCACCAGTTCCAGGTGCCGTTCGTGTGCGGCTGCCGTGACCTGGGCGAGGCGTTGCGGCGCATCGGCGAGGGCGCGGCCATGATCCGTACCAAAGGCGAGGCCGGGACCGGAAACATCGTGGAGGCGGTGCGCCACATGCGCGCTGTGATGAAGGGCATCCGCGAGCTGACCGGCATGCGCCAGGACGAGCTGTTCGCCGCGGCCAAGGAGCTGCGTGCGCCAGTGGACGTGGTTAAGCAGACCGCCGAGCTGGGGGAGCTGCCGGTGCCGAACTTCTCGGCAGGCGGCGTGGCGACACCCGCAGACGCCAGCCTGATGCGCCAGCTGGGCGCCCAGGCGGTGTTCGTCGGGTCCGGAATCTTCAAGAGCGAACAGCCGGAGCGCGTGGCGCGCGCCGTCGTCATGGCGACCACCCACTACGACAACCCGGAGATCCTGGCCGAAGTGAGCGCCGGGCTCGGCCAGGCGATGCCCGGCCTGGAGCTCTCCGACATCCCGGTGGAGGAGCGCCTGGCCGTCCGCGGCTGGTAGCGAGGGCGGAATGGCCGAATCGGTCACCCTCGAGAGGGGGGATCGCCAGGCGGCGCAGCCTGGCGAGGCTCGACGCCCGCGCATCGGGATCCTGGCGCTCCAGGGCGCGGTTCGCGAGCACGCCGATGCGGTGGCGGCGATCGGCGCAGAGCCGGTCCTGGTGCGCCTCCCCAGCGACCTCAAGGCCCTGGACGCCCTGATCCTGCCCGGCGGCGAGTCGACCACCATGCGGCGCCTCATCGACCGCTACGGGCTCCGCGAGCCGATCCTGGCCATGGCCGATGCGGGTCGGCCCCTGCTGGGCACGTGCGCCGGCATGATCCTGCTGTCGCGGCGCACGACGGAGGGCGACGATCCGGTGCTGCCGCTGCTCGACGTCACCGTCCAGCGCAACGCCTACGGCAGGCAGCTGGACTCGCACGAGGCCGATGTCTCCATCCCGGCCGTTGGCGACCGGCCGCTGCGTGGCGTCTTCATCCGCGCCCCGGTCCTGGCCCAGACGGGTCCTGGCGTCGAAGTGCTGGCACGCGACGAGTCGGGCCGGCCGATCGCGGTTCGCCAGGGGAAGGTGCTGGCCACCGCCTTCCACCCCGAGCTGACCGATGACCGCCGGCTGCACCGGCTGCTGCTGGAGATGATCGAGGCGTGACCGCGGTCGGGGGCGTCATCCGTCCCGCGCGGATCACCGACCGGCAGGCGCTGGCCGACCTGTCTCGGCGCGTCCACGTCTCTGCCGACGGCTACCGCCGCTCCCTGGGCGTCCCGGCGCCCAGCCCGACCGGCGCGCGCATCAGCCTGGCTGCGCTGATCCCCTCGTGGCTGCCGCTTCGCCACCCGTCCGTGCACCTCGTGGCCGAGTCGGGCAGCGAGCTGGTCGGCTCGTGCCGGGCGATCGAGGAGCCGCGGCGCCACGACTGGGTCATCACCGAGCTCGATGCCGCGGATGGCGCCATGGCCGGCGAGGTCCGCTACGCCTTGCTCAGCGCCCTGGTCGAGGAGGCGGTCGGGCGCAACGTGCCGCGTTTCCACGCCGCCTGCTCCGACGTGCCGGACAACCTGGAGCTGTTCGGGCAGATGGGCTTCCTGGCCTACGCCCAGGAGGAGATCCACTACCTGGCGCCGGTGGGCGTGCGCGGCCCCGCCTCCTGGGTGCGCCGCGTCCTGGGACGTGACGGGCACTCGCACTCCACTTCCACGGCTCGCCAGCGCTCGAGCGTGGAGCTTCAGCGTGCCGGCGCACCGGACGCATGGCACCTTTTCGACCTCTGGACCCACGCAACCCCGCCGGCCATCGCGCGGATCGAGGGCTATCGGGCCGAGGACTGGGAGACGGCGGGGCACGAGGGCGTGGTGCCGCGCACCAGCCTCAACCCGCTGCTGCACTTCTCCGGCGTGGACGCCTGGTTCCTGCCCTGGGAGCAGCGGGCCGGCGGGTTCGCGCAGCACGGCGGCTGCCGCGAGGGCCCGCACTACCTGCGCTTCCTGGTCCGCGACACGGCCGACGGCGAGGAGTTCCTGCGCGGCGTGCTGAGCGTGATGGGAGCCGAGGCCCTGGCTGCCGGGATCCTGTCCCCGGTGCGAACATACGAGGCAACGGGCCTGCGGGCCGCGGCGGACGCCGGCTTCGAGCCGATCGGCCGCGTCACCATGCTGGTACGCGAGGTGCGGTCCGCGGTCCGTCAGCCGGCCATGGTGCCGGCCATCCAGTAGGAGGAACTCGAGGAGCATTGAGCAGGCTGGAGACCACGGACGACCTCGACGCGCTGATGGAAGCGCTGCCCGACGAGATCGTGACGCGGCTGCGCACGGTCGCCAATCGGGCGGACCTGCTGGAGGTCGTCATGGACCTCGGCCGCGTCCCGGAGGCGCGCTTCACGCACGGGGAGGAGCGGCTGCTGGACCGGGAGGTGACTGAGGCCGACATCGCGCACGTCATCGACCACATCGGCGCCTTCGGCGACGACAACCGGGCCGGGATCGAACGGACGCTGCACCGCATCAGCGCCATCCGTAACCGGGCCGGCAAGGTGGTGGGCCTGACCTGCCGCATCGGGCGAGCGGTGTTCGGGACCATCGACATCATCCGCGACATGGTCGAGGCCGGGCAGTCGCTGCTGATCCTGGGCCGGCCCGGGGTGGGCAAGACCACCATGCTGCGCGAGGTGGCGCGCGTGCTCGCCGACGACCTCGGCAAGCGCGTCATCGTGGTCGACACCAGCAACGAGATCGCCGGCGACGGCGACATCCCGCACCCGGGCATCGGCGACGCGCGGCGCATGCAGGTTCGCACCCCGAACGAGCAGCACGCGGTCATGATCGAGGCCGTGGAGAATCACATGCCCGAGGTCATCGTCATCGACGAGATCGGGACCGAGCTGGAGGCCGCCGCCGCGCGGACCATCGCCGAGCGCGGCGTGCAGCTGGTGGGCACCGCGCACGGCAACACGCTCGATAACCTGATGCTCAACCCCACCCTGTCCGACCTGGTGGGCGGCATCCAGCCGGTGACCCTCGGCGACGAGGAGGCGCGGCGGCGAGGTACGCAGAAGACCGTCCTGGAGCGCAAGGCGCCACCGACGTTCGACGTGCTGGTCGAGATCGTGGAGCGCGACCGCGTCATCGTGCACCGCAACGTGGCCGAGACGGTCGACGCCATCCTGCGGGGCCACATGGTGCCGCCCGAGGCCCGCTGGCGGGACGACGGGCAGCTGAAGGCGGCGACCAAGTACGACTACCAGATCAGCGAGACGGCGGCCGGCAACCCCGCGTTCGCTCCGCTCGAGCCGACCGGGGGATTCGGAGCCTACGGCCGCGGCCGCGGCGGCTCGTTCGGCGGCGCCGGCACGGGGCTGCGGCCGTTGCCCGGCCGGGGTGGCGC